>CAURUA010000010.1:0-45049 GCA_963528045.1 uncultured Campylobacter sp. | reverse complement strand
TTGGCTTTGAGCAGAGTGCGGAGCAAATTTATAATAAATTTCGCGCGCTAACGCCATGGCCAGGGATTTATCTAGCTAGCGGGTTAAAAATTTTAGAACTAGAGCTTTTGCGTGAATCCTGCGAGCGTAAATTTCAGCGCGTGGGCGAAATTCTGCACGTTGATAAGCTTGGCTTTTGCGTCGCATGCGGCGAGGGTGCGGTTAAGATTGCAAAGGTGCAAGAGCCCGGCAAAAAGCCGGTGGACGCTAGCGCGTATCTAAACGGTAAGCGGCTAAAGATCGGTGATCTGCTATGCTAAGCGGGATTTTAAATTTTCGCGTTTTATGCCGCACTTTTGATGCTGCGCGGGAATTTTATTTGCGCCGCGCTTTTGGGATCGCGGCGAAATTCTGCCTTGGGTATCGCCGCAATCGTGAAGTAAAATTTTGCCGTGCGGAATTTCGAAGCGAAGCTCCAAAACCAAGGCTTTATAAAATTTCAAAACCTCGCTTCTATGCTCTAAAATTTTACGCTCGCAGGAGCTTTAAATTTCGCTTTGGCGGTTGCGGACTTTACGGCGCTACACCGAACACGCACCATTTAAAATTCTATGATCGTGCCGCAGAATTTTTGCGAGACAGGGCTTTAAAATTTTATCGAAATGCCGCTGGGAAAATCCGCGTTGCCGAAAAATTTAGCAAGATCGTAAAATTTAATCGTGCTAAATTTTATCTTGTCGCAAAATTCTATCGCAGCGCGGAATTTAAACGCTTGCAATATTTCAAGGCGAGCCCTTCGTCTTACGCAAGGAGCGGGTTTTGCAAGTAGAATTTGTAGAGCAAATTCCCTCTACGCAGGAGTTTTTGGTGGGTGCCGTGCGTGAAGGCAGGATAACGCCGCCCTTTGCGATCGCCGCAAATCGCCAAAGCGCCGGTATCGGCTCGCGCGGCAATGATTGGGAGGGCGTAAACGGCAATCTCGCATTTTCGTTCTGTGTCGCTCAAACGGATCTGCCCGCGGACATGCCGCCTCAGTCGGCGAGCATATATTTTGCGATGATTATGCAGGAGTTTCTCGCATCGCTCGGCTCTCAGCTTTGGTTAAAATGGCCCAACGATTTTTATGTAGATGAGCGCAAAATCGGTGGAACGATGACGAATAAGATCAAAAATACCCTCGTCTGCGGCATCGGCATGAACCTACTCAGCGCGCCCGAATATGCGGGAATTTTAGATATAAAAATCAGCGCAAAAGACGCTATAGAGGGCTTTTTTGCGCTATATGAAAATAAAATCTCGTGGAAGCAAATTTTTAGAAATTTTTCGTTACAATTCCAAAAATCGCAAAAATTTAGCGTTCATCTAGGCGGCGAAAAAATTTCACTCGCGCAGGCTAAACTTTGCGAAGACGGATCGATCATAATAAACGAAGAAAGGGTTTATGCTTTAAGATGAGTGAAGTAATTACGATTGCCAATCAAAAAGGTGGCGTCGGAAAGACGACCACAGCGGTTAATCTTGCTGCGTCGCTAGCGATAAAGAAAAAGCGGGTCCTACTGATTGACGTAGATCCTCAGGCGAACGCTACGACCGGGCTTGGCTTTAACCGCAGCGACTTTGAATTTAACATTTATCACGTCTTAACAGGGCGTAAGAGCATGTCCGAAGTGATCCAAAAGACCGAACTTGAGTTTATGGATCTGGTGCCGTCAAATATCGGACTTGTAGGCATCGAGCGCGAGGTAAGTGAAGAGAAAGACTTCAAACTAATGCTAAAAAATAAAATTTCCGAGGTTAAGGACAGATATGATTTCATCATCATCGATTCGCCGCCGACGCTGGGTAGCATTACGGTAAATGCCTTGGTCGCAAGCGATAGCGTCATCATCCCGATTCAGTGCGAATTCTATGCACTTGAAGGCGTCGCGCTGATCCTAAATACCGTAAAAGTCGTCAAGCAAACGCTCAATAAAAATTTAAAAATTCGCGGATTTTTGCCTACGATGTATAGTTTGCAAAACAATCTCGCCAAAGAAACGGTCGCGAATTTACGCGAGTATTTTGATGATAAGCTCTTTCGTATCGGCAAGAGTGATGATCTAGTCATCATTCCGCGCAATATTAAGCTGGCCGAAAGCCCAAGCTTTGGCAAGCCGGTGGTTTTATACGATATAAAATCTGCTGGCTCCATCGCCTATCAAGACCTCGCTAAATCCATAATGGAGCAAAAATGGGCAAGGTAAAAAGAGCGCTCGGGCGCGGGCTCGGTGCGATTTTAGACGACGTAGAAAGCTCCTATAACAGGGAGCTAGAAAGCGGAAATGCCGATAGCTTAGTTATCGAAATCGATGTCGATAAAATCGAGCCAAATCCATATCAACCGCGTCAAAGCTTCGATGAGGAGGCACTTAGGCAGCTAAGCGAGAGCATCTCTCGCCACGGGCTTATTCAGCCCATCATTGTTATTCAAAAAGATGATTCTTACGTCCTTATCGCCGGCGAGCGACGTCTAAGAGCGACGAAGCTTTTGGGCGAGAGTAAAATCAAAGCCGTAGTCGCGGACATAAAATCTCAAAATTTAAGAGAGCTTGCCCTTATCGAAAATATCCAGCGCGAGGATCTAAATCCTATCGAGCTTGCTAAGTCCTATAAAGAGCTCATCGGTGAATACAGGATCACGCAAGAGGAGTTAGCCGACATCATCAAAAAGTCCCGCACACAGATTACCAATACGCTAAGACTTTTAAATTTATGCTCCGAGGTGCAAGACGCCATAAGCGCAGATAAAATTTCGCAAGGGCACGCCAAGATAATGGTTGGACTCGAAAAAGAGGATCAAATTTTAGCGCTAAATACCATTTTAGGACAGCGCCTAAGCGTAAGAGACACCGAAACTTTAGTCAAAAAGCTCAAAGATAAAACCGTTCCAAAAGAGAAAAAGTCCGGTGCGGAATTTCAAAGCTTCAAGCCTGAGCTTTTAAAGCTAAAGGCCAAGCTTGATCAATTTGGTAAAATAAGTATCAAAGAGCGTAAAATTTCGATCGAATTTAGCGAAATTTTACAAATTTCCGAGTTTTTAAAGAAAATCGGATGATTTTTTATAGTGTATTTTAATTTTTCATATTGTAAAATACGCATTTTGTTTAAAACTAACCTGGAGGAGGTGCGATGCTAGACGTAAGTTTGACCGCCATGATAACGACCATTGTCGTATTTTTAGCTTTGATTTACTTCTTAAATATCAAGCTTTATAGACCGCTACTTTTGCATATGGAAAAGCGAGAGGCTATTATTAGAGAAGATGAGGCAAATGCGATGAAAAACGCACAAGATGCAGATGCCGATAAAGCAGAGATCGTAAGAATCATGGATGCTGCGAAGTTACAGGCTGTTAAAATAAAGCAAGAGGCGATAGATAGCGCGAAGCAGGCTGCCGCTAGAGAAATAGCCGAGAAAAAAACCGCAATGGAGGAAGATTTTGATCAATTCTTAGGCGGTTTGAATGAGCAAAAGCGCAACCTAAAAAATGATTTGCAAGCCAAAATTCCGGAATTTAAAAATGCCCTAAGCACTGCCGTGGCTAAAGTATGAGGTTTTTAGTATGAAAAAATATCTATTTTTATTTATCATTCCGGCGTTTGTTTTAGCAAGCGGTGGGCACGATGGAGTCAAAGACTACGACGTGCTGTGGCGAAGCATAAATTTCATTTTGTTTTTCGGAATTTTGTTTTATCTTTTAAAAGGTCCCGCAAAAGCAGCATATCAAGGTAGGATCGACGGCATCGCATCTAGGCTTGAAGCTAATCAAAAAATTTTAAAAGAGTCCGCAGCTCGCAAAGAGCAAGCTAAAAAAGATCTTCAAGATGCCAAGGTTCAAGGCGCAGCTTTAATCGAAACCGCTAAAAAAGAGATCGTGTTCGCTGCCGAAAAGATAAAAAATGCAACCGAGCAAGAGATTGCGAATTTGCAAAAATCTTTCGACGAGCAGAAGAGCTTTGAGGCGCGCAAGATCAAAAAAGAGGTCGTAAGCGAGATACTGGATGACGTTTTTGCATCGGACGACATTAAATTCGGTCAAGACAAACTGGTTAAAATCGTAGAGAAAAAGGTCGGATGATGATAAATAACACCTCAAAAAGATATGTAAACGCCCTTATACTGAGCTATAAAAAAGATGAACTAGGCTCTGTTTTGCAGACGCTCGAGAGCGTCGCGAGCGCATTTAGAATTCCAAAATTCCAAGATATTGTAAAATCTCCGACGCTAAAAGAGGAATCCAAAGTGGAACTTATCGCGTCGTTTATAAAAAATCCAAACGAAAAAATCGTAAATTTTATTAAACTCCTAGCTAAAAATAGGCGTATTGCGCTGATCCCACAGATAGTCGAGGAACTGCGCAAGAATATTGCGGCACTGGATAATAAATATTTGGGCAAAATTTATTCCGCTACCGAAATAGACGTCGCGAAAATAAAAGAGCTAGAGGCTAAAATTTCAAAGAAATTTAATGCAGATATTACCCTACAACCCGTTAAAAGCGAGCTTGAGGGTATTAAGATCGAAGTCGAGGATCTTGGATTTGAGATTAGTTTTTCAGTTGATAGATTGAAACAAAAAATGAGCGAATATATTTTAAAAGCAATTTAAAGGAGTAAAGCGTGGGTGCGAAAATTAAGGCAGACGAAATCATCAGCATAATCAAAGAGCGAATCGAAAATTTCGATCTTAGCGTTGATATCGAAGAAACCGGTAAGGTCGTTTCGGTCGCAGACGGCGTTGCTAATGTTTACGGCTTAAAAAACGTAATGGCTAACGAGATGGTCGAATTTGAAAACGGAGCTCGTGGTATCGCGTTAAATTTAGAGGAGAGCAGTGTCGGCATCGTTATTTTAGGCGATACTAGCGGCATTAACGAAGGTAGTAGCGTTAAAAGACTGGGTAAGCTTTTGCGCGTTCCGGTAGGTGATGCTCTAATAGGTCGCGTAGTAAATGCCCTAGGCGAGCCAATCGATGGCAAGGGCGCGATAGAGACTAGCGATACTAGATTTGTCGAAGAAAAGGCCAAAGGTATCATGGCTCGTAAATCCGTCCACGAACCGCTTCAAACCGGTCTTAAAGCAATAGACGCGTTAGTGCCGATCGGTCGCGGGCAGCGCGAGCTCATCATCGGCGACCGCCAAACAGGAAAAACCACCGTTGCTGTTGATACCATCATCAATCAAAAGGGTCAAGACGTCATCTGCATATATGTAGCAATCGGCCAGAAGCAATCCACCGTCGCACAAGTCGTTAAAAAGCTTGAAGAATACGGCGCGATGGATTATACGATTGTAGTTGCGGCGGGTGCTAGCGAGGCGGCTGCGCTTCAGTATTTAGCACCGTATTCGGGCTGCACGATGGGTGAGTATTTCAGAGATAACTCCCGCCACGCGCTTATCATCTACGATGATCTAAGTAAACATGCGGTTGCGTATCGCGAGATGTCGCTTATCTTGCGCCGTCCGCCGGGACGCGAGGCGTATCCTGGCGACGTATTTTATCTACATTCCCGTTTGCTTGAGCGCGCTAGCAAACTAAGCGATGCACTCGGTGCAGGCAGCCTAACGGCGCTTCCTATTATCGAGACGCAGGCAGGCGACGTTTCGGCATATATCCCTACAAACGTCATCTCCATCACTGACGGTCAAATTTTCTTGGAGTCGGGCCTATTTAACTCGGGAATTCGTCCTGCGATCAACGTGGGTCTTTCGGTTAGCCGCGTCGGCGGTTCCGCGCAGATTAAAGCGATCAAAAAGGTCTCAGGAACCTTACGCCTAGATCTTGCCCAGTACCGCGAACTTCAGGCATTTGCACAGTTTGCGAGCGATCTGGACGAGAGCAGCCGTAAGCAGCTGGATCGCGGACAAAGAATGGTCGAAATTTTAAAGCAACCTCCTTATTCGCCGCTTCCGGTCGAAAATCAAGTGGTCATCATCTTTGCGGGAAGCCGCGGATTTTTGGACGATGTGCCTACGAGCTCTATTGGCAAATTTGAAGCTGAGCTCTATCCGTATATCGAGGCAAAATACCCTGAGATTTTTGAAGAGATCAGAAGCAAAAAGACCATCGAGAAGGATTTGGAAGAAAATTTAATCAAGGCTCTAAATGACTTTAAAGCGACCTTTGCCGCTTAAAAAGGCTAAATTATGGCAAATTTAAAGGATATAAAGCTACAGATCAAGAGCGTCAGAAATACGGAGAAGACTACCAAAGCTATGAAGCTGGTCTCCAACGTCAAGCTCAAAAACACCAAAGAGGCGGCGATGCGCTCGCGAGCTTATGCGGTGAAGATTAACGAGGTCTTGGGTGAAATTTCTGCGCGAGTTAAAAATTACGTAGGCAATAATTCAGGCAACGACGAAAAACTTAGAATTTTTGATACCACTCGAGAGGTAAAGGTGGTTGATTTGCTGTTTGTCACCGCAGATAAAGGGCTTTGCGGCGGTTTTAATATCAACACCATCAAAAAGATCAAAGCTTTGATCGAGGAGCTTAAAGCGAAAAAGATCAAGGTTCGCCTTCGCGCCGTCGGCAAAAAGGGGATAGAGTATTTTGATTTTCAAGGCATTGAGCTTTTGGAGCGATATATCGGCGTGAGCTCATCTCCATCGTCCGAGAAAGCTAACGAAATCGTGCAAGCCGCGGTCAAGGATTTTAACGAAGGTAAAACTGACGAAGTTATACTTATCCATAACGGCTATTTGAATATGATTACCCAAGAGATGCGGGTAAATACGTTGGTGCCAATCGGTGAGCCTGCGATTAGCGAGGATGCTTTAAAAACATCTACATTGGAAGTAGAAGTTGAAAGTCCTGAGGATGAAGAAACATTGATGCTAAATTTAATCCAAAGCTATCTTAGCTACAGCATGTATTACGCACTGATAGACTCTTTAGCGGCGGAGCACTGCTCGAGAATGAATGCGATGGAGAATGCGACAAACAACGCCAAAGAGCGCGTATCGCAGTTAAATTTAGCATATAACAAAGCCAGACAAGGCTCTATCACGACTGAGCTTATCGAGATCATAAGCGGCGTCGAATCAATGAAATGAAAGGAAAACGGATGAAAGGAATAATTTCTCAGGTAATGGGTCCCGTGGTCGATGTCGATTTCAAGGACTATTTACCGAAGATTAACGAAGCTATCGAGGTTAAATTTGACGTCGAGGGCGCTCATCGCAGGCTGATCCTAGAGGTAGCCGCGCACCTTGGAGACAATCGCGTCCGCACGATCGCTATGGATATGAGCGATGGACTTAGGCGAGGGCTTGAGGCTACGGCTCTGGGTGCACCTATTACGGTGCCAGTGGGCGAGAAGGTCTTGGGTAGAATTTTTAACGTCACGGGCGATCTGATCGACGAAGGCGAGGATGAAAAATTTGAAACCCGCTGGTCTATTCACAGAGATCCGCCTAGCTTTGAAAATCAAAGCACGAAGAGCGAAATTTTTGAAACCGGCATTAAGGTAGTCGATCTACTCGCCCCTTACGCAAAGGGCGGCAAGGTAGGACTATTCGGCGGCGCGGGCGTCGGCAAGACCGTTATTATTATGGAGTTAATTCACAACGTCGCTTTCAAACACAGCGGTTACTCCGTATTTGCAGGCGTCGGCGAGCGAACGAGAGAGGGAAACGACCTTTATAACGAGATGAAAGAATCGGGCGTTTTGGATAAAGTCGCCTTAACCTACGGTCAGATGAACGAGCCGCCGGGGGCGAGAAATCGCATCGCGCTAACCGGTCTTACGATGGCCGAGTATTTCCGCGACGAGCTAGGGCTTGACGTTCTGATGTTTATTGACAATATCTTCCGCTTCTCGCAGTCGGGTTCGGAGATGTCCGCGCTTTTGGGACGAATTCCGTCCGCGGTCGGTTATCAGCCTACGCTTGCTAGCGAAATGGGTAAATTACAGGAGCGCATTACTTCCACTAAGAAGGGCTCCATTACCTCCGTTCAGGCAGTTTATGTACCTGCGGACGACCTTACCGATCCTGCGCCGGCAACCGTTTTCGCGCACCTTGATGCGACGACCGTTTTAAACAGAGCGATTGCCGAAAAAGGAATTTATCCTGCCGTCGATCCGCTTGATTCGACCTCAAGAATGCTTGATCCGCAAATCATCGGTGAGGAGCATTACAAGGTCGCTCGCGGCGTCCAAGCAGTGCTTCAAAAATATAAAGATTTGCAGGACATTATCGCGATTTTGGGTATGGACGAACTTAGCGAAGAAGATAAGCTCGTAGTCGAGCGCGCCAGAAAGATCGAGCGCTATCTATCTCAGCCGTTTTTCGTAGCCGAGGTATTTACCGGAAGTCCGGGCAAATATATTTCGCTAGAGGAAACTATCGCCGGCTTTAAGGGAATTTTAGAGGGCAAATACGACGATCTGCCGGAGAATGCCTTTTATATGGTGGGAAATATCGACGAGGTAGTAGCAAAAGCCGAAAAGATGAAAGCATAGGAATTTTAAGATGAAAGAATTTTTGCTTTTAGATATCGTTACGCCCGAAGGGATGGTCTTTTCGGGCGAAGTCAAATCTGTCCAACTCCCTGGCATCACTGGCGAAATGGGTATTTTGCCAGGGCATGCGAGCTTGTTAACGGGACTTAAAGACAAAAGCGAAGGCGGAGTCGTTGAGATCGTAGATAAAGACGGCAAAAAGCAGCTTGTTTTGGTAAACGACGGATTTTTGGAAGTTACCGAAGAAAAAACTACTATCCTAGCCACTCAAGCCGTAGCTATCGGAGGTGATAGCGAAAGCGCCGTAGCGAAGTCTTTGCAGCGCGCCAAAGATATGCTTGCGTCCATTAGCTCCGATGCGGCAAATTCCGCAGCGATTATGGCTAGAGTCGACGAATTCGCAAGGCAAAGTTAAATATGCTAGATATAATTTTAAGTTATTTTACGAGAAGCACGTTTATTACGATATTCGTGCTTTCTTGGTTATCCATCTATTTTATCGTAACTTTTACGATTTTAATCTCCAGATACGTAGGGCTTAGTGCGTGGCAACACCGCGAAGCAAAGGCGCTCGAATCCTTGCTGATGGGCGGTAGGATTTCGCTTTCGGGCTCTATTTTTCAAAAAGTAAATACCGATAAAATTTCAAAAGAAGCCTTGGAAATTTATAAAGGTAAAGCCGAACGCGACTCCACTAGCGGACTTACTTGGCTATCTATCGTCGCCTCCACTTCGCCGTTTATCGGGCTATTTGGTACGGTCGTTAGTATACTTCACACATTTTCCAAGCTCGGTGGCGGAAATTCCGGCATCGATACTATCGCTCCTGCGATCAGCGAGGCGCTAGTTGCCACAGGATGTGGAATTTTTGTAGCGATCCCCGCATACACCTTTAGCTTACTTATAAAACGCAAAGCATACGAAGTTATGAGCATCATAAATCGTACAGCGGATATTTTGCTATTTAAAGCAAACACTGGAAAAGCTATTTAATGTATAATTTCGACGAAAATCCAGAGTTAAATATCACTCCGCTCGTCGATATTATGCTTGTTTTGCTAGCGATTTTAATGGTCGCGCAAACGGCGATTATCTATGATGAGAAGATCGAACTGCCTAGTGGCTCAAAAGCACAGGTTTCGGAAAATACCGCTGAATTCTTGCTTGTGCGTATTGGCGAAGATCGCAAGGTTTATATCGACAAAAGCTCGATGAGCCTAGCTGAATTCCCAGATAATCTCGTGCTGCTTAAAGGCACTGGCAAGTATAGCTTGGAAAAACCCGTCTATATCCAAGCCGACAAGAGACTCGTTTATGACGATGTAATGTTTGTCTTAAAAAGCTTAAAACAAGCGGGTTTTACTAAAGTCGCGCTTCAAACAAATGGCTAATTATTCAAATTTTACTGGGGTTAAATACGATAATTTCAAATCGTTTTTAATTGCCCTTTTTGCCTATCTGCTGGTGATTTTTGTTCTTTTATATCAAATTTCAAAGCCGCAGGAAAAATTTAAAAAATATACTGACAATCCCAACGATTATATGGATGTTACTTTTGATTTCGAAATAGATGATAAACTTCCGTCCGCGCCTGAAATCGCTAAAGAAACAAAGCAAGGCGAGTTTGAAAATAAGAATGTGAAGGATGTGCCGGAGGATAAAATTAAGACTACGGCGCAAGTAGTTCCGCCACCTCCGGTGCAGGCGAAGCCGAAAGAGCCCGAAAAGCCGAAGGAAGAGCCGAAGCCGGAACCTAAAAAGGACGAGCCTAAAGCTGAGCCCAAAAAAGAAGAGCCCAAGCCTGAGCCTAAGTTGGAAGATAAACCTTCCGAAAAAGTAGTAGAGAAAAAAGAGGAAGCTAAGCCGGAGCCGAAAAAAGAGGAAAAACCGAGCTTGAGCGATCTTTTTAACGGCGTTAATATACCAAAAGTAGAGGAAAGCGCCAAGGCTAGCGATGCGGTTCAGAGCAATAAAAAATCCGATAAAGAAACCGCCACCTCTAGTGCTAAGGATAAAGCGGCATCTAAAAATGCTGTCGTCAAATCCGATAAGCTTGGCGGCAGGACGCAAAGGACGGGGGAATTTAACGCCTACCTCGGCGCGATAGAAAAGAGGCTTCAGGTTCTATGGAGCCGCTACGTAGCGACCACGAAAGATGATGCGACGATTATTATAACTTTCGGTGCAGATGGACGAGTCGTGGATTATAAAATCGATGAGCTGGGAAGAGAGACGGAATTTAACCAGAAGCTGCGGGATTTCTTGGATAATCTATCAACCCAAAGCTTTCCGAAGTCTCCGGATGGGGCGGCGCATGAGATCAAGACTAAGATGTCTGATGTGATGAAGTCGAATTAGAATTTTTTAAGGAAAATAGTGAAAAAATTTTTTGGTATTTTTGTGTTTTGCTGTATGCTTTTTGCAGAAGATGTGGATTCTGCTAAAAATTCTACCTCTTCAAATTTAAACACTGAAATTCAAAATTCTAAAGAATTTAGGGCTTATTATGGAGATATTGCAAAGAAGCTAGAATATCTGTGGCTAAAACAAGATGCTACCACTAACGATGACGCAGCGGTCGAGGTTGCTTTCGGCGCGGACGGACGAGTGGTGGGTTATAAAATTATCGAGTTAGGTCGCGATATAAAATTTAACCAAAAGCTTGACAGATTTTTAAAGGGGCTTTCGGAGCAAAATTTTTCAAAATCCCCGGATAATAAACTTCATAAACTTAATATAAGATTAACCGAGATTGCGAAATCAAATTAAATTTAAGGAGAAAAGATGAAGAAACTACTTTTGATTCTTGCATTTTGTAGTAGCATTTTCGCGGCAGATGCGACTATGTCTATCGTAAACGAAGGGGTAAATCTCCCTAAAATCGTTGTTCAGGATGCATCGAACCTTGCAAATTCAGAATTTGGCAACAAATTCTTTAAACTTATGGTGGGCGATCTAAAGGTCGGCGCCACTTTCGAGGTCAGCGACGAGTATCTACAAAGCAGCTATGATGCGGGCGCTTCCGACAATCTAGGCTCTAGCGGTGCCGCTCTGATCGTGCGCTACGCGGTAAGTGATAAAAGCTCGCCGATGAGCCTAAAAGCCAAAGTGCTCGAAGCAAACAGCGGCAGGGTGATGTACGAGAAAAGCTTTACGCTTTCAAATGCTGAAAAGTATCCGTTTTTGGCACACATGGCGGTATCTGAGATCGTCAAGCAGCTAGGGTACTCAAATGTCGATTGGATGAAGGAGATGATTTTGCTCTCTCGCTACACTTCGACGCGTGAGAGCGAGATCATGGTGGCTGACTATACGCTTACCTACCAGCAGGTGGTGCTTCGCGGCGGATTAAATATCTTCCCTAAATGGGCAAGCGCAGCGCAGAACGAATTTTATTATACCTATTACGTCAATAAAAATACGCCCGCTATTTATAAATTTAATCTATCCAACGGTAGCAAAAGTAAAATTTTTACCGGTCACGGCATGACGATAGCTTCAGATGTAAGCGCCGACGGCAGAAAGCTTCTAATCACCAATGCGCCTAAGGATCAACCCGATATTTATTTGTATGATATAGCCTCGGGCAGCGCTAAGCAAATTACTGATTATGCTGGCATTGATGTAAATGGAAATTTTATCGACGGCGATTCGCGCGTGGCTTTTGTGAGTGATCGTTTAGGTTATCCAAACGTATTTGCCACTAGCATAAATGGTGGCAACGTTCAGCAGCTCGTCTATCACGGCAAAAACAATAACTCCATCAGCACAAATGGCAATTACGTTACTTACTCTAGTCGCGATGGCGGTGGCGGATTTAATATATATTTAATCTCTACTCAAACCGATATGATACGCCAGTTAACGGCTAGCGGCAAAAATATGTTTCCTAGATTTTCTAGCGATGGCGGCAGCATTATGTTTATCAAGCAAGACGGCAGCGGAAGCTCGGTAGGTATTATCAGGGTTAACGAGAATAAAAGTTTTCAATTTCCGTTAAGAGTGGGTAAAATTCAATCGGTTGATTGGTAAAATATTAAAAAATCTCGTGATATAATGACTTCAATTTTTTTTGAAAGGATAGAAAATGAAACATTTAGTTTTATCTTCGATAGCAGTTGCTGCTCTATTATTGAGCGGTTGTTCTAAAAAGACCCCAGAGGCCGATACTACAAGCACAAGTGGTGCAGATAGACTAGCTGCTTTGGCATCTCAGATCCAAAGTGAAGTTGGCACTGTTTATTTCGACTTTGATAAATTTAATATTAGAGCCGATCAACAAGGCACAATCAATAATAACGCAGCTCTATTCAATCAAGCAGGCGCAGAGTCTCTAACTGTTAAAGTTGAGGGTAACTGCGATGAGTGGGGTTCTGATGAGTACAACTATGCTCTTGGTCTAAAGAGAGCTACTGCAGCTAAAGACGCATTGGTTGCTCAAGGCGTAAATGAGAGCAGAATTTCCGTAGTAAGTTACGGTGAGAGCAATATGGCTTGCACAGAGCATTCTAAAGAGTGCGACGCTCAAAACAGACGCGACGAATTCAAAGTTGGATTCTAATTTGAGATTTAAAAATTTCACGGTGGCGACTCTTTTGGGAGTCGCCACTTTTTTAAATGCAGAAACTTCCGCATTTGATGCTGGCAATATTGATTCAGGTAGCTCTTACGGGTTAACTGAAAACGAACAAGTATTGCGCGACAATCGCAAGCGTATAAGCGAGATGCAAACTAGTGTAGATAATACACGCGAGAGCGTCGAAGGTTTGCGAAGCGTTCTTGAAGGAACAAATTCTAAAATTTCTAACCTGGAAAACAGGGTAGCGGATCTAGAAATTCGCGCTACGGGCAAGAGCCAAGGTAACAGCGAGCTAGATCAGATGAAACGAGACATCGCTACTATAAAAGCCCAAATTGCTGAAATCAATAAAAAATTAGGCAGTGGCGGCAGTGTAAAAAAAAACGCTGAATTAGACGCAGGTACTGCTTCAGTCCCTGCTAGTACAAAATCAGACTCCGATTTTAAATCAAAAGATCAAGCTTCAGTATTGAAAGAGGCTGACGCTTTATATGCCAAAAAAGACTATTCGGGCGCAAAAGAGCGCTACAATTATTTAGTATCTAAAAATTACAAGCCCGCTAAGGCAAATTACATGCTGGGCGAAATTTCATATTTCTCCGGCTCATACGCAGAAGCGATAAACTATTATAAAAAGAGCATCTCGCACAACGAGAGCCAAGACTACACCCCAAAGCTCCTCTATCACACCGCGATCAGCTTCGATAAGATCGGCGATAAAGACAGCGCAAATAAATTCTACAAAGCGTTAAAGGCTTCATACCCAGATTCCAAAGAAGCTAAAGCCGCGCCCACTAGATAACCTAAATTTAAATACAAAATCAAAAATAAAATTTTAAATAGGAGAAAACTATGGCTAACAACCGAGTTATAAAGATGCATTATGAGCTAAAAGACGGTAAAACCGGCGAAATTTTAGAGTCAAATTTAAACTCCGACCCAATCGCCTTTCTTAGTGGCAAAGATCAAATCATCCAAAAGCTGGAAGATGAAATTTTAAATCTACAAGCGGGCGAGAGCAAAACGGTTCGCATAAGCCCGAGCGACGGGGTCGGCGAGTATAAGCAGGACGCCGTGCAAACCCTACCTAAAGAGCAGTTTGCGGGCATCGATCTGGTCGTCGGTATGGAGCTTTTCGGTCAGGCGGAGGACGGCGCGACTACCCGCGTGAGCGTCAAGGCTATCGGCGAGCAGGACGTCACTATCGACTTTAACCACCCGTTTGCGGGCAAGGAGCTGGAATTTAATATAAAGATCGTCGAGAACCGCGAAGCGACGGCTGATGAAATTCTTACCGGTCAGCCGGAGGGTGCGCACAGCTGCAGCTGCGGACACGACCATCATCACGAGGGGCACGAGTGCTGCGGCGGACACGGACACGATCACGCAGAGGATCACGAGTGTTGCGGAGGTCACGATCACGGAAAAGATCACGAGTGCTGCGGCGGGCATCACCACGAGCATTAGGATTTTTTTATGAAATTCGCTTTTATCTTCCCCGGACAGGGCAGCCAAAGCGTAGGCATGGGCAGGGAGTTTTACGACAGCTCCGATCCTGCGCGCGCGCTTTTGGATGAGGCTTCAGAATTTACCGGTATCGATTTTAAAAATTTACTGTTTGAGCCTAACGACAAGCTCGACGTTTCGGAATTTACGCAGCCCGCTATCGCGCTAAATTCCATGATGGCGCTTGCGGCGCTGCAAGAAAGGCTGGATCAAGAAAAGCTTAACATCGCTCCGCAGTTTTTGCTCGGACATTCGCTGGGCGAGTTTAGCGCACTAAGCGCTGCGGGAGGCATAGAGCCGAAGCAGATGTTAAAGCTCGTAAATATTCGCGGTAGGCTCATGCAGAGCGCCTGCGAGGGCAAAGACGCCGGAATGATGGTGATCTTAGCTCTTGCCGACGAGGCAGTCGAGAAAATTTGTGCGGATGCGGCGAGTGCAGGCAGGCAGGTTTGGGCAGCGAATTATAATTGCGACGGGCAGATCGTAGTTGCGGGCAAAAAAGACGATCTCGCAGCACTTGAGGGCGAGTTTAAGGCCGCAGGCGCAAAGCGCGCGATGTTGCTGAATATGAGCGTCGCAAGCCACTGCCCGATGCTAGGGAGTGCTAGCGACGAGCTTTTGGAATTTTTGCGCCCTGCGTTAAAAGAGAGCTTCGCCCCGGTCGTTGCTAACGCCACAGCGCGCGCATACAGGACAAAATCCGAAGCGCTAGAGCTGCTGAAAGCCCAGCTTATCAGTCCCGTGCTTTACAAACAAAGCATCAAAAATTACGAGGGCGAGGTAGACTGCTTCGTCGAGTTCGGCGCGGCGGTTTTAAAAGGTATAAACAAAAAGATCACGCAGAAGCCGACCTTTAGCATCACGGATTTTGCGAGTTTAGACGAGTTTCTGAAATTTGCAAAGGAGAACGGATGAAAGTAGCGATCTTGGGCGCTATGCCAGAAGAGATCGAGCCGCTACTATCCGCACTGCGCGAGCGGGGCGTGAGCGTGGAGGCCGTAGAGCATGCGAATAATAAATTCTACACCGCCAAGCTTAACGGCCATGATCTAGTGATTGCATATTCGAAGATTGGCAAGGTAAATTCTGCCATGACGGCTACGGTCATGATCGAGAAATTCGGCGCGCGCGCTCTCATTTTTACGGGCGTTGCGGGGGCTTTGAAGCGCGGCATTAAGATCGGCGAAATTTTATACGCCACCTCGCTCGTGCAGCACGATCTTGATATCACGGCGTTTGGGCATCCGCACGGATTCGTGCCGGGAAGTAAAATTTCAGTCCAAACCGACGCGAAGCTAAATTCCATAGCGCAAAGCGTCGCCGAGCAGCTAGGCATCACGCTAAAATCGGGCGTTATCGCTAGCGGCGATCAGTTCGTAAGCGACGAGGAGCGCAAGAGTTGGATCGAGCGGACGTTTGACGCGAGCGCGGTCGAGATGGAGGGAGCGAGCGTAGCGCAGGTGTGCGACGCGCTGGGCGTGCCGTTTTGCGTGCTGCGCGCGATAAGCGACGAGGCGGGACACAAAGCCGAGTTTGACTTTGACGAGTTTATGGTAAAAAGCGCGCAAACGAGCGCAAATTTTGTCCTAAAAATGATCGAAAGGTTATGATAAACCTCTCCAAAAAACTACTTCGCCGCGTCGGACAAACCAACGCCAAATACAAGATGTTCGAGCGCGGCGATAAAATTTTACTAGCTCTTAGCGGCGGCAAAGACAGCATGAGCTTGGCGCACGTGCTGAAGCACTTCCAAAGCGTAAGCCCGCTAGATTGGGAGTTTCGAGCCGTTACTGTCACCTACGGTATCGGCGAGGACCTGCGCGAGATAAGCTCGCATTTTAAAGAGCACGAGATCCCCTACGAGATAATCGATACTAAAATTTTTGAATTCGGCAAAGAAAAAATCCGCGCGAATACCACGTTTTGCAGCTTTTGCTCGCGTATGAGGCGCGGATACATCTACTCCTACGCGCTCGAACACGGCTTTAATAAAATCGCCATCGCCCACCACCTCGACGACGCCGCGGAGAGCTTTTTTATGAATTTCACCTTCAACGGCGCGCTTCGTACTCTCGCTCCGCGCTACGTCGCCGAAAACGGGCTCGTGATCATCCGTCCGTTCATTCTTGCGCGCGAGCGCCAAATCGCCGCCTGCGCCAGAGATAACGAGCTTCCGATCATGCGCGAGGAAGAGGTTTGCCCCGCGAGGCAATACGGCGGCAAGGAACCCACCGCGCGCGCCGCTACGAAGGAGCTTTTGGCGCAGTACGAAAAGACCCATCCGAGGTTTTTTATCAGCCTGCAAGCTGCCTTTGCCAACATCCACGAAGAGACCTTTTTCGAGCCTAAATTTTAAAATTTTAAGCGGTTTGATCTCTCGGCTAGAAAAGCCTGAGTGTGGCTTTCGCGGGCTCGGAGATTTTGTGCGCTTAGTTCGATTTTTTGGCTTGAATGAGTCTGACGCACGCAGAGCAGTTATCCTCCCCCGTGCTCAAACGAGCCGCGAACCGCAGCGCGAGCAGTTGGGTTCACTGCGTCCGAGCCGCGTGCGCGAGTGATTGAGCCCTTGCGTCCAAGAAACCGTACGCACGAGTGATTGCACTCCTGTGTCCAAAGCTGTGCGCAGGGGTGAGCACCCGCATTAAGTCGTGCGTATGAACGGTTACGCCCTCTGTACCCGAGAAGCTACGAGCGAGAGCGAATTGTGCCGCCTGTACCTGTTTTTATAAAACAGCTGCGGCTACTTTCGGCGCCGCACTTTCGTCTTGCTCGGATGTCGCCCGTGTCCAAGCGAGCTTCGCAGGCGAACGTTAAGGGGTTCACAAAGCTTGCGCGAGAGATAGTTTTAGAAATTTCATCTCAAAAAAAATGTTTTAGAAATTTAATCCCGCAAAATTTTAAAATTTATCGGCAGGCTATAGTTTAGGCTACGTATAGCTTGAGTCGCGCTCGCTAATTTATCGTCGCACGTGCCGTGCGCCGTAAATTTAAACCGCTCGCCCGCTCCGCAAAATGTTTCAAAAATTTTACTTCACGAAATTTTAAAATTTCAACGTAACCGAATTTTAAAATTTAGCAAAGCCGAATTCTGAAATTTTATCGTAGCCAAATTTCCACTCTCGTTTCATAAATGTTACCTTTTGAAATTTCGCCGCTCGCGCCCTGTTAAATTTCACGCGGTTTTAAAATCTCTCAAAACCTCCGCTGTCGCGCACGCAGATTAAATTTTAAAATTTAGCGCACGCCGCATTGCTTCTCAAATTTACACACCGCAAAATTTTAACCGATTTTCGCTACAAAATTTATGCCGCATTAATCACCGCGGATATATAATATTAAATGTCATATTTCACGTAAGGAGTAAGCATGGCTACAATCCAACCAAGCTATAAGCTTTTCATCGACGGCGAGTTCGTTGATGCCGAAGGCGGCGCGAGCCTAGACGTTTTTAATCCCGCTACCGGCGAGAAAATTTCAAAGATCGCAGATGCTAGCAAGGCGGACGTCGATAGAGCGGTCGCCGCGGCGCGCAAGGCGTTTGAGAGCTTCCGCCGCACCAGCGTTTATGAGCGCAGCGCGCTGCTAAATAAGATCGCCGACGTCCTAGAGCAAAACGCCGAGTTCATTGCCACCGTAGAGACTATCGACAACGGCAAGCCGATCCGCGAGACGCGCGCGGTCGACGTAGCGTGGTCGATCGAGCATTTCCGCTATTTTGCGGGCGTGATTTTGGGCGAGGAGGGCAGCGCCAATATACTAAAAGAGCGCTATCTATCCGTCGTTTTGCGCGAGCCGATCGGCGTAGTAGGACAGATCGTGCCGTGGAATTTCCCGTTTTTGATGGGCGCGTGGAAGCTCGCTCCGTTACTTGCCGCGGGCGATACGTGCGTATTTAAGCCAAGCTCCGAAACCAGCCTTAGTATTTTGGAGTTTATCCGCCTAATCGCGCCGCTGCTTCCAAAGGGCGTCATCAACGTCGTAACCGGCAAGGGAAGCAAGGCAGGCGAGTTCGTCCGTACTCACAAAGGGCTCGATAAGCTCGCGTTTACAGGCTCGACCGAGGTCGGCAGAGGCATAGCGTTAGCCGCAGCGCAAAAGATCATCCCCGCTACGCTTGAACTTGGTGGCAAGAGCGCGAATATCATCTTTGACGATTGCGACTTCGACGTTGCGATCGACGGCGTGCAGCTGGGTATCCTTTTCAACCAAGGCCAAGTCTGCTGCGCGGGAAGTAGGATCTTCGTGCAGGAGGGTATCTACGATAAATTCGTGCCGGCGCTCGTGGAGAAATTTAAGCGCATCAAGGTGGGCGATCCACTCGATCCGAACACCCAAATGGGATGCCAGATCAACAAAAAGCAAGCCGATAAAATTTTAGAGTACGTAAAAATCGGCGTAGAGGAGGGCGCTAAGATCGCCGTGGGCGGCAAGCGACATAGCGCGGGAGAGGCTTTCGTCGAGCCTACGCTACTCGTGGACGTGCGCAACGACATGCGCGTGGCGCAGGAGGAGATCTTCGGTCCGGTGGGCGTCGTGATTAAATTTAAAGATCAAGACGAGCTCGTCCGCATGGCAAATGACAGCCTTTACGGGCTTGGCGGCGCTGTATTTACGCGCGACATCGCAAAAGCGCTCACGGTCGCACGCCTGCTTGAGACGGGTCGCGTATGGGTCAATACCTACAACCAGATCCACGCGGGCGCGCCGTTTGGCGGCTATAAAGAATCGGGCATCGGTCGCGAGACGCACAAGATGATCCTGGAGCACTACACCCAGACCAAAAACATCTACATCGACACGATCTCCAAACCGAGCGGCTTTTACGAGCAGTAAGGGCTTGGCGCGGTACTTCGGGCTACATTTCGGGCGGTTTGCGCCGCCCGAAATTTTATTCTGCTTGACTCGATTGAGTATTTAATTTTAAGATTAATATAGGCTCATCATTTGGCGGCAAATTTTTATTTGCCAACCTTATGCCTTTATAAACATTTATCGTGATTTTAACATTTGGTATGTCGGTAACTTTTGAAAAATTATTTAAGAGCAACTTTATATCATCATCTCTAGCGCCATAAATGTTTACTATGCTCTCATATCTATCGGTAATTTTTCCACAAGACCAAGAACCGCCTAGATGATTTAAATCTCTTATTCCTTCAAATATTATTTCTTCTGCTTTGTCTTTATACTGATTCCGACATTCCCTACCGTCGCAGCCGAATAGAACAATCGCAAAAAATATTGCAACAAGAAATTTTATGGCGAAATTAAAAAACCCGCCTATTTTTATAGTTTGATAACTACGGTCGCAACCCATTTTTGCTCCTCAGATAAAATTTATTCATATTTAAAATTTTTAAAATTAAAATATCTTACATTGCGTTCTTTTAGTAGAATTTTCAGCTTTTCAAAATCATCGCTCGCTAAGTAGTCCATCGGTATAGAGATTGAGCCTAGATAAACCAATATATCATAAATCTTCGGCTTAAGTCTTATGGCTAAAATTTGTTTAAATGATATAGGGATTTTATATGCGGTGAATTCCTTTATATCTTTAAGCATGATAACTTTTTCCCAGAAAAAATATCTCACTACCATACGATCATCATAGCACGCAATAAATTTAAAGCAATTCGGGATAATCTCTGCGTAAAAAAGCCCGATCAGCATTACCCAGCCTACGATAGGAGCATAAGGTTTGTCAAGCATTATAAAAACAATGGCGATATAAAATTGTAAAATTTTAACTACCGTATAAAAAGGACCATAAAAACGCCTCGCCCTTTTTATGATTAGCAGCGGCTCACTCGGTTTCGCATCGTCCATTTGGAATTCCTTGATTTTCCAAAATTTAATAAATAAATAAATATTTTTAATATTAATGCAAGAAGTCCCAAATAAATGCAAAAATAGGCAATAAATGAGATTACGCAATAAAATACACCTACGAATTTGTGTGCAAAACCTAAATTTTCTTTGGTTTCTTTCATAGATTCAATCAATACATTAAAATCAAAATGCTTTATATAATTACCCTTTACATAAACGCTATTGAGCAAAATCACGCCAATTAACAGAAAGATAAACCAACCTCTAGCTAGATCATAATAAATGCCCATTTGCCCTCCGTTTATATAAAATATTCAGGCGAATTTTAACTTTACTTCGCTTACGCAGCTTTTAAATTTAATCTCGCTGCGGCTACGGCTAAATTTTAAAATTTTAAACTGCCGTTTTAAAGACCCGTTATCTGCGCGAGTGCGTGCAGACGGGCGCATGCAAGAAATAAACTCGCGCTGTTTTATCACAGGCCTCCGCCCGCATCAAGTCGTACCTAGCCGCGACAAAGCCCAAAAACTCATGCGATTGCTAGTTTCGCTATCAAGCTGCACCGAAGCCCGCAGCCAAACTCGCGCGGCTTACGAACATCGCTCGGTAGAATTTTAAAATTTCATCTAAGCTAGCTCGCCGCTCTACGTAGACGCAAGCTCCGCCGCCGCGGAATTTAAACTTTGTTTTGCTATAATCAGGCTAAAATTCCGAAGGTCGTCTATGAAAATTTTACCCTATGTCGCGCTCGGCTTGTTTCTTGCCGCTTGCACGCAGGTCCCGCTGCCCGCCGAAAACACTCATGCCGCAAACGGCGCCGTCGTAAAGGATGCGGCCAATTCTACCGGTGCGGGTAATTCCGTCAAAAATCCCGCCGCGACCGAGATTTCTGCGCCAAAAAATATAGCCTCTGCAAACGCTACTGCTAAAAATTCCGCCGCGTCTTCTATGCGCGAAATTTGGAAATTGCTAGAAAATGCCGATCGAGCGCTGCTTGCTAAAGAGATCTCGCGTGCCGAAGAGCTCGCCGCACGAGCGCAGGAGCTTAGCGAGCTAAAGCGCATCGAAGTAGGGCGGATTTTTAGTAGATTTGTCCGTGCACGCATCGCGCTACAGCGCGGCGATACCGACGCCGCCGTCTCGCTGGCGACGGATGCGAGCTCCATGCGAAACGGGGTAGCAGAGATATATGCCGATGCCGTAAATTACGAGAGCGCTTATACATTCGGGCGCATCTACGAGGCTCGCGGCGATCGCAAGAGCGCTGTGCGCGAATATGGGCGGGCGCTGTTTGTTTGGACTATGTTTTTGCAGAGCGATCCCGTGCGTGCGGAGGAGATTTTCGCCCGACTGCAAACGCTCACACTCGATCCCTACGAGGCCGAAGGCAGAGCTAGCGGCGCGTGCGAGTATCTGCGTGCTAAGGCTAGCTCCGCTTTGAATGAGCCGGCGCCCGAGCCCAAGCGTCGTGCACTGCGAGATTTGGCCGAATGGGAGGCGCACTGCTTGCATCTGCGCCCGTTTATAGAGGACGGATCGGACGAGCGCGCGCGTAGGGCTTCGCTCGCGCGGGATTACGCGCAGCTGTATGCGGGGCTGGGCGAGTGTGCCGCCGCGCTAGAGCATCTGCTTGCCGCAGCGGAGCTTTCGGATGCGACGGAGCCCGATACGGGCGGGCTTTATCTACAGATCGCGCGACAATTTTTGGCTATTTACAAAGAGGCGGGCGCGAGTAAAATTTCTGCGAGCTATGCGCAGAAAAATCTAGCCGCGGCGCAGGATTACGCGAACAGATCGGTAAAGCTCTACGAGGGCATGCGCGGCACCGCCTACGAGCACTCGGGCTACGACGGACACGAAATTTTAGGCGAGATCGCGATGATACGCGGCGATCCGTCTGCGGCGCTGAGACATTTCGCGGCGATGAGAGACGATGCGGCGGCACTTTTGGCATATCAGCAGCTGCCGGCTTACAAGCAGGCTCTGGCTCACGCGCTAGAGCTGCTCGCGCAGTGCTACGATGCGCTAAAAGATAGTGAGAACAAAGCGGCGGTTCTGCGCGAGCTTAGGAAGCTAAAGAAAGGCTAGCGGGCTACCAGGCGGCGACGTTTCGTGAAATTTCGTCGCTGCGCTGCGATGAAATTCAGCTTGGGGCGTTGCGCGGTTTGAGTGCTTGGGGCGCGGCGAAATTTTATGTCGTTTGCGGGCGGTACAGGCTTGCGGCGGATTAAGACCGCATGGCGGAGCTCGCGCTTTTGAAGCCCGATTTTGAAAGCAAAATTTATACCCGCGCCGTAGATTTGAAGCAGCATCCGTGCCTGCGCGGCGATTTATCTTCGCATCGCATCGTCTTTGTATCGCGGCCACTAAAAGCCGCAATTTTGCTAGCGTATGAAGCTTTGTGGGCGCTTTTGAGTGCGGTATGATTGCGGTTCGGTGTCGCGGCGGCAAGCTAGAGCTAGGCTTTGGGGACGCTTGTGCGTCAGTCGGGCGCGGTTTTATCGCAGACCTCGTCCGTACCGAGCCGCGTTAAAGCCTCAAAACTCACGCGATTTCTAATTTTGCTATCGAGCCGCACCGAACCGCAGCCAAACTCGCGCGGCGAAAATCTAAATTTACGCTATAATCTTGCAAAGCGGAGCGTAGAACTCCTACTGCGCGTGCGCGACGAAATTTAAATAAAGGCCCGCAAATTCGGGCTTCTTAGCTTTCGCGCGGCTGCGGCGTAACGCTAAATTTAACGGAGGGCGCATGGATAAGGAGCGGTATATTTTTGAGAAATTTAGATCGAAGCTTAATGGCGATGATTGCGCCGTGATCGGCGAACGGGCGTATTGCAAGGACCTTTTCGTCGAGGGCGTGCACTTTCGGCGCGGCTGGCTGAGCCTGCGCGAGATCGGCGCAAAGGCGATGCTCGTAAACATCTCGGATATGATCGCGACCAATGCGCGCGCCAAATACGCCCTGCTGGGGCTTGCGCTGCCGCGCGAGATCGGCACGCGCGAGATCGACGAGCTGTGCGCGGGCGTGAGCGAAACGGCGCGCGAGTGGGGCATACGGATCATCGGCGGCGACACGATCGGCTCGGATCGCATCGCGCTTAGCGTAAGCTTGATCGGCAAGTGCAAGCACCCCGTGTTTCGTAGCGGCGCGCGAGTGGGCGATCTCATCGCGCATACGGGCGAGTTAGGTGGCGCCTGGCGCGATCTGGCGGTGCTTTTAAGAGATGAAATTTCGTCCGCTAGCTCGCAGACGCAAAACTGGGACGATAAAATTTCGTCGGTGCAAAACTCAAGCACCGCGCCGCAGGGTCTGAACGCCGAGGCTTCGGCGACACAAAATCTTGGTGATGAGGTGCGAAGCCCGGGCGATAAAATTTCGCTCGCACATGCTAAGCTACAGAGCCTGGACGCTGAAACTTCGGCAATGCAAATTTTGGATCTTGAGCCGCAAAGTCTGGACGATAAAATTTTTCCTGCATACGTCGAGCCGCAGAGCTTGGATGCCGAAATTTCGGCGCAAAATTCCGTGTCACGAAGCGGAGAGGATCACAAGAATTCTAAGTCGCAAAGCCTAGCATGCGAAAATTCTGCGCCGCAAAGCTCTGTAGGCGAAAATCCTGTGCCAGGTAGTGGCTCATATCGCTTGCGCGAGGATCTGCGCGCAAAAATTTCAAAAAATTCGCGCTTCGTTAGGCCCATTTTGCGCGATAAGTTTTTTTACAAGGCGGCGAAGTTTATCAGCGCGGCGATGGACATTAGCGATGGGCTTGCGCAGGATTTGCCCCGCCTGCTGGAGGCTAGCGGCGTGGGTGCGCGCTGGATCGCCTGCCCTAGCGAGGCTGCGTTGCAAAGCGGCGAGGAGTACGAGATTTTGTTCAGCTTCGCGCCGAAGTTTTTGCCTAAAATTTATGCAATTGCCGCTAAAACGGGCGTTTCGATCAATATCATCGCCGAGGTTTGCCCGCGCACGCCGCAAAGCTTGATGGAATTTCGCGGCAGCTCGCACCACTTCGCGCCTTGAAATTTTGCCGCGACCGCTTTAAATTTTAAGGCGCGGGATTTGAATTTCTCCGGGGAATTCGCACACAAAGTAGCAAATCGCTTTATCGCGCAGCGGGCAAGCCGATTAAAATTTTAAATTTACCACTCGCTCGGCGCCTCAAGCCTTGCGATTAAATTTTATAAATCCGCGCAGACTGCGTGCATCGCGGCTCCGTCGTTTGCCAAGGCGTAGAGGCGACCTTTGCTAGCGAGCATGATCTGATCCGAGCCGAATTGAAACTCGCCGAATTTCACCTCTTTTAAGATCGAACCATCGTCCGCGCTAATCAAAACCGGCTTGCCGCGGCGATCTGCGAGTAAAATTTTATCCTCGCACCACGCGAAATGCTCGGTGCCGCCGGTATCAAGCTTAAAGATCACCTCACCGCTTGCCGCGTCCACGGCGTATAGGTGCCCGCCCTTACCGTCACGCCGTGTCCGCGAAACTCCACGCCCTGTATCGCAAGAGGATATGATTTTAGCATTTGCGGCTCCTTAAAATTTGAAGCGATTATAGCTTAAATTTAGGCGCGAATTTTAAAATTTTGTATGCACATTGAAATTTTACGGCGTGCATGTTAAATAATACGATGCACACGCTAAAATTTTACGGCGCGCGGCATGGAATTTTAAATTTCGCGGAGCCACGGAATTTTTAATTTCACAAAATGCCGTAAATTTCAAAAAATTTTACGAAATTTCGCAGAGTCGTAGAAATTTGCTGAGGCGCGGAATTTTATAGAGCCAAGGAATTTGAAATTTGAAATTTCACCCTTTCACGTAGCCTACACGCAAGCTCGCTATCATACCGCTACACAATCTACAAAGGAGCCGTATGAGGGAGATCGTAAAAAAAATTGTCGCAGGCGATGCGGATATTGTATTCGCTAGACTTTCCGTTATCATCGTGCTTGCCGTGATGGGCAACTACAAGTGGTTTGAGTTCGAGGTGGAGGTTTTAAGGCCGCTCTTTTCGCAGACGTGGCTTTCGTTTTTGCCGTCAGCGCTCGGGGACGCCGGCGCGAGCTATTTTTTGGGCGTGGTGGAGACCGTGGGCTATCTCTCGCTCATCGCGGGCTTTTTCAAGCCGAAGGCGGGCATCGTGGGCGATCTCATCGTAATCGTTATGGCGCTGAGCACGCTCAGCCTACTGCCGCAGTTGGGCAAGATCGACGGCTTTATCTTTAAAGACCTTTTCTTGCTAGGCCTTGGCTTGGTGCTGCTAAAGTGCGACCTGGCGCGCCTTTGCCGCGGAGAAAAAAGCTGCGATTGAGCCGTCAAAACATATTGGCGTCGGTTCCGACGCAACACTAAATGATCGCGCACGGCGAGCTTGAGGCGTTTTGATTTGAAGCCTGCTTTGCCGGCGGGTGCGTGCTTGAGCTCGCTCGCATAGCACCCTTTAAAATACGGCCGCGCGCTAAAATTTTATGACGCGCGGTTGAAATTTATCGAGCCCCGGTAATTAAATTTTTACCGACGCTCAAACTCAAATTTATAAAATTTAAATCGATCCATCAGATTGTGCCATAAATTAAACCACGTTAAATTTGACAGCGAAAGCTTAATCCTAAGCTCAAAGCATTAGATTTAGATCCAGCCGGATTCGCATTTGATTAAGCGAAACGAAAAGAGCAAAGTTATATCATTTCTTAGAAATTCTCCAATTTTTTCGAAAGGATGAGATATGAAGCATTTTTCACTCTCAAAGGCCGTTTTTATGGCGGCGAGTTTGGCCCTGCTCGGGCTAACGGCTGCGAATGCGCAGGAGAAATTTTCCCCCGTCATCGTCATTCACGGCGGCACCAGCGGGCTTGATCTAACCAAGGAGGAATTTAAAATCCGCGAGGAGCCGATGAAAAAGGCGCTTTTAGCGGGTCAAGCCGTACTTGAGAAGGGCGGTAGCGCGATGGATGCCGTTACGGCGGCTATTATGGTGCTTGAGGACGATCCGAATTTTAACGCTGGCAAGGGCGCGGTATTTACTGCCGACGGATTTAACGAGCTTGATGCCTCAATCATGGACGGCTCGACCAAAAAAGCGGGCGCAGTCGCGATGGCACGGCATATCAAAAACCCTATCCTAGGCGCCAGGCTCGTGATGGATAAGACGTGGCATACGCTAGTCGCCGGCGAGGGAGCCGACAAGCTCGCTAAAGAAAACGGCCTAGAGATGGTCGATCAGAAGTATTTTTTCACGCAGTTTAGATACGACGCGCTGCAAAAAGCCAAAGAGAAGCAAAAGCTGCTACTTGATAGCGAAAAGGCGAAAAAGACGTCGCTAAATTTACACGAGCGCCCATATCTTGGCACCGTAGGCGCGATCGCGCTGGATAAAAACGGCAACCTAGCCGCGGCGACCAGCACGGGCGGCATGACCAACAAAATGACCGGCCGCATCGGCGATAGCCCGATAATAGGCTCGGGAACCTACGCCGACAACGACTCTGTGGCGGTTTCTTGCACCGGTACGGGCGACATCTACATGCGCGTAAATGCCGCGCACGAGGTCTCAGCTCTGTATAAATACAAAACCTCCGATGTGCAAAAGGCCGCCGAAGAAGCGGTAAAAGAGGTCAAAGCGCTCGGCGGCAGCGGCGGTATCATCTCGATCGACAAACACGGACATACGGGCTTTGCGTGGACGAAAGACAAGCTTGGCATGTATCACGGCGAAGCAAGACTCGGAGCTAAGCCGATCGTTTACTGGCCGCTAGGAGACAAATAAGCGTATTTAGCCCCTTTACGCGGGGCTAAATTTAAATCAAATAGCGAGGATAAATACGCTTTTTATCGCACGTCTATCAAATTTGGCGCTTTCATCGATCAAGCGCTTCGGTGAGGCAAATTTGGTCAAATTTTAATTTCAGCACCTCGGCAAAGCACAAATTTTCTATTTCAAATCGGCTCTCTTTAACTTAGGCTCAAATCAAGGGGTATTAAGCTCCACCGAACCTTAAATTTTACCAAAATCCATATTTCTTGATACCAAGGCGCTAAAATTTTAGGTAGAATATCGCCACATAAAATCAAGGCGGTAAAATGAAAAAATTTATAGTCGTTCGCGGACACGCGGGCTCTGGTAAAACGACTTTCGCAAAAGAGAAAATTAAAGAATTTAAAAACGAATATCCGCAGGCGCAAATTTATCATCTGGAAAACGATATGTTCTTAACCGATGAGGCGGGGGTTTATACTTGGTCGCCGAAGCTTTTGGAGGACGCGAAGCGCAAGGTCGCCCGCGAGATAAAGCAGGCGTATAAATTTGCCCTGGAAAATAAAGATAAAGACGTTCTTATCGTGCTTAGTAACGTTAGCGCGCGCACCAAAGAGCTGCTAAGCCTAAAAGAGCAAGCCGCTCAAAATGGATTTATTTTCGAGTGCTTTAGAATGCAAAATTTCTTCGCCTCCGAGCACGGCGTCGATGAAAATACGGTGATAGCGATGTTTATCAAGGTCGCAAACAACAAAATTGAGGGCGAAATTTTGATCCCGCCCGTTAATCCTATGAGCCAAAGCGTAGCGCAAAAGATTAAAGACGCGGCGGCTCTAAACAGGCGCGATCTGCCCTTTGATGCGGCGCAAAACACCTACGTAACGAAAAAATATATCGCCGCCACGCAGGATAAAAGGCTCTGGAGTGCGCGTCAAAGCGAGCTTTATCCCGAGCTTCGCACCTACAAATACTCAAAACGCGTCTTTTTCAAAGCCGATTGGGATAAGGCGCTACTTGAGATGCGCGGGCTCATAATGGACGATGATCTAAATATCATCGTGCGTCCGTTTAAAAAGGTCTATAACTACTCGGAATTTACCTCGCGCAAAAGCCTTTATCCTATCGATATCACGGACGATACGCCCGTGCTTGCCGTGCGAAAGGTAAACGGCTTTTTGGGGTGTTGCACCTACGTAGATACCCACGAAAGCGGCGCGAGCTTTAACCGGCGCGTCATCTACTCCACGACGGGATCGACCGATAGTAGATTTGCGCAGATGGCGCGCGAGCACTGCTGCAAATTTGAAGAGATTTTCAAACGCTATCCAAATAAAACTTTTTTATTTGAGATCACCGACGAGAGCGATCCGCACATCGTAGAAGAGGAGCTCGGCGAGACCTTTATCGGGCTTATCGACGCTAAAACCGGCGCGCAAGAGAGCGAATTTGAGCTGGATAAGATCGCTGCAAGCACTAACGGAGCGCTAAAAAGACCTTTTTATAAAGAGGGCGAGCAGTATCTAAAAACGAGCTTTGCGGAGCTTAAAAATATAGTCAAAGAGGCGAAATTCGAGGGCTTTATGGTGTATATCCCGAGCCAAAATGATTTTTGCTTTAAGATGAAAACGCCTTATTATCTCGTGAATAAATTTTTCGCTCGCAGTAAAAACGAGGCGCTTTCCGGCAAACTGGATAAAACCAAGCTCGATGAGGAATTTCACCCATTGGTCGATCACATCAAAGCAAACGAGCGTGAATTTAGATCCCTTGACGAGCAGGGCAAGCTAGGCTTTATAAAAGAATTTTTAGAAAAAGTTTAACGATTATCGTGCGAATATTTGGCGCCGCGCAAATTTGAACGTAAAGAATAAATTCGATGCGGCGATTAAAATTTAAAGGAAAATGATGATATTTTTTACCTCCGATTTGCATTTTTATCACGGCAATATTATGAAATACTGCCCTAAATTTAGGGCTTTTAACGACGTAAGCGAGATGAACGAAAAGCTAATAGAGCTCTGGAATGCCGTAGTGGGGCCCGAGGATACGGTTTATGATCTGGGCGATTTTGCATTTTGTAATAAATTAAAGGATCTAAAAAGCGTCGCGCGTAGGCTAAACGGCTCGCATGTGCTGATTTTAGGCAACCACGATACGCTCATCAGCCAAAACAAAGAAGCGCTGCTACGCGAGCTAAAAGACGACGGAAATCCTATCTTTAGCGATATCCTGCACTACAAGGAGCTAAATTTTGACGGCGGCGCGGGCGTGATGAAGGATGGCAAAACGGGTATGAGCATCTGTATGTTTCACTATCCCATAGAGGAGCACAACCACGCCTCGCGAGGCTCTTTTATGCTTCACGGACACTTGCACGACCGCGCTTCCAGCCTAGAGGGGCGCATACTAAACGTAGGCTTTGACTCGCACGGCAAAATTTTAAGCTTAGATGAGATCGTGCAAATTTTAGGGCAAAGGCAAATCTCGACAAGATATTCGTGACCCTGGCTAAACACGGACAGCCGTAGCATTGATTTAAGCGTAGCCTACCGCAATATCTTGCAAAAGCACCCGCATAATATGAGGATAGGCAAAGCGCTCGGCGAGAAACGATTAAATTTGCCCTGCCTATTTTGACTCGGGTGGGGTCAAATTTGGTTAAATTTAATAGCTTATTCAAAAATCCCAGAATTTGATTTTATATGAAAGGCGAAGTTAAATTTAAAAGCGATAAAACCTAGCTTCACCGCTCAAATTTTACCCTTTTGCCTACGCGCAAATTTTAAAATTTGTCGCACGCTTTAAAAGATCGGTGCGTATTTAAAAGACGATTACGCGCCTAAAATAGCTGCTCCAATCGTTTTAATAAAGCTTCGCTTCGGCGTGACGGGGCGGAGCTAAATTTTAAATTTACCTGCGCGTAGTCCACGCCAACGCACCGAGCGGCAAGAATTAGAAGCCGAATAGCTGTTTTTATTAGGTATCAAAACCCAAAGCGACACAGCCTTTTGCACTAGCTATGAATACGGCGTGTATGAAGCAACAGAGCAAGGGCGAACCCAACCGGTGCGCGGGCGAAATTTTGCGGAATTTTGCCGATTGTCGCGCGCGGTTTTATCTAAGCTGCTGCAAATTTTGTCCGTAGCCGCCGCGATCTTGTCCGCGTCCAAATAAAATTTCACGAAATTCCGTAGAATTTTATGCTATGTATTTTGCAAACCGGCGGGCGAAATTTTGCGAGCGCGACCGGATTGCATGCGTAAATTCCGCCGTCAAATTACAACCTAGCGCAAATTTTTACGAACGAATCGCTAGCTAAATTTAAACCCGCGCGGTTAAGCCTAGCAAGTCCGCCTGCTAAAATTTCGTTCGCGCAGAATTTCGTTTGGGTAAAGTTAAAATTTCACCTCAAATTCCGTCCGGTCCTCGTTGCTATCGCACGAAATTTTAAGCCCGAGCTCGTCGCAGTATTTTTTGGCGATAAAAAGCCCGATGCCAAAGCCGCCGTTACGTTCGTCAAAGCGGGTGTAAAGCTCAAAAATATGCGGCAAATTTTGCCGCGCGATGCCCGCGCCGCTATTTTTGATGCGAAGCGAACGCTCGCGCAGGCTCACCTCGACGCAGCCGAGCTCGTCGCAATATTTTATCGCGTTGCCAAGCAGATTATCGATGATTTTTCGCAGCTTAAACTCATCCGCGCAAAAGGCTACCGGGCGCAGATCGGCGCTTAGATTTATGCACTTTTGCTCCGCAGCGACGCCGAAATACCTGATGCGGCTTTGCACCAGCTCGCCTAAATTTACCTCTCGTCCGCTGCCGCTTTTGTTTAAGCTTAGCGCGGTTAGATCCTCAAATAGCGCGTTTATCGTATTTGCGCCCGCCTTGATATTGCCTAGATATTTTTTCGGCTCGGTTTCAAAAAGCTCGATACTCATCAAAATCACGCTAAGAGGCGTATTTATCTCGTGCGTCGTATCGCGGATGAAGCCATTTAGAAACTCGATCTTTTCATAAAGCGGACGCAGCGAAAGGCGGATGATAAAATACGCGATCAACAAAATAAGCGCCAAAACAAGCGCGCTTGCGGCTAAAATTTTAAGCTTCAGAGCCGCGAGTTTGCCCTCAAGCGCCTCCGTTTTGATCGCTACGTAGTACTCCGTGCCGTCCTTGGCGGTGAGATTAAACTGCTCGATCCTGCCAGACCCCTCCATATACACGCGCGGCGCGTCATCCCTCGGCTCGAAATCCCGCGCGATCTCATCGCTGCTATTCAGATCCGCCGCGTATGCCTGCATGGCGTCGAAATCGCTCTCGTTTAATCGCCCGCCGCGAGCGAGCTTAGCCTCTAAGCCGTGTTTAAAATCTCTGATCGCAAAGGCATCGCGATCCGCGATAAAAAACTTCTCCCGCTCGTAAAATATGCTGCTTACCAGCGCTAAAAACAGAACGCTAGTAAGAGTGTAGAGTAAAAAAATCGGTAAAATTTGACGCATTTTGGACACGGCGCGCTCCTAAATATATTTGTAACCGAGCTTGGAAGCGTTTATGATGCGATCCTTGCCTAAAATTTTTCGCAGCTCCGCGATATAAACGCGCAGGCTAAGCTCGCTCGGGCTTTCGTCGTAGTCCCATAGCGCGGCGAAAATTTCATCTTTGCTAAGGAATTTATCGCGGTTTTTTAGAAGTAGCGCAAGAAGCCTCGCCTGCTTTTGCGGCATCGGCACGAGCCTGTCCGCATGATATAGCGCGCGCTGAGCCATATCGAAGCTAAAACTTCCGCTGATATTTTCGCGTATGGTGGCGTTGTGGACGAAGGTGCGCTTTAGTAGATTATCCGCGCGCAGAGCCAGCTCTTTTAGCTCGAAGGGCTTTTTGAGGTAGTCGTCGCAGCCGCTTCTAAAGCCGCTTTCAACGTCTTGCAGAGTGTTTAGCGACGTCGTGAAAATGCACGGAGCGCCGCGCCCTGCCTCGCGCAGCTCGCGAAGTAGCGCAAAGCCGTTACCGCCGATGATTTTGACGTCGAAGATCCACAGATCGAAGCTTTTTTCGTATGCTAATGAAAGCGCCTCGTCGTAGCTTTTGCTGCCGCTTACCTCGTGCCCCGCGCCGCGCATGTAGGTGCACATCATATCTAGCAGCATCCCCTCGTCCTCGACGATCAAAACTCTTGCCATGGCCCGCCTCCTTGCGTAGAATTTTTGAAATTATACCCTGTGAAATTCCACGTAAAATTTAATTGCAAAATTTCGCGGCAAATTTTATCTTGGCGAAAACGGCGCATCTTGGCTCTAAGGCACGCTTCGTAAATTTAGATTGCTCGCCTAGTAATTAATTTGCGCAGTGCGCAAAGCGGCGCAAGAGGCTAAAATTTTACGATATAAAATTTTCGCGCCGCGGAATTTTAAAATTTACAGGCAAAACGCCGGGCTTTAAAATTCCGCGCAAATGCTGCCCGGAACTAAATAGTTTGCGCGCGGGCGGCTATTGCTGCGTCATAGGGTACACAGCGGCGCCCGCGTTTTGATTGCACGGCATCGCGTCTCTTGGCGGCATTGCCGGACCCGCGCCGTCGCGCATTCCTTTAGGCGGCATATGACCGCACTCGCCGGGTGCCATCTGCGATCTGTGCGGACCGAACCCATGAGCAGGCCTTTTAAATTTGCCGAAATTACCGCGATCTTTGAGCTCGATATCCAGTCTATCCGCCTGCTCGACGCTTAGCTTGCCCGCCTGGGCGTTATAGTTTTTTCTAAACTCGTCTAGGAATTTCTCGCGATCCTCGACGCTCATAGCGTCCAGTTTCTTTTTAAACTCCGTCTTAAATCTGCGCTTAAGATCCCTTGCCTGCGCCCTTAGCTCGCCTGCGCGCTTATCGATCTCAAACGCCGCTTCGCTTAAGCTCTTGGCGTCCGCGCTAGCGACTGCGGCATTGATCTGCTCGGGAGTGCTATTTTGAAAATCTGCGGCAAACAGCACGCCCGCGACTAAAACACTTGCTAAAACAATCTTTTTCATTCTCTCTCCTTTGTGGAAGTTGGCATAATTGTAGGAAAAAGTCGTGAAGAAAAAGTTAAGTAAAGCAGCCACGCCGCCAAAATAGCTCGGAGCCGTAAATTTAGAACTTTGATTAAATTTGGAAAATTTTACGCCGCTGTGGCAAAAACAGAGCGTAATGCGCGCAAACGGAGTTAAATTTTAAAATTTTAAGCGGGAAGGGGGCGTAGCGCGTAAATTTAGCATAAAATTTCGCGCTGCATAAGTTGTATCAAAGCCCGCCGCGCGTAAATTTAACGGCAAAGCGGGCGTATCTCGGCGCTGCGAACGGCGAAATTTCGTCGCGTAAATTTAACCGCAGGGCGAGTAAATTTAGAAATTGCGGATGATTAAATTTCATCCGCAACGAAGCCTATTTTATAACGCCGCAAACCATTCTAGCGCCGCCGCCGCCGAGCGGCTTCGGATGGTCGCTGTGGTTATCGCCGCCTACGTGAACCATCAGCGAGTGGCCCTTTAGCTCATCTAGGCTCTTGATTTTCGGGGCTAGCACAGGATAGACCGCATTGCCCTCGGCATCGACGAAAAGCGCAGGCAGATCGCCCTTGTGGCCGCTATCGTCCCAAGCAAACGAGTGCTTTTTGGTATCGCTTGGATCCCAGTGTCCGCCCGCTTTCATACCTAGGCCCTTCTCGGTAGCGCCACAGTCGGCGTTTTGATGCACGTGAAAGCCGTGCACGCCGCTAGTAAGACCCTTTAAATTTGGGAAAAACGCCACGCCGTAGTTTGTCTCGACCGCTACGACCTCGCCTACGCTTACGTTGCCCTTCTCGCCTAGTTGCTCCATCGCAATGACGAGGTGCTTGCCCGTCTTAGGATCGAAATTTTGCATATCGCCGTGCTCGTGAGCGATCAAGGCGCTTGCGACTAAAATTGATGAAATTAAAAATTTCTTCATGAAAAATCCTTTAAAATGAAATGTGTTTGCAATTCTATCGAAAAAATACTTAAAAATAATTTTTTTCAATTAGACAAATTTCGCTTTTTATCCAAAAGATTTATCGCATAAAATAAAATCAAGCTGAAAATCACGAGCAAAAGGCTTAAAATCAGCGCCCGCTCGTTTTCTCCGTCATACACGGCGTTGTAGATCGCAAGGCCTAACGTGTCGGTTTTGCCCACGATATTTCCGCCCAGCATCAGCGTGATACCCACTTCGCCAAGCCCGCGCGAGAGCGCTAAAATAAGCGCGGAGCCGAGCGTTTTAAGCGAGCTTGGAAGGATGACGAAGAGAAAAATTTGAGCTCTATTTTTGCCTAAAATTTGCGCGGCTTCGATTAGGCTTTTCGGAAACAGCTCAAAACTCGCACACACGGGCTTTACAAACAGCGGCAGTCCCACCAAAAATGCGGCGATTACCAATGAAGAGAAGTTAAAAACGATGTCTAAATTTAACGCAGAGCCGATAAATCCGCTCTTTCCGAAGATGTAAAGAAGCAGAAATCCCGTCGCGATCGGCGGGAAGATGAGCGGAAAAATCACTAAAATTTCGACAATCTTTTTAAATTTAGCTTTGCTGAAAGCTAAAAAATACGCAATCACAAGCCCTGCCGTAATCAGCAACAAAAAGCTGCAAAACAGGGCTTTGACGCTTAGTATCAGAGGATGCGCGCTCCAAGCGATGTCGCTCATTTAAGACCGAATTTTGAAAAGATCTCTTTTGAGCGGTCTGATTTAAACTCCTTCATCACCTTTTCGCAAAGCGCCTCATCGCCGCACGCGCTAAGCCTTGCGATGCCGATGAATGCGGGGCTATAGAGGCTCTCGTCGATGTAGATGATCGAGCCGAACTCATCTTTTTTGGCGACCGCTTCGGTGCTGTTGATAAAGCCTGCCTGCACCTCGCCGTTGATGACGTATGCGACCACCTGCGGCACGCCCGCGACGGCTAAAATTTTATCTTTTACCGGCTCCATCTTGGCGTTTTGTAAAAACTCGTTCGCCCTGATACCGTAAATCGCCTTTTTAGGATCTGGCATCGCGATCTTATCGAACTTTGCGATCTCTGAGACATCGTTTATTTTGATATTTTTCGGAGTTACTAAAACTAGCGTGCCGCGCCCGATACGTTCAAATTTAGTGATATTTAGATCGCTTTTTTTCAAAAACGCCTCGTCGCCCGCGATGAATGAAATTTTATTCTCGCGCGATTGAATGACGAGCTGGCCGAGGTTGGCAAACGATCCCGCCACGTCCATGCCCTCTTTTTTCAAATTTTCGATCACGGCCGAGACGGGCTTTTTGTATCCGCCGCCGGCCGCGATTATCAGCTGATCCGCGCAAAATGAAACGCTTGCCGCAAGCGCTAAAATAAAAGCAATTTTTTTCATGAAAATCCTTTTTTGAAATTTTAAGAATTTTACAAAATATACTCTTATTTATTAATAAATCGCGTTTTTTATGCCCTTTTTTAGACTTTCTCATCTTAAAATTTAAAATTTAATATTTAGATAAGCTCTATCTTTCCGCTAAGATCACACACGCCCTGATTCCAAACCGCCGAGCTTACGAGCACGTCCGCGCCGGTAGCCGCAAACTCGGCGCAGTTAGCTTTATTTATACCGCCTGCAGCGCAAATTTTAATCTGCGGCGCCGTTTCATCTCTCCTCAAAACGCAGGCTCTAAGCTCGCTAGGGCTCATCTTATCGCACATTATCGCATCAGGCGCGTATTTTAAGAGCTCGTTAAATTCGCGCTCGCTTGCCACTTCGATCATGATCTTTCGCTCGGGCGCGCGCTCTTTAAATTTAGCGATCTGCGCGCAAAACTCGCCAAAGCTCGCAAACGCGCGAATGTGGTTTGAAAAAAACAGGACGCTGTCGTGCAGCCCCAAGCGGTGCATCGTTCCGCCGCCCGCTATCAGCGCATTTACGCAAAGCTCCTTCGCAAAAGGAAAGCTCTTGCGCGTCGCACCCAGCACGCAGCGCGGATTAGCCTCTCGCATCAGCGCAACCATCTCGTGCGCGTAGGTTGAAATTTTGCAGGAGTACTCAAGCACGATCTGAACGATCTTCCAAGCCTTATGCAAGCTCTCGAAGCTTCCTCGCGCGCTAAAAATTTCATCCCCTGCGCCAAATGCACTTCCCTCGTGCGCCAGCCGCCCCGTCTCGCAGCCGAGGCGCGCCGCTACCTCGCGCGCGATTCCTCCGCCGCTAAAGATCAGATCCTGCCTCGTTACGATCGAAAGCTGCGCGGACGCGTTTAAATCCACGAAGTCCTGTAAAAGCTCGGTCGTAAGGTCCAAAAACGCGCCGTCGCTAGCGATAAGATCGTCGATTTTACTCTGCGAAATAAACATCTCTAGCCTACGAAGTGAATTTTAGCGGGCTCAAAGCGCGAATGCGCCTTTGTGACGCGAGACGGAAAGCCCAAAGGCATAATGCAAAACGCCTCTAAATGCCCAGGCAGATCCAAGATTTCTCTTACGCGCTCCATTGCGTAAATATCGGGCGCTACGCCCAGCCACGTGGTGCCAAGCCCCAAATGGTGCGCCGCCAGCCAGAGATTTTCTGCTGCACAAGCGCAGTCGTAGCGAGCGTAGGGCTGGAATTTTAAGCCGCTTTTGCGCGTGCAAACTACGATCGCAAGCGGCGCGTCCTTCGTGCAGCCGCCGTAGGTGCCGACGCTGCTAAGTAGCGTAAGCGCGGTGCGGTCGCGCACTACGTAAAACTCCCATGAGCGCTGGTTGCCCGCGCTAGGGGCTTGCATCGCGGCTTTTAGCACGAGCTCGATCTGATCGTCGCTCGGCATTTTTTCGGTAAAATTCCGCACGCTCGTGCGTGTAAAAATTTCATTCATCGCTGCTCCTTTAAATTAAATTTCTAAATTCCGCTTTTTGCGAGCGGTAAAAAATGGAATTTAGAAGTAAGCTTGCCGCTACGTTTGCTTGAGCCTTGCTTACACGTTGCGCTATTTAGGCGCTGCGCGGCGGCTGATGCGCGCCGATTTGGTTTATTTGCCCGTGTGCGCCTCTTTTTGCATCAAAAAGCGCGCGAAACTGCGATAAAATTTTAAATTGTACTGCTATGAAAATCCGCCGTAAAGGATAGCTGCACGAACTTAATTCAATCAAAATTTCGCTCACGAGCAAGTTTGCGACCCGCCTATTTAAATTTTTAATCCTAGACCACTATTTGGCGCCCGCTAAAACGGCGCGCCGCATACTATAGATATGCACGCGTAGCTTACGTGATCTTTAAATTTTATCTCGTGCCGAGTCTGCGCTGAGCTTTGCGGATAAAATTTTATCCTTCACGGCGAACAAAATTTCGCCTTCGCGCCGAGCAAATTTTATCTTCGTCGCCAGGTAAAATTTAACTTTCGCCGCTTTTAAATTTTAACCGCATCGCGCACCGCAAAGCATCGGCGGCGCCGTACTGCACGCAAAGCGCGCTCAGATCGCAAGCTCAAAATATCTAAAATTTAACCGCTAAGTACGACCACGCGGAGCCGCGCGCCGAAACGCTATGAAATTTCAAGCGCTTAAGCCCGCTCGCCTATCAGCCTGCGCACGACGTAGCTTGCGATGAAAAGCCCGAAGCTCGCGGTCACGCCCATGAAGCTACCCATTGATTTGACGCGCGGCGGCTCGCTTGAGCAAACGACATCAAAATCGCCCGCAAAGCCGCGCTTTCGCAGTTCATATCTGATCTTGCGCGCGAGCGGATCGCCTTGCGTCTGCCAGATTGAGCAGATTTCGATTTTAGAGGGATCGAGCCTCTTTGCGCCGCCCATCGAGCTTACAAATCCTACGCCCGCCTCGCTACAGCGCAGCGCAAGAGCGATCTTAGCGCCCACGTCGTCGATCGCGTCGATTACGAAATCAAATTGTGCCAGATCAAATTTAGATAAAAATTCCTCATCAATCCTAGCGACGATCGGGATCACGCCTTTAAATTTGCGCGCGAAAACCTCGCATTTTAGCTCGCCTACGTGCTCGCTTCCAAGCTGGCGGTTTTGGTTGGTGATCTCGAAGCGATCGCAATCGATCACGCTTAGATTTACCGCGCCGCTGCGGTACAGCGCCTCTATCGCCGCTCCGCCCACGCCGCCGCAGCCGCAGATTAAAATTTTAGCGCTTTGAAGCCTTGCAAAATCCTCGCCAAAAATTAGGCGCGAGCGCGAAAAGCGGTCTATTACAACCTCACTCATCGTTTTTCATCCACCTTTCTAGCGCGCTCATCTGCTCGTGCGCGGTTAAATTTAACTTAATCGGACTTAGCGTCGCCCGCCCCTCAAAAAGCACCGAAATGTCGCTATTTTCGTTCTTGCTCGCATCAAAGCTGAGCGTAGATTTGCCGAGCCAATAATACTCTATTCCGCGCGGATTGCGGTTTAGCTGCGCGTCGGTATCGTAGAGCTTCTCGCCGCATGGAGCGACCGTTAGCCCCTTAAAATCTTGCTTTGAAACGGCGGGGACATTTAAATTTAAAAACTGCTTCGGCGGCAGCGGAAAGCCGTTTTTGAAAATTTTTTCCACCAGATCAACCGCAAGCTCGCACGCTAGATCAAATCCGTATCGCTGCAGCGAATCCGCGACGTAAAACTGGCTCACCGCAAGCGCGGGAATGCCTTGCAAAACCCCCTCCATCGCGCCTCCGCAAGTGCCCGAATAGGTCACGTCCTCCGCGACGTTGGCGCCGTGATTTATGCCGCTTATCACTAGATCGGGCTTTCGGTTATACAGCGCGCGGAGCGCCAAATACACGCAGTCTGCAGGCGTAGCGTCGTCGAGTTTGAAAAATCCGTCGTCGAGCTTTACAAATCTAAGCGGGCGCGTGAGCGTGAGCGAGTGCGAGCATGCCGATTTCTCCGAGCTTGGCGCTACGATGGTGACGTTTGCGACCGATCTTAGCGCGCTTGCGAGTTCTAAAAGTCCGCGCGCTTCGAATCCGTCGTCATTGGTGATTAAAATTTCTTTCATATTCTCTCTTTAACTAAAATTTCACGACAGACCTATCGGAGCGGAATTTCGTCTTTAAAAATCTAACGCTTAATTCTTTACTATGCAAAAATTGCTACTTAGCTTGCGTGGCGTAAAATTCCATCTTTTTGCTACGAAATTTTATCTTTTTTCGCTACAAATTTTATAGCCTGCCACGCAATTTCATCGCCTAAATTTCGTTTTCGAAATTCCTTAAATTAAATTTTGCAACCGTACTCCGCAACTCGCCGCAAAATCTCGCCTTTTAAATTTTCGCGCCGATGTAAATCCGCGGCATAAAAAATTATGCGAGGTATTCTACAACCCTGCTTTGCGGCATATCTCCTCGCTCACCTGCGAATCAAGTAGGTGCGAGCTTGGATAATCGTAGAAAAATCGGTGCACTTCACGCACTCCGCTTCGCAATAAAGCTCGCGTACTAGGTGCGTTACAGTCATTTTCGGTAATATCCTTGGTTAGCAATTTGAGATATTTTTGCCGATCGGAGCTTTTCAGGCTCGCCCAGCCAGGGCTTAGCGAGTAGGCATAGATCAGATCGCTTCCTTGTGCGCTAATTTCTTCGAGGAAGGCAAACTGCGCGACCTTAACGTGGGGCTTGGCGCCGCCTACGTCTGCTGCGATCTCGCTAGCTGCGGCTTTAGCGACGAGTGCGGGCGAGCCTAGCTTACTAAGTGCCTCAAAACGCGCCGTTACTGCGGGATCTTCGGTGACTTGACGCTTTTGGTATTTAGCCGCGCCGCAACCGCCCAGCAACATCGCGAACGCGCCGCATAGCGCTAAAATTTTAAAATTTCTCATCTTAAATCCTTTGTCGGCTTAATTTTAGCACATTTTGCTATAATTAACAAAAATTTAAAAGGCTAAATTTGAAATATTTAATCTCCTGCCTAGAGCCCTCGGCGAACCTGCATTTCAAAGAGGTTCTAGCGCATCTTAAAAGGCTCGATCCCGCTTGCGAGATTTGCGGAATTTTCGATGAAAAGCTGGGCTCGCCGATTTATAAAAGCAGCGAATTTTCTGCGATGGGCTTTATAGAAATTCTGCCGCTAATTTTAAAAGCCAAGCGCGCGGTAGCACAGATGACGCGGCTTGCGGCGGAGTGCGATCGCGTGCTTTTGATCGATTCGCCCGCGTTTAATCTACCGCTTGCTCGCGCGATCAAAGAAAGCGGCGCGCGCGCGGAAATTTCATATTATATCCTGCCGCAGGTTTGGGCGTGGAAGCCGCACAGAGAGGAGAAACTGAAGGCGTTTTGCGACAATCTGCTCTCCATCTGGCCTTTTGAGGCAAAATTTTTCGGCGCGGACTATGAGGAAGATAAAGGCGCTATGCCGCAAGAAGCGGAGAGCGAAGATTCTGCTCTACAAGAAACAAAAGAGAAGGACGCTGCGCCGAAAGAGGATGCCGCGCACCCAAGCGAGCAAAGCGCTAAAACCGCAAAATACTCTTTCGTGGGGCATCCGCTGCTTGATGAGATAAAATTCCAAAAATCAAGCTACGAAAAACGGGGCAAGATCGCCTTTATGCCGGGCTCGCGCAGAGCCGAAATTTCAAGACTGATGCCGATTTTTAGAGCTCTTGCGCCTAAATTTGAAAATAGCGAGCGAGTCTTAATAATCCCGCCGCATCTGATGGATCAAAGAGATGAAATTTACGGGCCTCTGGACGACTTTAGCATCGCAAACGATACTCCTGCGACGCTTAAGGATTGCGATTTTGCCTTCATCTGCTCAGGTACGGCGACGCTTGAGGCGGCACTCATCGGCACTCCGTTTGTGTTGTGCTACAAAGCAAAGGCGTTTGATGTTTGGCTCGCGCGAAAGCTCGTAAAGCTAAAGCACGTAGGGCTTGCGAATATTATTTTTGATTTTTTGGGCGAGGAGCCGTTGCACGAGGAGCTTTTGCAAGGCGAAGTAAGCGCGCAAAATCTACTCGCCGCATACGAGCGCTGCGACGCTGCGAAATTTAAACTTGCGAGCAAGAAGCTGCGAGATTATCTGAAATTCGGTTCCAGCGAAAACGTGGCAAAAATTTTAACGCAGTCTGCGAGCTAAAATTTTAAGGCTAAAGCTTATATAATTTGATAAAAAGAAAGGAAGATTATGACGACAGAACCAATGACGCTTTACGGATACGAGAAGATCACCTCCGAGCTCAAGGAGCTTCAGAGCGTGAAGCTGCCCCACATCGTGCAGCAGATCGACATCGCGCGCGGACACGGCGATCTGAAAGAAAACGCCGAGTACCACGCGGCGCGCGAAGAGCAGGCATTTTTGCTCTCGCGCATCGCCGAGCTTAGCGACATCGTTTCTCGCTCAAAGATAATCGACCCCTCGACCTACGAGCACGACCGCGTAAAATTCGGCTCCACCGTTACCTTTATGGACGTAGAGACCGAGCGGGAGGAGGTTTACACGATCGTAGGGCTTAGCGAGGTCGATATTTCAAGGCATCTCATCAACATCAACACGCCGCTTGCGCGCCAGCTTTTAGGTAAAGCCGAGGGCGATGAGGTGGTGCTTCAGCTACCATCAGGCACGCGCGATGTGGAAATTTTAAGCGTCGAATACAAGCCGATAAAATTTGAGAATTAACGTGAAAAAAGTAGGCATCATCGGCGTTAGTGGCTATACAGGGCTTGAGCTGATTAAGGCTCTACTTTCTCACCCGGGCTTTGAAATTTCGTATTTGGGCGCTTCGGCGCAGGGCGAAATAAGCGAAATTTTCCCGCAGCTTCGCGGCGTGTTTGAGATGCGCGTAGAAGCCGCGGACGCTCCCGTTGCGGCGCAAAGATGCGATCTTATTTTTTTGGCGCTGCCGCATGGAAAAGCGATGGAATTTGCCCGCGAAATTTTAAAATTTAAAAGCGTCAAGGTAGTCGATCTATCAGCTGATTACCGCCTAAGCCGCGAGCTTTACGAGAAAAATTATACCGCGCATTTAGACCCTCGTAATTTAGCCCACGCCGTTTACGGACTGCCCGAGCTAAATCGCGAAAAGATCCGCGCGGCGCGGCTTACGGCAAATCCGGGCTGCTATCCTACCTGCTCTATTTTGGCGCTCGCGCCGTTCGTGCGGCTACTCGATCCGGGTATCGGCGTATTTATTGACGCAAAAAGCGGAGTAAGCGGCGCGGGCAAGGCTCTTAAAGCAAGCAGCCATTTCGTAAGCGCGAACGAAAACGCAAATGCCTACTCGCCGATCTCGCATCGCCACGCAGACGAGATCAAAGAGCAGCTGGAAATTTTAAAAGGCGGAGCGTTTAGCACGCTTTTCGTGCCGAATTTGCTGCCGATTACGCGCGGGATGTTAGTTAGCGCGTTTGGCGTGCTGCAAAAGAGCGTGGACGCAGAGGCGGTGCTGCGGGAGTTTTACAAAAACGAGCCTTTCGTGCGCGTAAGAAATGAACCTGTGAGTATAAAAAACGTCGCAGGGACGCACTTTTGCGATATTTTTGTAAAAACTGCGGGCGATAAAATTTGGATCAACTCGGCGATCGATAATCTTTTGCGCGGAGCCTCGTCGCAGGCGGTCGCAAACGCAAATTTAATGTGCGGATTCGCCGAAGCTACGGCGCTACCGCGTATCGCACACGGAATTTAAGCGATGAACTTTTTCGCAAAAGCCGTTACGCGCGGGAGCCTAGATGCAAAATGATCAAATTCAGGCGATAAAACCGGGTGCGATCTTTATCGGCGATGCGCACGCGGGCGCGAGCAGACCGCAATTTTTGAAATTCTTGCGCGCGTTGCGTTCCACGCAAAGCCTGCCGCCTCAAATTTTTATGATGGGCGATATGTTTGATTTTTTAGCAAACACGACCTACGTGCAGCGCTTTTACGAAGAGGAGATCGCGCTAATAAACGAGCTGTCGCGAAAATGCGAAATTTTTTACTTCGAGGGCAACCACGATTTTAATCTGCGCGAAATTTTCCCCTGCGCAAAAGTTTATCCAAACAGCGCGCAGCCCGTGAAATTTATGAGCGAGAGCGGCAAGACGGTACAGGTCGCGCACGGCGATCTGTTTTTGCCGCGCCTGACGCAGTTTGCGCTGCTTTCGCTGCGAAACAGAGCTTTTTTAAAATTTATGGATCTGCTCGATCGCACTTTGAAATTTAAAATTTCAAAGATGATCTTAAAATCGCAAGAGGGGAAAAACCTATACAAAAAAATGTCAAATTTTAAGGATATAATCGCGCCGAAGATCGATTTTTACGCGGCAAATTTGATCATCGAGGGACACTATCATCAAGATGAAATTTTATATTTCGGCGAGAAAAAATATATAAATTTATGCTCGTTCGGGGCCGGGAGCAAAATTTACGAGGTCGCAAAAAGCGAAAAATTTATGTTAATTCCAAAAAACTTAAACTTAAATTAGCTATAATTCCTAAATTTTTGCGAGGATATTTATGATAAAGCTTTGTGTTTTCGACTTTGATTCTACGCTGATGGACGGCGAGACGATCGGTTTTTTCGCTGCTAAAATGGGCACGCAGCGACAAGTTAGCGAAATTACAAAGCGCGCGATGGCGGGAGAGCTTGATTTTTTCGAGAGCCTTAGCGAGCGCGTGGCGCTGATAAAGGGGATGAAGCTTAGCGATGCCGAAGCTATCGCGGAAAGCCTGCCTTTCGTTTGCGGCGCTAGCGAGATCATCGCGTATCTGAAAAATAAAGGCATAAAGGTGATCGTCTTTAGCGGCGGATTTCATCTTGCTACCGATGCCGCGCAGAAAAAACTAGGCTTTGATGCGAGCTTTGCGAACTATCTGCATGAAAAGGACGGAATTTTAACTGGGCTTTTTGGCGGCGAGATGATGTTCGGCTACTCAAAAGGCGTCCTGCTTGCACAGCTTAAATCGCTGATGGGTTTAAAAGCAAGCGAAGTAATGTGCGTGGGAGACGGCGCGAACGATGTTTCGATGTTTCGCGAGGCGGGACTTAAAATCGCCTTTTGCGCGAATGAGATTTTAAAAGAACATGCGAGCGTCTGCATTGAAAAAAAGGATTTGAAGGAGATTATGAAATATGTATGATAAAGCCCTAAATTTCAGCCTTTGGTGCGACTTTTTGGAGCGCGATTTTATCGATAAAGATTTCGACGAGCTGATCAAAAAAGGGATAATTAACGGCGCTACTTCCAATCCCGCGATCTTTAAAAACGCGATCCTAAGCTCTCCCGCATACGATGCGGCCAAAGAGGAATTTAGAAAAAAAGAGCCTAAAAAGCTGTATGAAATTTTAGCCACCGCGGACATCAGAAGCGCAGCGGAGAGCCTGCTTAAAAATTTTATTAACGGCGATGACGGCTTTGTGAGTATCGAGGTCGATCCATATTTCGCAGACGATGCCGAAGCGATGTATCGCGAGGGCAAACACCTATACGGCACGATCGGCATGCCAAACGTTATGATCAAAATCCCTGCGACCAAGGCGGGCTACGAAGCGATGCGCGATCTGCTAAAAAAGGGGATCAGCGTAAATGCGACTTTGGTTTTTTCACCCGAGCAGACCGTAAAATGCATCGAGGCGATAAAAGAGGGAATTGCAGGCTTTCGTCGCTACTTCCCGAAGGCAAATTTACCAAAAACAGTAATTAGCATTTTCGTTAGCCGCTTCGATAGGCTACTGGATGAAAAAATGGCCGCGGCGGGCCTTCCTACCGGCAAAATCGGCACGATGAACGCTTCAAAATGCTACAATATCATCGCTAAAGAAAATTTAAACTACGTAAAACCGCTGTTTGCGAGTACGGGCGTAAAAGGAGATGATCTGCCGAAGGATTATTACGTAAGCGAGCTGATGTATCCGGGCTGCGTAAACACCGCGCCGCTTGAGACCATAGAGGCTTTTATAAGCGGCGATCAAAAGTCCAAAATGCCGCCTAGCGACGCGC
>CAURUA010000009.1:0-46573 GCA_963528045.1 uncultured Campylobacter sp. | reverse complement strand
GTCACGCCGCTAGCAAGGTCGCTGAGTAGATACATCGCGCTTTTGCCGACGTCTTGCGTCGTGACGTTGCGTTTTAGCGGCGCGTTGATCTCGTTGTAGTGCAAAATCATCCTAAAATCGCCGATTCCGCTTGCGGCAAGCGTTTTGATAGGACCAGCACTGATAGCGTTTACGCGGATGCCGCGCGCGCCAAGATCGTGAGCGAGGTAGCGCACTGAGCTTTCAAGGGCCGCTTTTGCGACGCCCATAACGTTGTAGTGAGGCACGAATTTCGGCCCTCCGAGATAGGTTAGCGTGAGCACGGAGCCACCCTCTTTTAGCACCGGCAGCACCGCGCGAGTAAGGCTTAGTAGCGAATACACGCTCGTACCCATCGCGATATCAAAGGCTTCTTTGCTCGTGTTTACGAACTCGCCCTCAAGCGCTTCTTTCGGCGCATAAGCCACGGCATGCACGACGAAATCTATCTCGCCAAGGTCTGCTTTGATGCGATCCGCAAGAGCGTCAAGGTGAGCGGGGTTGTTTACGTCAAGCTCATAGACTAATTTGCTCCCAAACTCCTCCGCGATCGGCTCTACGCGTTTTTTTAGCGCGTCGTTTAGGTAGGTAAACGCCATCTGCGCACCCTGCTCGTGGCAAGCTTCGGCGATGCCGTAAGCGATGGATTTGGCGTTAGCGACGCCGACGATGAGGCCTTTTTTGCCTTTTAAAATCATTATTTCTCCTTTAAAATTTGCTTGGCTTTTAAGCGTCTTTGAATGAGTTTTGATTTTGCTCCCTGCGACAGGCTACATGCCTAGTCTTGGTCGCAAAATCTGCAACAACATTCAAATCCATCTTAAAATCCTTCGCAATTTGACTTAAAATTCTATAAATTAAAATTCTCAAAATCTCGCGAAACGCCAAATTTTAAACGCAATTCGATAGCGGCAGTATCGCGAAGCTAGACTAGGCGACTTAAAATTTTGCGACGGGAGTTACCCTATTAGGTAATGACCGAGCAAAATTTTAAGGCAACGAAGTATAGCGATGCGAGACGACGCGTATAAGTTCCAAAAAGCCAGAGGCGTCCCAGCTCGCCGTACCCACTAGCACCCCGTCGCAACCTTTTATCGTGCAAATTTTTGCGATATTTTCAGCATTCACGCTGCCGCCGTAAAGCAGCGGCGCGGAGCTTTTAGCACGCAAGAAATTTAGCATTCTTTCGATCTGCTCGCACTGCGCGCTTCTGCCAGTGCCGATCGCCCAGACGGGCTCGTAGGCTAGTACTAAGCTCGGATATTTCAGATCGATACCCTCAAGCTGTGTCGCTACAAACTCCTCGCTGCGGTTTTGTGCAAATGCCGCCTCATCCTCGCCGACGCAAAAGACGATGCGCCAGCCCTGCGCTGCGGCAAAACCGAATTTCTCTCTTATCAGCTCCGCGCTCTCGCCCAAAATGGCGCGCCGCTCGCTGTGACCGATAAGAACGGTTTTGATGTCAAATTCCGCCAGCATATCGCCACCGATCTCGCCCGTAAAGCTGCCGTGCGCGGCGGGATAGAAATTTTGCGCGCCTTGGGTAAAATTTTTCACTCTCGCGCAAAATGCGCTAGCAGGAGGGAAAACCAAAATTTCATCCTCGCGTGAAATTAGGCCCGCTAAGCCTTCATCTAAAGCTTTAGCGTACCGCTCAAAGCTAGCTCGGGTATGGTTGCATTTAAGATTCGCTGCCAGTATCATCGCAGCTCCGTTTTAGCAGTAAGCACTCGCACGCCCGGCAGTTCCTTGCCTTCGATGAGTTCTAAGCTCGCACCGCCTCCGGTAGAAATAAAAGTCATATCGTCGGCGTTACCAGCGCGTTCGACGACATCTGCAGTATCGCCACCGCCCACTACGGTCGTGGCGTCGCTATCTGCGATCGCGTGCGATATATGCAGGCTACCGCGAGCGAATTTATCGATCTCAAAAACCCCCATCGGCCCGTTCCACCAGATCGTTTGCGCATCGTCTAGGGCTTCTTTAAAAAGCGCTACGGTCGCAGGCCCGATATCTAGCCCCATCCAATCGCTTGGAATTTCTTGGACGGTAACCTTTTTTGTAACGGCATCTTGCGAACATTGCGGAGCTGCGACGGCATCGACAGGGATATAAATTTTAACCCCAAGCTCGCGAGCATTGCGGAGAATATTTTTTGCTTCCTCGATTAGATCCTCTTCGAGCAAAGATTTGCCGATGTCATATCCGACGGCTTTTAAAAACGTAAACGCCATACCGCCTCCGATGATGAGCTTATCGACTTTAGGAAGTAAATTTTTAAGCGCCTGAAGCTTGCCGCTTACTTTGCTACCGCCTGTTACGGCTACGAAAGGACGCGCGGGATCTTTAATAAGGTCTTTAGCAAATTTTATCTCTTTTAGCAGCAAAAATCCCGCTGCCTTGTGTGCCTCATCGTAGAATTTCGTAATCGCCTCTACCGAGGCATGCGCGCGGTGGCATACACCAAAAGCGTCGTTGATATAAAATTCCGCGTAGCTCGCAAACCTCTTAGCTAGTGCTTCGTCGTTTTTGCTCTCGCCCTTTTCAAAGCGCAGATTATCTAGCAAAAGCACTTCGCCCTTTTTAAGCGAATTTACCGCAGCTCCTGCCTCCTCGCCCGCGACATCGGAGACAAATTTTATCTCGCGCTCCAAAAGCCTAGATAGCCTCTTTACCACAGGCTTTAGGCTAAGTCTTTCTTCGTATCCGTTTTTCGGGCGTCCTAAGTGGCTGGCTAAAATTACCGCGCAGCCCTCGTCTAAGCAATATTTAATAGTAGGGATAGACGAACGGATGCGGCGATCGTCCGTAATATTGCAAAACTCATCCATCGGCACGTTAAAATCGCACCTGATAAAAACGCGCGCGCCGTCTTTAAATTTCAAATCTTTAATCGAAAGAATTTCGCCCATCTTATTTCCTTCTTTTTGCCGCATATAGGGCTAAATCGATAAGGCGCTCGCTATATCCCCACTCGTTGTCGTACCAGCTCATCACTTTTATCAGATTGCCGTCAATTACCTGCGTGCAGTCGCTAGCTACGATGCTGGAGTATTCTGAAGTACAAAAATCGCTGCTGACGCGACTATCGTCGTCTACGAGCAAAATTCCTTTCATCTCTTTAGCGGCATAGCGACGGAAAATTTCGTTTAGCTCCTCGGCGCTCGTCTGCTTGCGCGTTAGCACCGTTAGATCAACCATCGATACGTTAGCTACCGGCACGCGCACCGATTGTCCGTGCATCTTACCGCTTAGCTGCGGAAGTACCTTGCTAATCGCTTTTGCTGCGCCCGTCGTAGTCGGAGCGATATTAAGAGCCGCGGCACGCGAACGGCGGAAGTCCTTGGCTTTTACATCGACTAGGCTCTGTCCGTGCGTATAGGCATGAATCGTCGTCATCAGACCCTTTTCTATACCAAGCTCATCGTCTAGAATTTTTGCAATCGGAGCCAGACCATTAGTGGTGCAGCTAGCATTTGAAATGACGCGCTGTCCTGCATAAGCGCCCTCATTAACGCCGATTACGAAAGTAGGCGTATCATCCTTGGCAGGCGCGCTCATTACGACTACGCCGATACCGTTATCTATGAACGGCTTGCATTTTTCGCTCGTTAAAAACGCACCAGTACATTCAAGCACAGCTTCTGCACCATCGCCCGCAAAATCAAGCTCCGCAGGCTCTCTGGTGGAATAGACGCGGATCTTTTTGCCGTCTACGGCTATGCATTCATCGCTTAGAATTTCTATTTTTTTACGAAACTCGCCGTGAACGGTGTCGTATTGAAGCAGGTATCTTGTAAGCTCGCGTTTAGCGGTATCGTTGATCGACACAAGCTCCACATCGTCCCTGCTTAGCGCAATTCTAGCCGCGCACCTACCGATCCTTCCAAAGCCGTTAATTGCGATTTTTACTGCCATAAGGTTCTCCTTATTTGGGATGTTTTCAGCTGGAATTTTACTAAATTTGGGTTAATCTTTGATTAAATAAAAAGTCGCGAAATCTATGATTTACTTTTTGGCTATATAATTCGCGAACTTTTTTTTTAAAGGAGAAAAAATGAGACGAATTGTATTCTCGTCATTAGCGGCAATCGCGCTTTTAAGCGGATGCAACCAACCTAAGGCCGATACGGCTCCGCAGCAAAAGCAAGAGTCTGTAGCGCATACGATCATATTTCTGCTAGGAGAGACCGGAGATAAGCGCATCAGCCTTAGCTCGAACGATATGTTCGCAACGGGCGTGTTAACCGACGAAAAAGGCAAAAAGCATAATCTTAAACGCGCGGCTTCCGCAAGCGGCATAATGCTTACGAACGACGAAGGTATCGAGCTTCTTTTCAAACGTGGAGAGGGAGTGTATACACCGGGAAAAGGCAAGAAGGATATTCCGGTAACCTACACCGAGCACGAGCACAAAAGCGGCGAAATGATGTAGCCGCGGCGGGGTTAAATTTAAGCGCCCGCAAAAGCGAATTAAATTTAACCCCTCATTTCTAATTTCGACTTCTTTATCCATAGCAAAATTTAGCCCTCGTTTCGATCTCTTTGATCTGTGATAAAATTCAATCTTTTGTTTTCGCTTCTTTCATCTATGCAAATTGAGCTTTTTTGTAAATTTTGAGCTTGCGCTCACCAAAAGCAAGCTCTGCGAGCTCGAAATTCTCAAATTTTACGAAATATCCACTTGATCTGCGCTTTACCAGCGAATTTCTTGATCTTCAACCGAATTTCACTTCAAATTCGCTAAACTGCGCTGAAATTTTAGCAGACCGGTGCAAATACGGCGTAAAATAGATCATTTAGCGAGATTGCCGCATGGATAGCATTAAATTTTACCTAAACGATTACGAAATTGAGGGCGAAAGCTTTACCGAAGTCGTCGTTGCGATAAACGGCGAGCCTCTGCTTGAGCTGATTAAGCGGTGCGAGCAAAGCTTTGCGGCGAAAGAGGGGCAAGCTAGCATCGCGGGAGGCTACGCCTACTTAAGCTTGATCGATTTTGAGGAGCTATTTTTACGTGCGGCGCTTGAGGCTGATTTAGCGCAAGATGAGCGGGATGTCGTCCTACTAGGCTGTCCGTGCGGGATCTGGAGCTGCTGGTATCTCGCGCTTAAGATTAAATTTGAAGCGAACGCGGTTAAATTTAGCGACTTTGCAAACCCGCGCCGCAGAGATTGGCGGTATGGGCTTGAGTTTAAATTTGACCGCGCGAGCTTTGTGGGTGAAATTTCTAAAATCGCCTCTTTTAATAAGCTCTAAAATTCGGCAAAATTTAACGGCACGCTCGAAACTGCGGCGAAATAAACTCGTCTTAGGCTCGGTAAAATTTGGCTTTGAAGCCATAATAAGCTGTCGCGAGAGCTTATAGTATTAAAATTTTCACCTTGCAGCTTCGCAAAACCTCGAGCAAAATATCATAAAATTTACCCAGCCTTAGCTTTAAAATTCCGCCCCTTTTGATAATCACGAAGACCTGCCCGCCTCGCTCGCCCAGCGCGTCGTAGAGCGCGTCTAAATTTGCGACGTATTCGGGCTTAAAATCCATCGCAGTGGCAAATAGCGCGAAAATTTGATCTTTGCGCCTAATCTTTGCGCCGTCGATGATGATCTTTGCGGCGCTGCGCGTTTTAAAATTTAAGCTCATTGCACGCGCTCGAAGCTTTCGTAATGATCGGCGGTGTAAAAGATCAGCCCGTCGTTTGAAAATATCAGCCGCTTTGCGCCGCGCGGGCCGCCGCGATACTCGATGTCGCATTCGCGCCAAATCCGCCCCTTTTTATCAGGCAGCCTGCGCTCGAAATTGCCGAAACGATCGCCGCCTATACTCTTGCCGCGCGCGTATCGCCACAGATCGCCGCCCTGCCAGCCAAGCTCGCCAGCCTGCTTTTTCGTGATGAAATTTTGCGGCAAAGAGCCCGTACGACGGATATGAGCGCTCACGCACTCCCTGCTTATGCAGGGCTCATCCGCGAGCTGTTTTTTAGAATTTGCGTCTGGATTTTGCGAGTTTGAAGCTTCATAATCTGCGCTGCGCCGCCTGTGAGCGTCTGCCTCATATTTAGGATTTGTCGCGGCAGGCTCGTTTACTTGCGGATGAGATTTTAAATCTCCTAGGTCTGCTCCGCCGTCTGCGCTTCTTGCGCCGCTCTCATCTTTTGCACCGGTGCCACTTGCAGGATTTTGTGAGCTTGAAATTTTACGATCGGTGCTGCTTTTTAAATTTTGCGCGCCGCTTTTACGCGACGCAGCATCCAGGGTTTTTGAGGTAAAAATCCGCTCATCTTTAGCCGCGGGGCCGCGCGAATTGGAGATCAAATTTAGCGCCAAAAGAAGTACTGCGAAAATTGCGAGCGGGATCAGCTTTTTTGCCACCGCTAGCCTTTTTTACGCGTGGCGAAGCGAAAATAGAGCACGATCAATGCTACTATCGCGCCTAGAGCCAACGGAGCGATCCACGGTGCGTCCTTGACATGCGCATAAAGCTCACGCACGAAATCGCCCGCGTAGTAGCTCAGTAGTCCCACCACAAGCGCCCAAATGAGCGAGCTTACGGCATTGATGATGCTAAATTTTAAAAACGAATATTTTGTGATACCGATCGCGATCGGCACGAGGGTTTTGAGGCCGTAGATAAATTTTTTGATTAAAATTATGCGGTCGCCGTATTTACGAAACAAAATCTGCGCCAGAGCGAGGTTGCGGCGCTGTTTGCGCAGATATGGCATGATCTCTTTTTTATTGTAGCGGCTTACTAAAAACAGCCCCGAATCGCCTATGAAGTTCGATATGCAGGCGATTACGATGCATAAGACGATATTGAGCTCGCCGGCCGAGCTTAGCACGCCCGCTGCCGCAAGCGCCAAAAATCCTCCGCCCAGCGAATACAAAAACAGTATCAGATACCCCCACGTATGGAGGTTTTCAAACATCGACTCCATCAAATCCTTTCATTAGATCGTATAAAATTCTATAAATTTTGACTAAAGCAGCTTTAAAATTCGGCGCGAAAGCTTCACTCTAACGCCCCACGACGCCACTTGATTTTGCTGCGACATTAAATTTAAAATTCTGCGCAGCTACCGCGAAATACAAAATTTCGCCGCAAAATATTAAGCGAAATTTTAAAATAAAATTTCTAGGCATCAAGTAAAATTACCGCAAAATTTAGCGATAAAATTTTGCAATTCTAAATTTAATTACAAAATTTGGACTTCTTTAGAATTCAAAGTAACTTTTGAATTACGCACCCAGGTCTATTATTCTGCAGAAATTACGCGAGCAAAATTCCAAGCCGCTAATAAAACGCTCATAAAGCAGGAATTTTTCGCTAATCTATGCGCCTTAGCATCTTTAGCTAAATTTTACTCATCTGCGCCGATTACTCGCATCAAAAGCGCATAGCCCTCAGTATTTGGATCAAAAGCGCGGTCATTTTTGGTCTCCAGCACCGAACCACCCAGGCTCACTCCCGCAAACAGCCCGCCTTTATTCGTAAAGACGTACATATCTTGATTTAACACGTCTATGGCGCCCGAGTCCGCGCTGTAATTGCCGGCGACCGCCGTCGCATCGCCCGAGAGCGTGATTTGGGAATTTCGCATTTTTTGGATCACATCATCATGCATTACGAAAATAACTAGATAATTATCCTCATAGCCGATCTGAAGTCCTACGCTGGCGCTGCTGATCTCAGCGCCGTTTACGCTATGCGCGCCGTCGTTATTGTAGATGATGATCCCCTCGCCATACATGCCGCCTATGATGAAGCCTAGCTTCTTAACGCTCGGAAAGATCACTATCGCGCGGGCTTGCTGCGCTAGGTATTTGTATTGCGCGTTTGTGCGCATCACCGACGAATAGGCACTCGCGCTATCAATGATGAGCTCATCCTCGGCAAACGCCCCGCTAAAAAGCAAAAATAAAGCTATTATAAATTTTTTCATTTCATACTCCTTATTTGGCTATCTCGACCGCGCGAAGCTCGCGTATGACGTTAACCTTGATCTCGCCCGGGAATTGAACCTTATCTTGGATATCCGAAGCGATCTCTTTAGCCACCAAAACCGCCTCGTCGTCATTCATAAGCTTGGCGTTTGCAATGACGCGAATCTCGCGACCTGCGTTGATCGCGTAGGCTTGCTTGACGCCGGTTTTACTCATCGCGATCGCTTCGATGTCGCTAACGCGCTTTAGATAGCTCTCTAGCACCTCTCGTCTAGCGCCCGGGCGCGCGGCACTTAGCGCGTCTGCGGCACAGACTGCGGCACTTTCCACGCTGGTAGCCTCCTCGTGGCCGTGGTGGGCGTAGATCGCGTTTATAACTACCGGATGCTCTTTGTAGCGGCGGCAAACCTCGGCGCCAAGATCTACATGCGAGCCCTCGTATTCGTGAGTCAGCGCCTTACCGATATCGTGAAGCAGGCCTGCTCGCTTGGCTAGCTTTTGATCTCCGCCCGTTTCTGCGGCGATGATGCCCGCAAGATGCGCGACCTCAAGGCTGTGCGCAAGGGCGTTCTGTCCATAGCTGGCGCGAAATTTAAGCTTGCCGATGAGTTTTAAAATTTCGGGGTGAATTTTACTAAGTCCTAGATCCATTACGATATTTTCGCCCTCTTCGGCGATGCTAGCTTCAAATTCGTCGCTCACTTTTTTGTAGATGTCCTCGATGCGAGCAGGCTGAATTCTGCCATCCTCGATAAGAGTTTCGATGACGCGAACGGCGATAGCGCGACGGTAGAGATTGTGCGAGCTTACGATGATCGCATTCGGGGTATCGTCGATGATGACGTCCACGCCAAGAGTCATCTCAAGCGCCTTTATGTTGCGCCCCTCCTTACCGATGATGCGGCCTTTAAGCTCGTCATTTTTGATATTTACGACATTGATAAGCCGCTCGGCGGCAAACTCGCCCGCAAAGCGCGACGTAGCCTGCGCCAAAATATAATTCGCCTTTTTTCGCGCCTCTTTTTTGGCTTCCTCTTCATATTTTCGCACGATGTGAGCGATGTCAGTGCGGCTTTGCTCCTCGACCTTTTTAAGCACCTGCGCGCGCGCCTCATCCTGCGTAAAGCCCGCCACGCGCTCCAAAACTTTAAGCGCTTCGGCTAGCTTCTCTTCATAGCTTTTCTTTAAATTTGAGCCCTCTTCGTAGAGGAATTTCGCCTCTTTTTTGGCGCTTTCGAGCTCTTTTTTACTGTCTTTTAAAATCTCTTGCTCGGTTAGAAGCGCGTGCTCCTTTTTGCCGAGCTCGTCAAATTTAACGTTAAATTCCTTCTGCAGTTTGCTTGCTTTATCTTCGTATTTTTTCTTAGCTTCAAACTCAGCTTCCTGCACCGAAATTTTAGAATTTCGCAAGATGCCCTCGGCTTCAAATTCTATCGCTTTAGCTTTGGCTTTGGCTTGTTCTACGAAAAAATCGTAATTGGCGTTATTGATCTTTCTAGCTACTAAGTATCCTATGCCAGCGCCCACCGCAAGAGCGCACAAGGCGATTAAAATCTCTATCATACTTTCCTCTTTTTAGGTAATTTTGACTCGGAGTTATGTAAAAATCGCCCTTTACGTCGTGATCAAGCGATAAAATTTCGCTGCAAAAGCAGTCTTTTATACTCACGAACGCGATTGCGGGCTTAAGCTTCAGACCTGAAAAAAACATATCGTAAAATCCTTTCCCATGTCCTATTCTAGCCATTGTGCCATCCACCCCGATAGCTGGAACCACGGCTAGATCGACCTTTTTAAAATACCCGTTTTGTGGAAGCGTCTGCCGCAGCCCAAAGCGTGAAATTTTAAAAGGCTGGCGCAATCTTACCATTTTTAAACTAATATCCACCATAAACGGAACGTAAAATTCACAGCTTTTTGATAGCTTTTTTCTTAAAATCAAAACGTTCGGCTCGTAGCTCATCGGCAAAAATATCAAAATTTTACGCGCTTTTAAAAATTTTATCAGCCGCTCTATACGCCTTAAAAGCACGTAATGCTCGCATCTGGCCGCGCGTGCGGCATGAGATTTTAAGCGCGATTTGCAAATTTTTCTAAATTCATTCTTTTGCATAGCTTAAGCCTTTTATAAAATTTTAACGCTTATTTTAGCTAGTTTTTGTATAATCTTGCGATTAAATTTTAAGGTTTATTATGAAATTTCGTTTTTTTCTAGCACTTTTTACGGCTGCTTTATTTCTTGCGGGTTGCGGCGATGATGAGGATAAAAAATCAAGCGATGCCCCGACCGAGACCAACACCACGCAGCCGCAGTCCGAAACCGAAGCCGTAATCCAGGTCGATTATACCGCTCCTTTTACACTTCAGCTAAGTAACGGCAAAATTTTAAATATGCAAAAGACAAAGCAGGGTTTTCGAATCGATAATAACTCCACCGTGACGCTATTTGCGTTTTTTACGCCGTGGTGCGACGCCTGCGCCGTGCAGGTAAGCGCACTAAATGCCGCCAAACAAGCCTACTCCGGCAAGCTTGACATAATCGGCGTAATGATCGGTGATGCGAGCTTAGACGATGCAAAAAATTACGCAAGCGCACACGAGGTAAATTACGCGATCGCCTACGGCGAAGCAAACGACTTTTTCACAAAGGCGCTAGGCGGCATAAACGAAGTGCCGTATATGGCGATATACGACGAAAAGGGCGAGTTTAGCGCGCAGTATTTCGGGCTGATGCCGGAAGAAATTTTAATGACTGAATTGGAGAAAATTTTCTGATGTTCGAATTTTTTAAAAAAGGGCTTAGCAAGACCATAGGCGCGATGCGAGGTGCAAAGGGCGAGGATAAAATTTCAAAAGAAATTTTAGAAGAGATGCTGCTTGAAGCCGACGTAAGCTACGAACTCGTGGAGGAAATTTTAGAAAAACTGCCCGCAAAAAAGCTAGTCGCAAAAGACGATCTTAAGGGCATTTTGAAGAGCTACTTCGATTACGATATCGCTAAACCCGCGAATGAGAAGCCCTTCGTAGAGCTCATCATCGGCGTAAACGGCGCGGGCAAAACTACAACAACCGCAAAGCTTGCAAATTTATATAAAAATAGCGGCCAGAGCGTGATTTTAGGTGCATGCGACACCTTTCGCGCGGGCGCGGTCGAGCAATTAAAAAAATGGGCGCAGATCCTAAATCTACCGATCGTAGCGACCGCACAAGGGCACGATCCCGCTGCCGTGGCGTTTGACACCGTTAGCTCGGCTAGCGCCAAAAACATCGATCGCGTCCTGATCGACACCGCCGGGCGCCTGCAAAACCAGAAAAATTTAGCCGCGGAGTTAGAGAAGATCGTGCGAATATGTGACCGCGCAAAAAGCGGCGCACCGCACCGTAAGATCATCGTGCTCGACGCCACTCAGGGCAATCATAGCGTCGCGCAAGCCAGGGCGTTCAACGAGATCGTAAGGCTCGACGGCATCATCATCACGAAGCTCGACGGCACGCCAAAAGGCGGCGCACTTTTTGCCATAGCACGCGAGCTGCGGCTGCCGATACTTTTCGTCGGCGTGGGCGAGCGGATGGAGGATTTGGCGGAATTTAACTCGGATGAGTTCGTAGAGACGCTGGTGGATGGGATTTACGCTTAAGCTCTGCGTGCCTGCGTAAATTTCTATTCATATTCTCGCTAAACAAGTTTAAATTTTACGCGCTGAAATGCTCGGCAAATTTTGCCGCTCGATTATCTTAGAATAAATTTTACTTAGAATTTTACGATTTTCGTTTTATAATTTTACAAAATTTTCACTCACGTACACTGCATAAAAAACGCGCTCACCCGCGTCCGCTCACACCAAAACACATATAAAATCCCGCTGCCATCAGCAAAGCAGCACGCTCATAAGAATTCTTCAATGATCTCAAGCCGCTTAAATTTTACGGTTATCCTCTGCCCGCTCGCAAAGATAAAATCATACTCGCAAAGGCCTCTAGGCTTTAGCGAAAATTGATGAACTATTAGATCGTTATTTTTAAAGCTCTTGTCATCCGTTTTGAAGCGGACGACAAGGACGTTTTTGAAAATAAATTTGAAATTTCTATCCCCATATGGCGATAAAAATTTCATCGCTAGTCTATCTTTATTTTTTAAAATAGCAAATTTAAATTCAGTCAAAACGGCGTCGTGAAGGGTCTCTTTCGTATTAAACAGATACCTTTTTGGATCCAAGACAAACTGCCTGATAGGCTCCGCTATCTCGTTTTCATTCTTGCGAAGCGACTTAAAATAATCGTCAAAATACCAAACATTGCCCCTTCTTTTTATTTTCGCCGTGATCATCCGTCTGTCCATTTGCGCATTTTTCCAAAATTTCACTCACGTGCACTGCATAAAAAACCCGCTCGTCCGCGTCCGCTCGCACCAAAATACGTACAAAATCCCGCCGCTGCCGAACATCACCTCACCGCCTTGCTCGCAGCTTGGAAGCTCGCTATCAAGCTGCATCAAAAACTCCATCTTTTCGCCGCATATCGGACAGCGCGGCACCTGCGCGCCCTGTATCCACGAAGGCTCGCCGCCGATGCGCGCTAGGTTTTGCCTGCTGTTTGACATCCCCCAGTCCTGAGCCGCCCAGCGCGCGGGCGTAGGCGCAAGCGCGACCTCGCACTCCTTTATCGGCTCGTCCTGCACATATTCGACTTGCGTCCGCTCGCCTATACGTCGCGGCATACCCTGCGCATCGTGCTCGTAAAATACTACCTCGCCTTCGTTTATCTCTCTGACGTGCGCGGCGAGGATTAGGCGCGGCAGCGAGCGCACGGGCAAGTCACGGGGCAGCGGATCAAGCGCAATGAGATGAAATAGCGGATTTTGCGCATCGCCGTTCGCTTCGTCCAAAACCCCGCCGAGCTTATATCCCGCCTCGCCGCCCTCGAACCGCCAGGTCGGATGGTGCTTCGCCAGATGCGCCGCATAGGGAGCGCCGAAATAACCGCGCGGAAAGATTATGTAATACACGCGCTGGCTGCAGTATCTTTTGAGCCTGAATTTCTCGCCGCCAAAGCAAATTTCATCGTTCGGCGCTTTTTGTGATTTATCGGCGACTGGCTCATTTGAGTCAAATTTAGAGTCGTGTTCGACTGCGCACGCTTTAAAATTTTGGCTCGCTGCCGATTTTAACTCGCCAGCGTTAAATTTAACGTCGCTTGCCGCATCGCACGCTTCATCTAAATTTTTGCGCGATAGATCACACTCATCCGCTTGCAGCGACGCTGAAGTAGTGCCGGGCTCGTTTGACATCTGCGATAGATCGCACTTGCTAGGTTGGGATTGTTTGGCGCCGCCGCATTCGTCCGCATCCATTTTTAAAATTTCATTTGCTGCCATTTGAGCCGCGCCGTCTGCGTCAAATTTAACCCGCTCAAAAGTAAATCCCACGGCCTCCAGCCAGTAGCCGATATACTCTAGCAGGTCGCACGGACGGTCGAAAAAATCCTCCGCAAGCGCGAACTTGCAGGCAAATTTTACGTTTCGCGGATCGCGGGTTTGCAGCAGGCAGCTAAAAATTTTTCGCTTATCGTCTTTGCTCGTCTGCGGATCCGCAAGCCTCTCGCGCCAGAACTTTGAGCTCTCGTAACTAAGCCCGCGCCACGGATACTCCGCGTAATACGCGCTCTCGTTCGGCTGCAATTTAAAAAGCTCGTCCAGATATGGGTGCAAAAGCGGTGCGAACTCGATACTTGCCGCTGCGATGACCTCTTCGGCGTTTTTCCAGCGTGCGCTTTTTTCATCTCTGCTGCGTTGCCGTGCGCTTTCGCCCCCGCATTCGTCCGAGCGCGCCAAGTGCGCATCCCCTCCTGTCTGTGCCGCGCTTTTGCTTTGCTGCGTTGCACGCCCCTCTGCCGCCTCCTCGCGTAAAATTTCAACCGCCGTAGCGATCAAAGCTTTAAAATCCTCCTCGCCCACGTAGCCCATAGCGTCCTTTAGCAGCGTACCGCCCTCTTGTCGCCCGCGCAGCAGACTGTCCGCTAGCGTAAAATACGCCGCCGCGTCTCCTTGCAGCCGCCAAAACCGCTCGTATAAACCGGGCACCCTAAAGCCGTCGAGCTCAAAATCTCGCGCCAAGCTTAGCGCTTCGTCCCGCTTGCCCATCTTACCATCCTTGCTTTTGAAATTTTATTTTGATAATTCTAACGTAAATTTAGGTTAAATTTTGAAGGCGACTTATTTTATATGTCGAAATTCTATGAAAAAATATGGGAGATTAAATTCGGTGGCGAATTAAAATTTAGAAGTACGCCGAGCCCCGTAGAGCTCGGCTAAATTTTAAAATAGCTCTTAAATTTAAAAGCTATCGTCTCTTTTTTCAAAGATTAGATGCAGCACGTAGGTCACGGCGAAGGTCACTGTGCTAGGCACTATCCAGCCGAGCATCGAGTCGTAAAACGGCATTTTCTTTACGATAAACGTAACAAGCGGCACCGAAATCCCCAAAATATCAAGCCCGTTTATGACGCCCTCGACTACGCAGACATAGACGCAAGCGCGGTAAATCAACTTACTTGAATCAATCCACGGGTTGATCAGCGAGAGGATTATCAGCATGATCGAGATCGGATAGATGGCAACGAGGACCGGGATGGAGCCTTTGATGATGGTCGTAAGACCGAAATTTGCAACCCCAAAGCCGATCACGCACCAAGCGATCGCCCAGGTTTTGTATTTAATCTTGCCTTTCGTAAGCTCTTCAAAGTATTCGCTAGCCGAGCTTATAAGGCCCAGCGTCGTGGTGATGCAGGCTAGGAAAAATGCACTGCCTAGGATCACGACGCCAACTCTTCCGAAGTAATGATCGCTTACTCGCGACAAAAGCTCCGCTCCGTTGATATTCGGCGTATCCTTGAAAAGCTCCGCAGAAGTCGCACCCAGATAGCCCAGCATAAAATATATCGTCATCAGTATGACGCCAGACATCATTCCCGCTTTTATGGTAGAGGTGACGAGGTGCTTCTCGTCGCTCACGCCGGTTGCTTTGATGGCATTAATTACGATGATTCCAAATGCCAGCGACGCAAGCGCGTCCATAGTCTGATAGCCCTCTACGAAGCCCTTTGCTGCAGCGTGATCAATGTACTCGCCGCTAGGGGCGACGAAGCTTCCGACAGGAAACAAAAATCCCGCGCCGAAAAGCAGCAAAATAAGCGCTAAAAGTATCGGCGTAAGGTATTTTCCGAGCAGATCGACGAGCTTTGAAGGGTTCATACAGATGTAATAGTTCAGCGCAAAATATGCCGCGGAATAAATAAATAGCCAAATTTGAAGGCGATCTTCCGCAATAAAAGGCTTAATCGCGATATCAAAAGGCATATTTGCCGCGCGCGGTATCGCAAAAAGCGGTCCAATAGTAAGATACAAAAGCGCGGTAAAAACGATCGCAAATACCGGATCTATGCGGCGTACCAGACTCTGAAGTCCCTTGGCGCGCGCGATGGCTGCGACGCCAAGCACCGGCAGAAGCACCGCCGTAGCGCAAAAAAACATTATTGCGATATAAAAATTCTGTCCGGATTCCCTACCGAGACCCGGCGGAAAAATAAAATTTCCCGCACCGAAAAACATCGCAAATAGCGTAAGCGATATCGTCAAAAACTGGCTTCTACTAAGCTTGCCCTTCATCTTAAACCTTCTTTAAATAAAGTGAAATTTGTATTATAGTTATAAATGTTTAAAACATATTTAAATTTAGCTCAAATTTAGCCGCAAATCCTCCCTCTCGTGATTTTTGATCCCGCAAGCGGCGCGCAAGGCGGCTAAAATTTTAAAAATTTTAAGTATAATTTTGCAAAGCTTGAGGCTAAATTCAGGCGAAAATGAGCGAGGGATAAAAATGGCGAAAATTAAAACCACGATTTTTGAGTGTCAGCACTGCGGCAATCAGCAAAGCAGATGGCTCGGCAGATGCCCCGACTGCGGTGCATTCGATAGCTTCGTCGAGCTCAAGCCCGCTCAAATCAAAGCGTTAAAAGAGATCGAGGGCGAGCTTGCCCGCGCCTCGTCCGCAAGCGCCAAAGCGATTAGCGAGATACAGATCGAGCAAATTTCGCGCATCGACACCAAGGATAGCGAGCTAAATTTAGTCCTCGGAGGCGGCGTAGTGGAGGGTTCGCTCGTGCTAATCGGCGGCAGCCCGGGCATCGGGAAATCCACGCTGCTGCTTAAGATCGCGGCAAATTTAGCAAGCGGCGGCCGTGCGGTACTTTACGTAAGCGGCGAGGAGAGCGCCAGCCAGATCAAAATGCGTGCGCAGCGACTGGGCGCGATAAGCGAGCAGCTGTTTTTGCTCACCGAGATAAATCTAAGCGCCGTGCTCGACGAAGTAGAGCGCAGGGATTATAAGTTTATCGTCATCGACAGCATCCAGACGCTTTTTAGCGACAAGGCCCCCTCCGCGCCTGGCTCGATCACGCAGGTGCGCGAGATCACCTTCGAGCTGATGCGACTTGCCAAAGCGCGCGGGATTTCGATCTTCATCATCGGCCACATCACCAAAGAAGGCTCGATCGCAGGCCCGCGCATATTAGAGCATATGGTGGACGTAGTGCTGTATTTCGAGGGCGATGCGAGCAAGCAGCTTAGAATTTTGCGCGGTTTTAAAAACCGATTCGGGGCTACGAGCGAGGTGGGGATTTTCGAGATGGGGCCGCACGGGCTCGTAAGCGCCAAGGACGTTGCGAGTAAATTTTTCACGCGCGGCAAGGCGGTAAGCGGCTCGGCGATCACGATCACGATGGAGGGCACGCGCGCTCTCGTCGTGGAGATCCAGGCACTCGTGTGCGAGAGCGGCTACCCGAAGCGCAGCGCCACGGGCTTTGATAAAAACCGCCTCGATATGCTTCTGGCGCTACTTGATCGCAAGCTTGAGATCGGGCTTGGCGGATACGACGTCTTCGTAAACGTAAGCGGGGGCGTAAAAATCACCGAAACAGCGTGCGATCTAGCCGTCGTTGCGGCGATCGTAAGCAGCTTTAAAAATCGCCCGATCAGTAAAGAGAGCGTCTTCATCGGCGAGGTGAGCCTAAACGGCGAGATCAGAGAGATATTCAACCTCGATGCGCGCCTGAAGGAAGCCTCGATGCAGAAATTTAAAAACGCGATCGTCCCGATGAAGCCGCAAAACGCGCAGGGGCTTAAAATTTTCCACGCTACCGAGATCACGCAAATTTTAGATTGGATGTGAGACGGCGCGCTTCTTGACTTCAGCTTGGCAGTCGGCGCGAGCGAGTAAAAATAAGCTTTGAGCGGCAAGGGACGCGTTGCTTTTGTATGGGCGCGGCGAAGGGCGCAAGTGCGCCGCTTTTTGCATAGCTCGCAAGCAAGCGCAAACAAGCTTGATCGCTAAGGCGCGATTTTTGGAATTTCACGTATCGTAGCAGCTCAAAAATTCGTTTGAGCTTTAAAACGGCTCGGCAATGGTGCGGTTAAAATTTAATCATTCGCGGCGCATCCCGGGCCAATACAAGGCGAGCGCTTTGCGGCGCAAAGCCAAGCTCGGTAGGTCCTTGCATCGCGCAAAATTCTATCGCGGCGCACAGGACGTATCGCATAGGGCTAAGAACCGGTAAAATTTTAGCGGCGCCAAGCTCTCATGCGCGGGTGCGACGCGGATACCACAAGTAAAGTATCGCGCGCCGAGCCGAATGAGCGCTACTGCGACACGCTGCAACCTAGAGGGCTTGCTAACGAGACGCTATGCAAGCCAAAGCGCGCAGGTCCGCCTCACGTAGCCAAAAGACAGAGCCTACAAGGCGGCAAGATAGCAACGCAACGAGAGCGCGATGAAATTTTAACGCAGGCCGCATAAGCCGTCGGCAAAGCCTAATTCTACGGACAGGCTCCGCGGATAAAATTTCGCAAATCTAGCGTGGATAAAATTTTATAAATTTAAACGGAAAGGTGCGTATGAGCCCAAACGTAATCGTCAAATTCGTCATTTTGTTTTTCATCAGAGCGCAAAGCTTAAACGTTAAATTTAGCAGGCTCGATGCCGTCGTATCGCGCGCTTACGCCAAATATGGGGTGCTGTTTAAGCTCAGCGTGCCGCTACTTGCAGCAGCATCGGTATTTGCGCTGTTTAACCTATACGATTTTGCCAAAGCAAACTACGTGCTCACGATCTTTTTGCTCGCTTTGGGCTCGCCACTGCTTGCGTATAGCTTTTTTAAGGCGATAAAATCGGCGATGACCTTCGCGCTATTTGTGATCCCCTTTGCGGCGGTGTTTGCGATCATCGCGGTGACGGGCGCACAAAAGCTTGATAACTCGCTAAATTTTAACATCGTCTTTCCGCTGTTTTTTACCCTCGTGTGGTTTGCGATGTCGGTGATCGCCGATGAGGACGTGGCGCAGATCATGAATAAGATCGTATCGAAGCTCTCGACGCTTTTCGTGACGATTTTCATCCTTTATAACTACGAGGCACTGCATGGGATTTTAACCGCAAGCTCTGGAGGGTATCGCGCAAGCGAGGATGAGCTAAGCGCGCTTGATCTGGTGTTTATGACGATTAGATTTTTCACGCTGCCTTCGATTTTTACGTTGATGATTTTTGAGATCAAGGATTATCTTTTTACGAGATACAGCGCGTTCGTGCAGGCTCAGCAGGAGCGCATGGAGGATTTAAAAAATTCCAAGGGCTCGGAGTAAAATTTTAAAGCTTAGCTCGATCTAGCTTTGCGCGCCGTAAATGCTCGCAAATACCAAAGATTGCGACCGCCATGTGCACGCTGGGCTTAGGCGCGGCAGTGGGACTAATAAAATTTGAAATGAAATTTTAGAACAAAATTTAAGACGGAATTTTAATGACGCACCGGTTATGCACGGGTTAGAATTTAAAGCCGCAAAGCTTCAAATTCCGACCCGCAATCAAAATTTAAAATTCTAAAAGAAGCTGTATATGTCGTCTAAAAGGAAGTATTTTTTATCGACGGTGCCTTTGTAGAAAGGCTCGAAAGTATCGTTATACGCCTTTTTGAAAAAGCCCTCTTTACTAAGCGAGATGAGTGCTTGATTGACGGCTTCTGCGAGATCTGCGTTACCCTTTTGCATCGCGATACCCAAAAATACGTTCTCGCCGAGGCTTTTGATATTAACCTCGACGCTAGGATCTGCGACCGGATAGACCATCACGAATAGATTATCGTCGCATGCGCCGTCGATCTCACCGCTTTTTAGCCGCTTGTAGCAATCGGAGGAATTTTTGCAATACACTAGATTGTAGCCGCCGTCCTTTTGCATAAACGCTTCGCCCGTCGAGCCGCGGATGACGCCTACTTTCTTACCTCGTAGATCGCTCATTTTTTGGATATTGTCGCTTTTTTTGGTTAAAACTCCGGAATTTACGGAAAGATAGGGCATCGAAAACTCATAATTTTTCTTTCTCTCCTCAGTAACGCTTGCAGCCGCGATAAGCATATCCGCCTGATTATTTTGAATGGACGGAAAGCGCGCTTGCGCTGATACCGGTATGAGCTCGATCCTGCCGCCGGTATCGCCTAAAATTTTGCCTCCGATTGCATTAGCAAGCTCTACGTCAAAGCCCTCAAAGCCATTATCCGTGACCCTACTAAACGGAGGCTCATTTTCATAAACGGCGATACGAATGACTTTACTCTGCTTTATTTGGCTTAAAGAATTCGCAAGCGCAAAGATGCAAGATAAAAGAATTAAAAACAGTGATTTTTTCATTTCAAATTCCTTATTTTATTAAAAAAAGCTGTAAAGATCGTCGAGTAAGAAGTATTTTTTATCGACAGTGCCTTTATAGAAGGATTCGAAAGTATCCTCATAGGCCTTTTTGAAAAAGCCCTCTTTGCTAAGTGCGATCAAGCCTTTATTGATCGCTTCTAGCAGCTCCGCGTTACCCTTTTGCACCGCGACGCCTAAGAATACATTATCGCCTAAATTTTTTATATTGACCTCGACTGCGGGATCTACGATCGGATAAACCATTACAAAAAGGTTGTTGTTGCAATACCCGTCGATCTCGCCACTTTTTAATCTCCTGTAGCAATCGACCGAATCGTTGCAATAAGAAACATTATAACCGCCATCCTTTTTGATATACGCCTCGCCGGTAGTCTTGCGGATGATACCGATCTTTTTGCCCATCAGATCGCCTATTTTGTGAATATTTGAGTCTTTTTTCGTTAAAATTCCCAAATTCACCGTAAAATATGGCATCGAAAAATCTACGCTTCCCTTACGCTCTTCAGTGATACTTGCAGCCGCGATTATCATATCTGCCTGATTGTTTTGCAGCATCGGAAAGCGCACCTCGTTCGTTACCGGTATAAGCTCGATACGACCGCCGCTGTTGCCGAAAATTTTACCGGCTAGCGCGTTGGCAAGCTCGACTTCGAAACCCTCAAAGCCTTTCTCGCTTGACTTGCTAAAAGGCGGCTCGTTTTCATAGACGCCCACTCTGATAACCTTGCTTTGCTTGATCTCGCTTAAGGAATTCGCAAAAACAAAGATCGCCGACAATAGAATAAGAAAAAATGACTTTTTCATAATTTCCTCCTTGAATTTTAAATTTTTCGTAATTGTAATGTAAATTTTCTTAAAATTTCATTTTACCAAAACTGAAATTATTCCCTAAATTGCGAGCTTAGCGATAAAATTTCGCAACTAAAATTTCTAAGCATAATGATAGAGGCTTTTTAAATTTTACCGTCTTTGCGCTAAGCTCCGCCTGCTCTCATTAAATTTTAGCGCTTCGCTATAAATTCTGTGCGTCTATTAGCACTATAAAAACAGCGCGCCGCTACGGAATTTTATAAATTCTATAACGGCGCGTTAGTAAAATTTTACAATCTAAACCAAGCTCGCAAAGTCGGACAAAATAGTAAGGCTATGCGAGCCTTTTAAATTTTACCTGGCGAGAGCACACAGCTATGCTTACTGCAAGCAAATGCAGGCGAGCTGTACCGCTATGCCCGCCTAAAATAAGCTATAAAGGTCATCCAACAAGAAATATTTTTTCTCCGCAGTGCCCTTGTAATACGGCTCGATCGTCTCGTCATAGGTCTTTTTCATAAAGCCGTTCTTGCTTAGCTTGACTAGCTCGCCATTTAAGAACTCAAGCAGATCCTTATTGCCCTTAGAAACTGCAATGCCTAAGAAATCCGAAACGCCTAAATTCTTGATATTTACCTCGGTGTCGCTGTCGATTACAGCATAAGCCAAAACTATTAGATTATCTGTCGCATATCCGATGCCCTTACCATCCTTTAGCATTTTATAGCATTCGTTTGCGGTAGCGCAATTTACGATTTCAAAGCCCTCTTTTCTAAAATACGCTTCGCCCGTAGTTCCGGTTTCTGCAATGATCGGTTTGCCGTGCAGATCCGATACAGTCTTGATTCTATCGCCGGCGCGGGTTAGCACGCCGATATTTACTGCAAAATACGGCGTCGTAAAATCGACTAGCTGCTTACGCTCATTTGTGATCGTAAAGGTCGCAAGCACCATATCTACTTTATTCTCTTCCAACGCTTTTAAACGCTCGCTAGCCTTTACGGGCACGAATTCCACCTTGCCTGCCTTGCCACCAAATATATCTTTTGATAGCGCCTCGGCTAGAGTAACCTCAAATCCTTGAAATTTTCCGTCTTCAAATTTACTAAAAGGCGGTTGCGCCTCGAATACGCCTACGCGCACACTGCCCGATTGCCTGATCTCTGATAGGGTATTTGCCACTACACTACTTGTAAATAGCAAGAAAATTCCCAAAATTATCTTTTTCATATCGTTCCTTTAATTGCAATGTTTAGCCTAGCCGCGCATTCGCGTCGCTTCGGCAAGCCGTCTTAAGCCGGTCGTATATTATTCGCTCACTTCTCCTTTCGACATTTTTTAAAATTTCTTTACCTTTGAAATTTTGCGGCGCATTTTACGCAAATTTCATTTAAAATACATTTAATCTGCGCCGTGATTTAGATCCCAATCGATCTCTCCCAGACCGTGCGCGCGCAGATATTCGTTGCATCTGCTAAAATGCCTGCAGCCGAAAAACGCCCCTCCTGCAAGCGGGCTAGGATGCGCGGCGGTTAAAATGAGATGCTTCTGCGCATCGATCAGCGCCGATTTTGCTTTGGCAAAATTTCCCCACAGCATAAAGACTAAGCTTTGCCGCCTAGCGCTTAAAATTTTAATCACGGCGTCGGTAAAAATTTGCCAACCAAAGCCGCTGTGCGAATTCGCGCGGTTCGCGCCCACGCTAAGGCTCGCATTAAGTAGCAGCACGCCCTGCTTCGCCCAGTAGCTCAGATCGCCGCTTTCAGGCTCGCTGATACCCAGATCACTTTTAATCTCTTTGTAGATATTTACGAGGCTGGGCGGAATTCGCACGCCGCGCGGCACGGAAAAGCTAAGCCCCATCGCCTGATGCGCACCGTGGTAGGGATCCTGCCCCAAAATCACCGCGCGCACCCGCTCAAACGGAGTGAGATTGAAGGCATTGAAGATCAAATTTCCCGGCGGATAGACGATCTCGCGCGCCTTTGCGGCGAGCAGGTTTTCTTTGATCTTCGCAAAATACTCGCTTAAAAATTCCTCCCTAAGCGCCTCTTTCCAGCCGTTTTCGATCCTCACGTCGTCTAAATTTATCTGCATACCGACCCTTTAAATTTTAATAAATTAACGTCCTAATTTTACAATAAATTTTAAAAATAGTATCGCTCGCAAGCCGCTACGAAAGATATATGCGAAAGCAGCGATAAAATTTGAGCCGATTTCATTCTATCTTTGTGATCTCCTATTTTATGAAAAACCCATTATATCGTTATTTTATCTACTTTGATAAATGTCCGCAAGACCAAAGTCTAAATTTTTAAATTTTATCTCAAAGCTTTTAAATTTATTTTTCAACGACGATATCAATCGGCCATAAGTAAATTTAGCGCACACTATAATATCCTAAAGTATTTATTTGAACTATATTAAATTCTGGATAAAAAATAACCTCGTGATCATAATCTATCGGCTGTCCCCATTCGTGCTCTTTTTTGTACCATATTCGCCTTTTATCGTTCACTATTGCCGTTATATTTAAATTTTTGATCGAACCATATATCAAATACTCCCGACTGCCAGCATAATGATAGGACGGCATCGCCCACGATAGTTTAAATTCGTGCAAATTTGTAGTTTCAGCTATGCAATCGGACTTGGAAACAAACTCGTAGCCCTCTCTTGCAACATTTTTTGTTGCGTCAAAGTAAAAGGCTTATCCGCCTTTATAAAATGCGCGTAACAGATGCAAGTTTGCAATTTGTCCCTACAATGATAAGGAATGGCTTTTTTGCGATAAATGAGCAAAGTTTCTCCCTTCGTATTTGTTAAGGCTTCAAATTTAGCCAAATCTCGATCTTTTACGTATGGAAATTTAGATAACGGCGAAATTTGAATAGCCAAATATATATACGCTATCAATAAGAAAAACAATATAGCAATTACAAGCATGGCGATCTTGATGACTTTCCACAATATTTTTAATATCTTTACTGCTTGCATTAAGATTTACCTCCTCTCTATTTTAAAATTTACTGCGGTATTTATAAACCGCACCACCAATTTAGTGGCTTTAAAATTTCATCGCGCGGGCTTGCCTCTAAGGCCGCAATACGGATAATCCATCGCAGCAGCGGCAGCCTCTCGCGCCTGTACGCCTGCGAATTTCTCGATCACGCAAAGACCAAGCTCGATGGAGCTACTCACGCCGCCAGCGGTGATGATCTCGCCTCCTTCTGGCAGGCTTTCGCGCACGAACCGCTCGTGCACCACGTCCGCGCAGTAAGGCGCCAGCAGATCGTAGCAAAACGGGTGCGTGGTCGCGCGCCTACCTCGCAAAAACCCCGCCGCGCCCAGAAGCAGCGAACCGGTGCAAACGCTAAACTTATACTTCGCATCGCGCGCGGTCGCGAGCCACGAGATGAAGCCCGCATCGCCCCTCAGGCGGCGCGTCGCCATACCGCCGGGCACAAAAACCGCATCAAAGCCGCCTAGATCCGTCGTGATCTCGCCCGCATCGATCGTAAGACCGCCGCTATCCGAAACCTGCCGCTCACGCGAGCAAAACCTCATCTCAAGCTGCGGGCGGGCGGCTTTTAGCCTTAACATACAATCGTAAAATCCCACAAAATCGAGGTGTGTCTGTCCGCTGAACATCACAAGCGCTAGATTTTTCATGATCCGTCCTTTAAATTTATCGCTCGCCGTAGCAGTTTTCGGCTCGTCGCCGTTAAAATTTTCAGCGCTGCAGCCGCAACGAGCGTCTGTTTAAAACGCCCGTTTAAATTTAGCGACCAAATGCCCGCTCGGCTAAAATTTTAAAATTTCATCCTGTCGGGCAGCAGAAATTTTACCGCCCGCGAATAAAATTTCAGAAGCGATTTAAAATTTGCGCGCCTTTTATTCTGCTTTATTTAGATTAGAAAAAGCTCGCACGCCCGCATAATGCAGCCTTTTTGAAACATTCTCAAATTCCAAATTCCAAACTCCCTCGTCGTATTTCCATTCAAACGGCATTTTGTAATTCGTCCAAATTTCATACGCGCGTTCGTTTAGCCGCTCAATTAGCGCAGAAACCCCTAAATCGCCGCCCGCTATCTCCATCATCAAATGCCAGTTATCCAAATCGGCGGGGTCGTCGGTGTGGATGGATTTTTCGCGCGGCAGATAATACACAAAATCGCCCGTATCAAAGGGGAATAAAGTATGGCATAGTGCAATGCCGTAAATTTTTTGAGCGAATACGGTCGGAAGCTGCTCGTCCGAATAGCCAAAAGTCGAAACATATAAAAAGCCGCGCAAAATGCCCGCTAAATTTCTACAGACGGGCGCAAAGGCGTATCTACATGCCTGCTGCGTTAAGGCGCCGTTTCGAATAAAACTTATGGCACTATCAATCTCTTTTCTTCTTGCTTGCACGTATTTTATCTTTTTAAATCGCCAAGCTTGCATCAGCTGCAAAGAATTGTCGATAACTCGCAGATGCTTATCTCTTTTTTCATCCGCCGCGCCGCTTAGCTCTGCGATCCTCGCAGCAGCTTGCTTCCAAAACGGAATCAGGGTTTGTACCCATCCCAGGTAGTTCAGATAAAGCGCGTCCGGATCCTCCTTTTCAAAAGCCGCTCTCATCTGCGTAAGTTTTATCATCGCAGCCCTTTTGTATCTAAATTTTATCCCGCTCGCTACTACTCGCCAGGCGTCTTCTCGCCTGCCATGCAGCTTTGGAATATAAATTTATGCTCCTGCGGCAGCGCATCGTAAATTTTACCAGCAAGCTCGCGGATCTCCCAAAGTGCGGCTTTGCTAGAGCGCAGAGCGAGGAAGTTTTGCAAGCTACGCGCGTTTATGCTCCAGCTAAGCTCGCTCTTGTAGCACTCAGGCAGGCAGTATTTTGCGATATCAAGGCTGATTGAAGTTTGTAAGATTACGCGCAGATTTTCAAGAGCTGCGATACTTGCGTTATCGACCGCTTCGTTGCCGGTAAGCACGATGTATCGCGCGGCGTTTTCGAAATCGCCTTGCGCGAAGCTATTCTCGCCGCGCAATTCTTTGAGAGTGTAGCGCGTGGATTTTACGCTAAGGCTTGCGAGGCGGTGGCGCGCCAGCTCCTGAAGCAGCGCGCGTGAGATGCCGCTGATGTAGAAGTTGTAGTAGAGATGCTCGAGAGTGCTTGAGTGCTTAAGCTGGTTGCCGACGCGATCTATTAGCGCCAGGTCTTTGGCGCCGCCGCAATCGCCGCGCTCAAAGCTCTGCCAGCAGGTGCGGATCGCGTTTGAGCAGACCCAAAGCGGAGTGAAATTTAGAAGTTTGACTTGCATGTTTATCCTTTGAAATTTTAAGTGCATTTTAACGCTATCGCACTTTTAAACCGATAAAATTTCGCAAAACGACGCTTTTAATAAACGAAGCTCGCGCCTAGCTTTGCGAGCAGAAATGCTTCATTTTATCTTTTTTTGCTGCCGCCACGAGAGATTAAAATTTCATCCAGCTCGTAGCGCGTGTGCGGGTATTTGCTAGGCTCACCACGTCCCAAAGCCACGACGATTGCAGGACGAAATTTCGCCTCTAAAGCGCAGAATCTTTCCAGAGCCGCGGCGTCAAAGCCGGTCATTATACACGAGCGCACATCAAAGCCCTCAGCGATATTAGCGATATTTGCCGCTAAGATATAAAGCTGCTTGATCGCGTAGTTCATCAGCGCTTCGTCGTCTAAGCCCGCAAATTTCGCGCGGAAATAATTCATCGCAGCTTCATATTTTTGCGGAGTGTTTGCGCGGCGGCGGACGGTGCGCTCTAAATATGCTTCGCCCACGCGCAGATCGTTACGCGCGATTAAAATCACGGCGTGCGAGCACTCGGCTACTTGTGGCTGGCTGTTGCAGGCTGCAGAAAGCTCTTTTAACTCGCAAGGATCCGAGACTATCATTATCCTCCAAGGCTCTAATCCGCATGAGCTAGGACTTAAGCGCGCAAGATCAAGTATCTCGCGCACGAACTCGCTATTTAGTTTATCGCTGCAAAATTTACGGCAGCTGTGGCGAGAGAGCATCACTTCTTTTATCGATTTCATTTTATCTCCTTTAAAATTCGCGGCATTATAGCGGGTTTGCCTAAATTCCACCCGGTTAGCTTGGCGAGTTAAGCTAGATTTTGCTAATATTGCCCTTTCAAATTCCGCTACAAGGCATAATATGAATGATAAATTTAGCAAAATCGGCTTCATTCTCGCGGTCGCAGGCAGCGCCGTGGGGCTCGGTAATGCGTGGAAATTCCCCACTTTAGTAGGCACCAACGGCGGCAGCGCATTTATCTTGCTATATCTTTTGCTGACGCTTTTGGTTAGCTTCGTGATTTTTTTAGCCGAGATCGTCATCGGCAGGCTAAGCGAAAGTGATCCGGTGCGTGCATTTGAAAAGCTCGCGCCCTCATACAAAGGCGCATGGAAATACGCGGGATTTTTTATGATTAGTGCGCTTTTGATCTATGCTTTTTACAGCGTCGTAATGGGTTGGATCCTAAAATACGTGGTCTCAAGCGCTTTTTATCTGCCAAAAAGTATAGATGAAAGCGGCGCAGCGTTTAACGCACTTTTAGGTAGCGACTTTTTAAGCGTGGCGGTGTGCTTTACCATAGCGTCGGCGTTTTGCTTTTTCATCGTATCTAAAGGTGTCAAAAGCGGCATCGAGCGGCTGAATGTCTGGATGATGCCCGCGCTATTTATTTTGCTGGTTTTAATGCTAATTTACGCCGCGAGTTTCGATGGATTCGGACGTAGCGCAAAATTCCTACTGGTGCCAGATTTTTCCAAGCTTAATAAGGATAGCGTTCTTTCGGCGCTAGGACTTGCGTTTTTTACGCTTTCGCTGGGCGTTACTACGATTATGACCTATGCTGCGAGCCTGCCTGCGCGCACTAATATCCTAACCTCAAGCATAAATATCGTCTGCATTAATGTCTTAATCGGCGTGATGATGGGGCTTATCGTCTTTACTTTCATCTTTGAATTCGGCGGTGATCCCAAAGCGCAAGGCCCAGGGCTAGTGTTTGTCTCGCTGGTAGTACTTTTTTCAAAGCTCGGTGCGATCGGAAACATCCTAGCCTTTTTATTTTTCACCTCGCTATTATTTGCGGCGATTACTTCTGCAATTTCGATGCTGGAGCCTGCGATTTATTATCTCGTAAACTCCCGCAAGCTAAGCCGCAAGCGCGCTTCGCTTTTAGTTTTTGCCGTGACGTATGTTTTAGGGATATGCTGCATTTTGGGTTATTACGGGGACACGAGCGAGTATTTTAGCCTAGGTGGCAAGAGCTTTTTTGACGTGCTTGATTACCTAACCTCGAATATCTTAATGCCTCTTAGCGGCATAATCGTGGCGATTTTCGTAGGATTCGTGATCAAAAAACGAGCCGTCGAAATTCTACTGCGCCCATATATGGGACGAATGGGCTTTAAACTGTGGTATTTCGTGCTATTGCGCTTCGTGGCGCCAGTCGCGATCGTAGTGATAGCGCTCAATCAGCTAAAAATTTTAAATTTTTAAATTTTGCAAAGCGAATGGATAACATGGAAGTTAAAATTTGGCGCTGAAGCAGTCTAAAAGCGACGGACAAAATTTCATAGCGAACTTGCCGCGATCCGTTAGCCTTGTAACGATAGTTTGGAATTTTATGTTTAGATAGAGGAAGGTCAAAGTATGCGACGGCAATCAGCTTTCGGCGCGGCGGCGGCAACCCACATGGCGATAGGTGCGCGCGGCAAAGACGCCGTAGCGCAGCCGCGTCTGATTGCGCTGTGGAATTTTAAAATTCTAAACCGAGACGGTTGGTGCACAGCCGCCACGATAGTTTATGACGCGACCTACGCAATCTGCCGCAGAAGTGGCGCATAAAATTTTGTGGTGACCCGCGCGACATCGCGCTTGAAATTTTAAAATTTGTCGCCGAAGCGGCGCACGAGCCCGCGATCCGTCTAATAGACGGCCGATCCGTCGAAACAGCGCAGGGATCGCACATTGCGGCTTTAAATCTTAAAATTTTACGCTCTGACGGCTCGGAGCGATAGGCAAAATTCCATAGCGAGCCTCACGGCAATCCGCGAGCGGTCATGGCGGCTGTCAAAAATCGCGCTTGGAATTTTACGTCTAAATAGGAGCATGCGGCGACCGCAATCAGCCTTCGGCGTGACCGCGCTAACCCGCGCGGCAACCTGCGCAAGACCGCGGCAAAGACGCCTTAGCGCAGCCGCGTCTGATCACGCTGCGGAATTTTAAAATTCCGCAGCTTTAAAATTTAAAAATCATCGGAGCGAAAATGAACGATAAATTTAGTAAAATCGGCTTTATACTTGCCGTCGCAGGCGGCGCGGTGGGGCTTGGCAACGCGTGGAAATTCCCTACCCTCGTGGGTCAAAACGGCGGCAGCGCCTTCGTGCTCTTATACCTCGCGCTCACGCTGGGCGTGGGCTTTAGCATATTCTTAGCGGAGATGGCGCTAGGCAGGCTGAGCGGGCGGGATCTACCGAGCGCGTACGAGACGCTGGCGCCGCGCGGCGGGCGCAAATGGCGCGCGGGAGGCGTTTTCATCGCGGGCGGCATGTTGGTGCTATCCTTTTACCTCGTCATCCTCGGCTGGGTGATCCGATATATCTTTTTGGGCTTTTCTCCACTGCCCGCAACCGCCGAGGAAGCGGGCGCCGTCTTTGACGATCTCGTCTCGCATTCGCTAGCCACGAGCCTGGGCTTTTACGCACTTGCGCTCGTGCTGACGCTATCCGTCGTCGCGCGCGGCATCAAAAGCGGTATCGAGCGGCTAAACGTCGTGATGATGCCGCTTCTTTTCGTGCTGCTGCTTGCGATGCTTGCGTATGCGTGCACGATGCAGGGCTTCGGCGCGGCGGCGAAATTTCTTTTCTACCCAGACTTCGGCAAAATCACCGTTAACTCCGTCCTCTCCGCACTCGGGCTCGCGCTCTTTACCCTGTGCGTGGGCGTGGGCTGTATCGCGGCATACGCGGCATCTCTTAGCGAGGGGGTGCGGCTCGTGCGAAGCTCGGTAAACATCGTATTTATCAACATCGCGATCGGGCTGATGATGGGGCTCATCGTCTTTACCTTCATCTTCGAATTCCATGCCGATCCCGCGCAGGGTGCGGGGCTTGTGTTCGTCTCGCTCACTACGATGTTTGCAAAAATGGGGCTAGCGGGGCAGGTGCTTGAAGTCGCGTTTTTCGTCTCGCTCTTTTTCGCAGGGATCACGAGCGCAGTTTCGATGATCGAGCCTTTCGTCTTCTATCTCATCGGCAGGTTTAAAATTTCGCGCCTGCGCGCAGTCTGCATCTCTGGGTGCGCCATAGCGGTGCTAGGCGCATGCTCGCTGCTATCGATGCACGCGGATTATGCGAGCAAGTTTAAGCTTTTCGGCGCGAGCTTTTTTGACTGCTTGGACTTCGTAAGCTCAAACGTCATGCTGCCTCTAGGCGCGCTAACCTCGGCGATCTTCGTGGGCTTCGTGATGGATGCGCAGCGCCTGCGCGGGCTTTTCGGCGCCGATATGGGCGAGCTGGGATTTAAAATTTGGTACTTTTCACTGCGCTTCGTAGCGCCCGTCGCGATCGTAATCATAATGGCAAATCTGCTGTTTTTCGGCGGGAAGTAGAAAGCGATTCGGTTAAATTTAAAGCGGCACGGTTTAAATTTAACCCCTCTTTGGGCGAGCTAAATTTAAACGTTAACATCGCAGCCCGTTAGGCTCGTATTTTAACTAGCGTTTTGCTAAAGGAGTAAATTTTGAAAGCTCTTAAATTTCTAGCCAAAGCCCTAATCGCCGCGCTCGACGTTTGTGTGATCGTCGGTGCGCTTAAATACAGCGGGTTTAGCTTCAGTGATCTAAAATGGCTTAGCAAAGATGAGATGGTGCAAAATTTCGTGCAGGACGAATTGGAAAATTATTATTATGAAAGGAAGTCCAAATACAATAAACTTTACACCATAGATACCAACTTAACATTTCACGAAGCTATTTCTAAAATCAACGAAATCTTTGAAAATCATTCAAATGACAAGGACTTTAATTTAATACATGATCTAAATTCTTCACTCCCTTTTAGAGATATTACAGACGAAATGGTATCGGATGAAAAAATCCCATGGACTTTTTCAGATTTTATCTACCACCATACTGTCAATAATGTCGATGCGGGAGATAATTACACGTATAGACCATTTGAAGGTAATAGAAAAATAGACTATAAAAAGAAAAAGGTAGAGTGATTATTCTTGATCAACATTACTTATCAAATATTTATTTATCAGATACTTTCACCATAAAAGAATGTCGTAAAGAAACATCGTTTATTGATAGAATACTGGGCGAAAGCCAATTTTGTATGAAATTTATAGCGATAAAACGTATCCCCAATGAGTATGAGCCGAGCAAGCGGTATCGTGACGATCCAAATTTTATATTCAATAGCACGAAACGGGATTTTGATGTGTTTTTAAAAAATATAGATTCTAAAGAAAGCTGCCTCGGTATTATTGATTGCTATGAGGCTAGATTAGACAACCACAGAAGCAGATATATAGGATTTATGAAGCTTTTTGAGCTTATGAAATGATATGATGTTGGCAGTATTATATTAATTTGAAGTAACGATATCAAGCGCCCTAGCTCCGTGCATAGCAAAGCGTAAAATTCCTCGTAAAATTTTACGCTTTACATCTTGCGAATGGATTTTTACAAAAGCAAAATTCTGTCTGGCGGTATCGCATCTTGTGATGCGAGCGCAAAACGTTTAGCAAATATCGCGATAAATTTAAACTTATAATAGTGGAGTTTGAAAAAAGACGCACCACTTTGAAAGCGCGAACGAAGCTACGTGGCGATATTTGCGGCAAGCGGTGCAAGCCATGCCGCTAAATTTTTAAATAAGGCTAAATTTAAGAAATTTAGCCGTTCATTATCGATAGCAGCTCGGTGTTGTCTTTGGTTTTTAGCATCTTGGCGTATAAAAATTTCAGCGCCTCGACGTCGTCCATCGTCGAGATCGCCGAGCGCAGCGCCCAGATCTTTTGCAGATTTTCGCTGCCTTGCAAAAGCTCCTCTTTGCGCGTGCCGGACTTGGTGATATTGATCGCCGGGTAAATTCTGCGGTCCGAGATGTTGCGATCGAGGATGATCTCGCTGTTGCCCGTGCCTTTGAACTCCTCGAAGATCACGTCGTCCATTCGCGAGCCGGTCTCGATGAGCGCGGTAGCGACAATGGTAAGCGAGCCGCCGTTTTCGATATTTCGCGCCGCACCGAAGAAGCGCTTCGGCTTGTGCAGGGCGTTTGCGTCCACGCCGCCGCTTAGGACTTTGCCGCTGCTAGGCGTGACGGTGTTGTAGGCGCGCGCAAGGCGGGTGATACTATCAAGCAGGATGACGACGTCCTTGCCGTTTTCAACGGCGCGTTTTGCCTTTTCGATGACGAGCTCGGCGACGCGAACGTGGTTGAATGCGGGCTGATCGAAGGTCGAGCTAAATACCTCGCCGCGCACGCTGCGCTCCATATCGGTCACCTCTTCGGGGCGCTCGTCGACTAGCAGCACCAAAAGCTCGACCTCGGGGTGGTTGCGCGTAATGCCGTTAGCAAGCTCTTTCATAAGCTCCGTTTTACCGCTACGCGGAGGCGCCGTGATGAGCCCGCGCTGCCCCTTGCCGATCGGGGTGAAAAGATCGAGCACGCGACCGGTAAGGCGCATAGGATCGTATTCGAGCTTGAGCTTTTCGGTCGGGAAAAGCGGCGTGAGATTATCAAATAGCGGGCGTTCTCTAGCCTCTTGGATAGATTTATAATTAATCGCCTCGATCTTTAAAAGCGCGTAGTACTTCTCCTGATCCTTCGGCTCGCGCACCTGACCCGTGACGATGTCGCCGACGCGCAGGGCGAATTTACGGATCTGGCTTAGGCTCACGTAGGCATCGTTAGCGCTGTCGCTTAAATTTGAATCTATGCCGCGCAAAAAGCCGTAGCCCTCGGCGGTAACCTCCAAAATCCCCGTAAAAAGTATGAAGCCGCCCTGCTTCGTCTGCATACGTAAAATTTCAAAAACGAGCGCTTGGCGGCGGAATTCGCGCGGGTTCTCGACGCCTAGCTCGTCTGCTATGGCGATGAGATTTTCAAGATCCATCGAGCGGAGCTCCTCGATCTGGTAGCCCTCGACAGGAACGTGCGTTTTAGCGTAAGTTTTTCTGCCGTTTTGATTGGAATTTGAAACGGCGGTCTGGGCGGAATTTTGATTTGTATTTTCCATTTGTCCTCTTAGAGTGTGAAGTTATTAAATTTGGTTTTAAAAGTGCTGAATTTAAAATTTAGTTCTCTTTATAAGCACCGAACCTTAAAATTTTTTGTTGCCTTCTGCTGATGAGCTCGTCTATGCTAAGATCGTCTAGCTTGTGCAGCTCGGTTAAGACGTAGTTTCCAAGCGCTTTTATCGCGCCGTCTTTATCTCTGTGGGCGCCCGTTTTAGGCTCTTTAATCACGTCATCGATCAAGCCCAGCTCTTTTAGCTCCTCGGCTGTGATCTTTAGCGCCTTCGTAGCAGCCTCGCTCTTGCTTGGATCGTTCCACAAAATCGCGGCACAGCCCTCTGGAGAGATAACCGAAAAAATTGAGTTTTGAAGCATCGCCAGCCGATCAGCCACGCCGATAGCCAAAGCTCCGCCGCTGCCACCCTCGCCTATAACGACGGCGATCGTAGGGGTTTTAATATCGCTAAGCTCATATAGATTTCGCGCGATTGCTTCGCTTTGACCGCGCTCCTCGGCACCAAGCCCCGGATATGCACCCGGAGTGTCAATCAAAAACAAAATAGGAAGGTTAAATTTCTCGGCAAGTTTCGCTACGCGCAGTGCCTTGCGATAGCCCTCCGGATGGGGCATACCGAAATTTCGCTTCAGCTTGTTTTTTGTGCCGCGACCCTTCTGCTCGGCGATCACGGCGATTTTGCGGTTACCCATAATGCCCAGATAGCACACGATCGAAGGATCATCTCTAAAGGCGCGGTCGCCGTGAAGCTCCCTAGCGTCTTGCAAAAGCGCGCGAATATAATCGATCGCGTAAGGGCGATCCGGATGGCGCGCAAGCTGAAGCCTTTGGTATTCGTTTAAATTCTTATAAACTTTGGAAATTTCTTTTTCGAGGTTCTTATTTAAAATTTCGACCGCGTCCTCATCGCCGCGAATTTTTGCAGCGGTGATGTCCTCGTCGATCTGCTTTATAGACTTTTCGAAGTCCAGATAGCTCGCCATTAATCTACTCTTTTGAAAATAAGCGACGCGTTTGTGCCGCCGAATCCGAAGTTATTGCTCATAACGCAATCGAGTTTGGCTTTTCTAGCGACGTTTGGCACGTAGTCCAAATCGCAATCTGGATCTTTTGAAATTTGATTTATCGTAGGCGGTATGATGCCGTTTTGCATCGCTAAAAGGCTGATCGCAGCCTCTACCGCTCCGGCAGCGCCTAGGCAATGTCCTAGCTGGCCCTTGGTGGAGCTGACCGCAGGCACTTTGCCCTCGCCGAAAAGCTCTTTTAACGCCGCGGTTTCGTTTTTATCGTTTATTGCTGTGGACGTTCCGTGAGCGTTGATATAATCAATCTTCGGGCGCCCCGCCATCTCGTAGGCCTTTTTCATAGCGCGGATCGGTCCGTCTAGGCTAGGCGAAGTGATATGATAAGCATCGCCGCTAGCGCCGAATCCTACGAGCTCGCCGTAAATTTTAGCGCCGCGCGCTTTTGCATCCTCCAGCTCTTCTAAAACCAAAGCCGCCGCGCCTTCGCCCATTACAAAGCCGTTTCGCTCCGCATCAAACGGACGCGAAGCGTGCGCAGGATCGTCATTTCTAGCGCAAAGCGCCTTCATCGCGGCAAATCCGCCGATACCTACGGGACAAACCGCGGCCTCGGCACCCACTGCGAGCATCTTTTTCGCTTCGCCGATCATAATAACCCTCGCAGCGTCCATAATCGCGTGCGCGGAAGCCGCGCAAGCCGTAACGCTGGATAAATTCGGGCCTTTTAAGTTGTAATATATTGAAACAAAGCCGCCGAGCATATTTACTAACGCAGAGGGGATAAAAAACGGAGAAATTCGCCTAGGGCCGCGCTGCAAGCAGGTATTGGCGTTTATCTCGATATTCGGCAAACCGCCTATACCGCTAGCGGAGCTAACGCCGAATTCGTCGCTATCAAAACCGCTAAATTTAGCGTCATCCATAGCTTCACCCGCAGCTTTAAGCCCGAGTTGGATAAATCTATCCATTTTTTTTATCTCTTTTCCATCCTCGATTATGCTCGAAGGATCGAAACCTTTTACTTCAGCTGCAATTTGAACCGGAAATTCGCTAGCGTCAAAGAGCGAAATTTTATCAACCCCGGTTTTTCCGTTACAGATATTTTCAAAACTGCTCTGTTTGTCAAGCCCGAGAGAGGTTATCATCCCGATGCCCGTTACTACGACTCGTTTCAAAACCGCTTCCTTAAAATTTTATTTCTTAGGCAAATTTTCTATATAATCTACTACGTCTTTAATGCTTACTAATTTTTCGGACTCACTATCTGGGATCTCGATACCAAATTTCTCCTCTAAAGCCATTACTAGCTCAACTACATCAAGAGAGTCCGCGCCCAAATCCTCGATAATTTTAGAGTCAAGTTTAACCTGATCCGGGCTAACGCTTAGTTGCTCTACAACTACGTCTCTTACATCTTCAAATACTGCCATTTTAGCACTCCTTTAAAAAAATACCGCGTAATTCTATAATATTTAACCTTAAATTCCGCTATTTAACGCTACATATAGAGCCCGCCGTTGATTTTAAGCGACTCTCCCGTAATATAGCCCGCGCCATCGCTAAGCAAAAACGCAACTCCTTCGGCGACGTCGCTCGTGCTTCCCATGCGCTTAAGCGGGATGCTCGCTTCGTAGCTTACTTTTACGTCGTCGCTTAGCGCGTCTGTCATATCGGTGGCGATGAAACCAGGCGTTACGCAATTAAAGCGGATGCCGCGCGCCGCGCCCTCTTTTGCGAAGCTCTTACTCATCGCGATCATTCCGCCCTTGCTCGCGCTGTAATTGACCTGCCCGGCGTTTCCCATTTCGCCGACGATCGAGGCGATGTTTACGACCGCGCCGAAGCGCTTTTTGCTCATTAGCTTTAAAGCTTCACGGCAGCCGATAAAGGCGCTGCTTAAATTTGCTTCGATCACGCCCATGAAGTCTTCTAGCTTCATCCTAAGCGCGAGCTTGTCGTTCGTGACGCCCGCGTTATTTACGAGATAGCTTAGCTCGCCGTCGCTTTGCGCGATCAGGGCAATCGCCTCGCTAAATTCCGTCTCGTTCGTCGCGTCAAATTTTATCACCGCACCCTCTCCGCCGTTTGCGCGGATCTCCTCTAGCAGCGCGTCGGCAGGCTCTGGTGCAGAGCGATAATTGATCCACACCTTAAGTCCGTAGCCGGCCAAAGTCCTTGCGATCTGTGCGCCGATTCCGCGGCTCGCGCCCGTGATTAAAACGTTTTTTCCACTAAATTTCATACTTGTCCTTTTATTAAAATTTTAATCTCTAGCGTAAATTTATCCAAATTTACCTAAATTTTAGCAGTTTAAATCTACTCGCGACCCGCGCCGTTTAAATTTCAAAATAGCGCCTCGTCCATCTCCGCGGGCTTTGGCAGCCCCATTAGTTTTAGTACGGTCGCTGCGACGTTGCTAAGCCCAAGTCCGCTTTTTAGTTCACGCACGCCACGCCCCAGCACGAAACAAAATACATCAAAGGTCGTGTGGTTGGTTAAAATTTCGCCGTCAGCGTCTCGCATCGCCTCGCAGTTGCCGTGGTCGCTGATCTGCACATAGGCGTAATCGTGCGCCCTCGCCGCGCTTAAAATTTTACCGATGCACTCATCCACCGCTTCGACCGCCTTTACCGCAGCGTCGTAGTTGCCCGTATGACCGACCATATCGCCGTTTGCGAAATTTACGACGATGAAATCGATCCCCGCTTCGATGCCGCGGATCACCGCGTCGCACACCGCTGGCGCGCTCATCTGCGGCTGCTCGTCGTAGGTTTTTACTTTGGGGCTTGGTATCAGCACGCGAGTTTCGTTCGGAAGCGGCTCCTCGACGCCGCCGTTAAAGAAAAACGTCACGTGAGCGTATTTTTCGGTCTCGGCGGTGTGAAGCTGCGTAAGACCGGCTTCCGCGATCACTTCGCAAAGCGTGTTTTTTAGCACGGGCTTCTCGAAAAGCATCGGAAATTTAAAGCTCGCGTCGTATTCGCTCATCGTGATTAAATTTTGCACGACGAACTTTCGCTTAAATTCGCCGAAACTCTCATCGCCCAAGGCCGCACAAAGCTCCCTGGCACGATCGTTTCTAAAATTTATAAAAATCACTCCGTCATCCGCGCCGATACCGCTAAAGCCGTTAAAGCTCGCGGGCTCGATAAACTCGTCGCTCACGCCGCTCTCGTAGCTTTGCAGCACGTACTCGCTAGGCGAAATTTCAAGCGGCGCCGCTTCGCCCATAAGCACGTCGTAAGCGCGCTTCACGCGGTCAAAGCGCTTGTCGCGATCCATCGCGTAAAAGCGCCCGCAAACGCTAGCGACTTTAAATTTAGCCTGTAGGTGCTTTAAAAATTCCGCCCCGCTACTCGGCGAAACGTCGCGCCCGTCGGTGATAGCGTGCGCCCATGTCTCGCAACCCGCTTTCTGCGCTATCTCGCAGATCGCGTCGAAATGGCGCAGATGCGAATGCACGCCGCCGTCGCTGTAAAGCCCTATGACGTGCACTCTGCGACACTTTGAAAGCAGGCTCTGCAGCGCTTCGTTTTTCTCAAGCGAGCCCTCATCGATCGCGCGATCGATTTTGACTAGGTTTTGATACAGAATTCTACCGCTTCCGATCGTCATATGCCCTACTTCGCTGTTTCCCATCTGCCCCTGCGGCAAGCCCACGGCAAGCCCCGAGGTGTGCAGAAGCGTATTGGGCACGTTTTTAAAAAGATAATCATAGGCGGGCTTTTTCGCATTTGCAAACGCGTTAAATTTATCGCTAGCGTTAAAGCCGATGCCGTCGGTGATAAGTAAAATCGTCTTTTGCCCCATTTTGGCTCCTAAATTTCGTCTAAATTTCGCCGTGCAGGTCTTTTGAAGCAGGTCTGCGGCGCTGTTTTTACGAGCGGCATTATACTTTTTTTTGGCAAATGCGGCAAAATTTCATCCGCCCCAAAAGCTAAATTTTACCTCTTTTATACTAAAATGCGCGTTTTCGTATAAAATTTCATAAAATTTAAAAGGCAAACTTTGTTTTATTATCTTTACCATCTTACGAATATAAATTTCTTCCAATACATCACCGCTCGCGCAGGAATCGCGTTTTTTATCGCTTTTTGTTTTTCGGTATGGGCTATGCCGCGGTTTATCCGCTGGGCGCAAGCCAGACACGCCGCGCAGCCCATCTACGAGCTCGCGCCGCAAAACCATCAGAAAAAGAGCAAAACCCCCACGATGGGTGGGCTCGTTTTCGTTACCGCCGCGGTGCTCGCAAGCCTACTATGCGCCAAGCTAAACAACGTCTTCGTGCTCTGCGGACTGCTTTGCTTGGTGGGCTTCGGCTACATAGGCTTTAAGGATGATATCTCTAAAATTTTAGGCCGCCAAAACCACGCAGGCCTTAGCGCGCGGGCTAAATTTGCACTGCAAAATTTCTTGGCCTTTCTGATCGGGGCGACGCTTTATGCTTTTAGCGATCTGGGCGGGGAATTTTTCGTGCCGTTTTTTAAATACCCTCTGCTAAATTTATGGATCTTCGCGCCGCTGTTTTGGACGATCGTAATAAGCGCGAGCTCAAACGCGGTAAATTTAACCGACGGCCTGGACGGACTAGCGACCATTCCGTCGGTGTTTTCGCTCTGCAGCTTGGGCATATTCGCCTATCTTTGCGGGCATGCGATCTACTCGCAGTATCTCTTGCTACCGCGCGTCGCGGGCGCAGGCGAGGTCTGCATCATCGTCTCGGCGCTCATCGGCGCGCTGCTTGGGTTTTTGTGGTTCAACTGCTATCCCGCCGAAGTCTTTATGGGCGACAGCGGCAGCCTCAGCGTGGGCGCGTTTTTAGGATACTGCGCGGTTATCACGAAAAATGAAATTTTACTCATAATGATCGGCTTCGTCTTCGTCATCGAAACGCTCAGCGTGATCTTGCAGGTGGGCAGCTTTAAAATTTTCAAACGCAGAATTTTCCTGATGGCGCCGATACATCACCATTTCGAGCTTAAAGGCTGGGTCGAAAACAAAATCATCATCCGCTTTTGGATCATCGCGCTGATCGCAAATATCATAGCGCTGACGTCGCTGAAACTGAGATAAAATGCGAGCGCAGATCAAGCCCGACTTCGAAACGGCGCGCGAAAGATACGGCGAGATGGCCGAGCTTAGCGCGGATGAGATAACTCAAATTTTATGGGGCAAAAGGGGAGAAAAATGAAAAAATCGCTATTTGGCTACGGACTTACGACCAGAGCGATCGCCGAGCACTGCCAAAAAGACGGCTGCTGGGAGATCTACGACGATAAATTTGAAATTTCTTCGGGCGCGCCGAAGCTGGACGAGTTCGGCAACGCGCTTTTAAACCCAAGCGAGTTCGATCCTGCCTCAAGCGAGCTTGAAATCCCAAGCCCAGGCTTTCCGCCGCATCACGAGCTGGTGCGAAAGGCACGAAATTTAATCAGCGAATACGATTATTTCGACGATTACAAAGGCCTTAAAATTTGGATCAGCGGCACGAACGGCAAGACCACGACGACGAAGATGATGCAGCACCTACTCGAGCGATACGGCTCGCAAATGGGCGGTAACGTGGGCGTTCCGCTTGCAAAACTTGATAAAAACGCCAAAATTTGGGTGCTAGAGACGAGCTCGTTTACGCTGCACTACACCAAACACGCGCGCCCCGACATCTACGTGCTGCTTGCGATCACGCCCGATCATCTCAGCTGGCACGGCGATTTCGCGGAGTATGAGCGCGCTAAACTCTCGCCGCTGCTAGCGATGCGCGAAGGCTCCGTGGCGCTGATCCCGCGCGCCTACAAAAGCTCTGCCGCCGCGCAAAACAGCCTAGCTCGCGTAATCTGCTACGAAGACGAAGCGGATCTGGCGCAAAAATTCGGCATCGATTTAGGCGAGATAAAATTCCGCACTCCGTTTTTGATAGACGCGCTTTTGGCGCTGTGCGTGGAGAAAATTTTATTCGACAGATGCGACGCCATGCGACTAAACGACTTCGTGATCGAGGGAAATAAACTCGAGGAGTTTACCGACGCGCGCGGCAGGATCTGGGTCAATGACACGAAGGCCACCAACATCGATGCGTGCGCGCAGGCGCTGAAGCGATACGCGGGGCGCAAAATACATCTGATCCTAGGCGGCGACGATAAAGGCGTGGATCTGCACCCGCTTTTTGCGGAGTTTAAAAAATACGATCTGCAAATTTACGCAATCGGCTCAAACACCGATAAAATCGTGCTTTTGTGCGATGAATACGGACTTTTTTGCGTGCGCTGCGAAATTTTACAAACGGCGGTGAGCGAAATTTCGAAGCGGTACCGAGGCGCGGATTTTGAAAAAAGCGACGCAAACAAATTGGAAGTACAAAATTTAAGCGCGAATGGCAGATGCAACGGCGGCAAGGCGAAAGAAAACGTAAAGATCGGCGAAAATACGCCGTATGAAAGCGACAGCTCATCTGCCGCAAGCGACGATGCCTCTTCGCCGAAACGCCGCACAAACGACGGTGAAACTCGGAATTCGCAGAATTCTAAAAATTTCGAAAATTTTAAAAATTCCATAAATTCTGCGAGCGAAATAGCGCTGCTAAGCCCTGCGTGCGCTAGTTTAGATCAGTTTAAAAGCTACGCGCAACGCGGCGAGCTATTTAAAAAACAAGTCGCACAACTTGGATAGATAAGCATATCAAGTTTATATGGATCAGGTCGAGCCTTTATTAATACAATTTGCAATCGCATTTTAAAATTTCAACGCTTCTGCTGCGCGGATATCTAAATAAATTCAACCCCAAAGTAAACATCCCCATGTCACACTATTAGCTCGAGCACAATGTTTATAAAGATGCTTCGTCAAGTCCAAATTAAAGCCAATTTTCGATGCTAAATTTAACCAATCGCGGCTATCGCTTGTTATATGCGCTCAAATTTGTCTACTTTGCATAGCCTAGAACCAAGCGTATAATTTGCAAAGTCGGCTAAATAGTAAATTTATATCACTTTGCTTTTAGATTGATAGCCCTTTTTGATTATTGCAAATTACTGCGCAAGCAATATTTTTATCACTAAAATTTAGAAAATTCCAACTGAGTAAATTTGGCTGTTTTGGAGCGCAACGTACAAAAATCTAGCGAAAATCAAGGATTTTAACCGAGATTTAAGTATTGCATGGCTAAAATTACTTTTCTTTTTCGGTGGTTGGATAGCTCAGTCGGTAGAGCAGCAGACTGAAAATCTGCGTGTCGGCAGTTCGATTCTGCCTCTAACCACCATTGCCTATTTTTTACAATCTAACGCAATCTAATAAAACCCCTAAAATACGAACTTCGAGCGATTTTAACCCTCTAAAGCAGTCTAAAATAATCAGACAAAGCTAGCAATTTAAAAACATTTTAAAAATATTTTTGGCAAAATTCCGAAAATCGAGCGAAAAAATATTTTTAAAACTTACCAAATGCCCTATCTAACGGGCTTACAAGGCACTCCAAAAAATATTTTAAAACGCTTGAAACGCCCAAAATAGGGTTTTATGAAGCTTAAAAAAACGCCCTCGAAGCGAAAAATATTTTAAACCTCATCAAATCCCCTATTTTAGGCATACGCAGAGCAAAAAGGCAGTGATTTTAAAAATATTTTTGTGCGGGATTTTGAGCTAAAAACCGAAAAAATATTTTTAAATCATCCCAAATAACGCATTTAAGGGACTTAGAACGCAATGGCTAGGATAGTAAAACCGCTTAGCGATAAGCAAATCAAAGAGGCAAAGCCAAAAGCCAAAGACTACAAGCTAACAGACGGCGACGGCTTAGGGCTGATAGTAAGCAAGACCGGGCGCAAGCGCTGGGTATTTGCTTTTATTAGCCCTGATACGGGCAAGCTGAATAACACGGGGCTAGGCAACTACCCCGTTTTATCGCTAGCCGAAGCGCGAGAGAAGCGAACCGAGCTTAAAAAGCTAGTGATGAGAGGTATCGACCCTATCACAGAAAAGAAGCGCGCCAGAGCTCAAAGGATAAGCGAGTATAACCTCAGTTTTGAAAAGGTCTTTAACGAGTGGCTAGAGCTTGAGGCTAAAAGCATACTACCCCAAACGCTAAAGACCAAGCGCGGCCGCATTGAAAATCACGTAATGCCGATACTAAAAGATAGAGGCATAAAGAGCATTACTCACGGCGAGATAGCGGACATCCTTAAAGAAACGTCAAAGACCACGCCGCAAACCGCCGAGATAATCAACCAAATTTTAAACCGCGTCTTTTTATTTGCCGTATCGAGCGGATACGCAGAGCTTAATATTATGGCGAATATCGACGCCAAAAGCCTAATCCCCAAAACCAAAGTCGAGCATTACGCCAAGCTAACCGAGCGTCAGGACTTAAAGGCATTTTTTAACGCCATTTATGATTATCCTCATTTTGAGACGATTAAAAACGCGATGAAGCTATGCCTACACCTACCGCTAAGAGCCGCGCCGCTGTCGCGCCTAAAATGGGATTACGTAGATTTCGATAGGAGGCTTTTAACCATTCCGCGCGCCGAACAGAAAATCAAGCGCAGCGAGATAGGCGATTTCAAATTGCCGCTTAGCGATGAGGTTATGCGGATACTTGAGGACCAGGCGAAATTAAGCAGAGCATATGAGCATATTTTTATTAACTCGCACTTTACGGGGCATATCCACAAAGACACTGCCACAAACGCGATTAAGGGCTTTGACTTTAGAGATAGACAGACGGGGCGCGTCGTAACCCTGCATAGTCTGCGGGGCATATTTATGACGCAGGCGTTTAACAATATGCAAAAGCACGGAGTAAGCAAAGAGGCTATCAAAAAGGCGCTAGACCATCTACACGGCGATAAAGTGGATTTAAGCTATTTCGAAAAAGCCGATTTTTTGGACGAGCTTAAAATCTTGCTCGATTGGTGGAGCGGCTACATACTCGAAATAAAAAACAACTAGGAGGCAAGAAATGACAACAAGCAAGACGCAAGGCAAAAGCGCAAAGGGCAAAAGCAGAGATAAAGACCTAATCGCTTTTGATGACAAGACAGAGGAAGCAAAAAAACTAAGAATAAGCAAAATTGAGCTTTTTGTCGATACTATCCTCAAGGATAGTAGATTAATAGATGTATCGAAAGCTTTTTTTATCGAAATGATTAATAACGTAAAAAATCTCAAAGCGGATGATTTTGTCCTAGAGGATTTTTATTTTCTTACAAAATTTTGCACCCCTAAAAAAGCCTGCGAGGAAACAACAAGCGCTTTCTGCACTTACATTAATACTCTTTCTTTAATTGAGGAACAAGCGGCGAAAGTAGAGGAAAATAAAAGTATTTCCCTTCGCTGTGAAAATTTTAAAAAAGCAAAGGGCTTTTTGCAAATAGCATTACCCGATAAATATTACTGCGGCAACCTAGAACACTTTGCCGAGATTGAGGAAAAAACCTTACAAAAGACGGCTAAAAGCGAAACAAAATATCAAGAGCTTTCTGCTCTCAACGAATACGAACTAAGCGCATATTTTCACGAATTCATAAAAAGGGCAGACCAATATTTTGAGGGTCTTTTATCGACAAACTTTATCCAGAGCGAAGCAGAGAGGCAAGAGGCAAAAAATTATTTTAGAGAAAAGCTGTATCTCTTAGACGATTTCTTTAACGTAAAAGCGGCAAGCGACATCAGAGATAACACGCTAATCCAAAAAATCTGTGATTATTTTACAAAAAATTTCCCGGCTTTTTGGGCTAAACGCGAAAAAGTCGGAAACTCCTTTCCGACTCCGCAGACTTAACGATAAAACTCCCGCCTTGCGGGGATTAGCGCCGCACTATTAATAGCTAAAAAATCACTTAATTTTTAAAATTTACCACCAAAACCCGCTACTTTTCAAAAAAATCGGAAACTCCTTTCCGTAGACATAAGCGCCCTCATTTGCCATAATTCGCCTAATCTTTGCAAAGATAATCCAAATAATAAAGGCTAAGCAATGAGAAAAAGCGAAGTTAAACCTAAGTATCTAAGGGCGGCGCGATTGCTAATATCTACGGCATAGGCTTAAGCACGGTGTGGTATTTTGCTAAACAAGGCTTTCTAAGACCGATAAAATTTAGCAAAAATATCACCTTTTTTGACCCCTCCGAAGTAGAGGCGTTTTTTATGAGAAAGGCGGCGCAAAATGAAGCCGCTGTTTAAGGACGAAGCCGAGAAAAGGCGGTATTTACGTTTTTACGCCTATTTATCTAAATATCCCGATATTAAGGCGATATACACGCAGGCGGACGCATAGGAGCAGGACGAGCGACGAAAGGGCGTGATTGAAGCCCTAAGCGTAGCGTTTGACCTATTCGAGGAACGCGAGAACGAGATAAATCAAAAGGCTATCGCGGACTTTGCGAGCGAGTGCAAAGATTTAAAAGACGCGCCCGAGCTTTATGAAAAAATGCTAAAAGCGTGCTATCCCGATATTTATCTCAAATACTTACAGGACGAGCTAGACGGAAACAAAACGGCGGATTTTAAGGACGTAGCCTTTGATTTATTCCTAGCACTATCGGCTCAACGCGAGCAAATGCAGGAGCTACAAAGCGAGAACGAAAGGCTAGCCCTAACCTTTTTAACTACAAAGGGGGCGAGCAATGGGGCGAAGTAAGCTAAATTTTACACCTAGCGCGTTTTGTTTCAGTGCGAGCGATAAGGATATGCTAAAGGCATTTAAAAGGCAGCTACATATCTACAAGGTGCAGAGCCTGGACGGAGCGTCGCAGGAGCTGTTAGACTGCGCTTATGACCTATTCCACATCACGCGGACGCAGGAGCAAAGCATTAAAGCCCTAGAGGTCAAAGCGGGCATAAGAAAGGATAAAAAAAATGAGAACATCGATAGTAAAAAAGCAGATTTTGCTAAAAATGATAAATAGTGATAAGCCCATAAGGGCGGCAAGCATTATCGCAAGTAATCAAAACGTCTATTTGCTACAACTAGAGCAAAGCGGATTGATAAGTCGCAGATGGCGCGATGAGGTAAAGAAAGACCACAAAATCGCCTATTTCAAAGACGACGCCCAAAGAGCTAAAGCCATCCGATGGCTAAAGGCTGTGGGTGTAGAGCTGAAAGAGCAAGGAGGTCAAAATGAGCGCGATAGTAAAATTTAACAATCTTGATTTAGAGATTTCGGAGTATCGCGATACGTGGAGCTTATCAAATAGGCAAGTGGCGCAAGCTTACGGCGTAACCCAAGAAGCGGTAAGAAAGCAACGCACGCAGGGCGCAACGGAATACGTCGAGGGCGTGCATTACTACTTAAAAGACGTATATCACGACGGCAAAGGCGGAGTTATTGATGCCCCCTGCTCTAATCCACACGGGGGTGTAGACACCCCGCCCGATTTGTCCGGAGTGTATCCGACGCCTCAAAAAAATGGTATTTTGGACTAAAAAGGACGTTATCACGCTGGGTTTTAAACTGACCGAAACACCGCAGACGATAAGCTTTAGGGATTGGGCGAGCGATTTTATCCTATCGGCTAAAGCTACTAGTATTCAAGACGTCTTAGCAGACCCGCGCGCTGCTGCAGATATTCTTTTGAGGCTAGCCGATACGCAGGACGAAGTAAAGCGCCTAGAGCCGACTACATCATCGTTCCTCAAAAATGTGAAACGATGCCCTAAGTTTAAACTTACCCCATCATTGATAACTTAGGCAGGGAACAAAATGCGACTTTTATCACCGAGCCGCAGCTTTACTTCGTGTTTATGCGAAGCGGTAAAAGCAAAGGCTACGCCCCGAATACAAAGAGTTAAATTTTTAAAGGGATTTAAGGGCGGCTAGTATCAAGCGAAACCGCCCCTAGAACGGATAGTAAAACGTGGAAATCTTATCATACCTAAACAAAATATTGGCTGAAACCCAAAACATTCACATCGATACGATCCGCGCTAGCTTTTTTAAAAATGCCATAACCAAAAAGCGGTTTAGCAAAATGGGGCTTTTAAAAAGCATAGCCAAAGCACACGGGCTAAAGTAGCGAAAAATGCAAGATACCAAAGAGATTAAAATCGCGGGGCGTTATGAGTTTCGCGGACTGAAAATAATAAATATCTACGAACTTGAGGATTTAAGCATATTCTACGCCACGACAAAAAGCCTGAATAGCTGCGATAAAAAAGCCATTATTGAGTTTTACGGGCTAAGGCAATATCATAAGCCCGCCCCGCCCCTCGATTTAATAGCGGAGTTGCTAGACGCCATAAATAACGTTTCAAGTATTGACCTTTGTTATGATAGCCACACGCCTTTTAACCTGGACGCATTTAAGATAATAAAATACGGAAGCACCGCCTACGTAAAAGCAGAGTTTGGCACGCTACAAAGGATTTATTTTTACGATAAGGCGTTAAAGAATGATTTGAGCTTTTCTTTGTATCGAGCCGAAGCGACCGCGCCGATAATCGATTTAAACAAGCCCGCCCTACTACCCAAGACCGAACGCCTAGAACTTCAACTACACCAAGCCGTAAGTGATTTCAAAGACATTTTAAAGCTAGCGACTTCATCGCCGAACAATCGATAAACTACAACCGCCCTATTCTATCCGTAACGCTATGGTAACGCCCGCCTCCATAAAAAAGGGAGCGGATTTAATCCTGCCCCTTAACGACAAAAAACGCCTAAAATTTACCCCAAACCTTAAGCCAATTTTTACTTTTCTTGTTTACTTTAAGGTTTCATAAAATCG
>CAURUA010000008.1:0-51151 GCA_963528045.1 uncultured Campylobacter sp. | reverse complement strand
GGCGTGCCGCTAAGCGAATTTGCCGATCTGGTCGATGAGAAATTCGGCGAAAAAGCCGCGCGCGAACCGCTAAAAAATTTTTTCAGCTACGAGATGAAGCCGCGCGGCAGCGAGGTGCGCGAGGACGTGGTCGTGGGCACAACCTGCCTGCGAAATCTCATAGGCGAGTACCTAGGTGGCAAGCGCGACATCTATAACGAAGCCTTCGAGCTCGGCATCAAATTTTGCTTTCTTAGCATTGATAACGGCGGCGACGTGCAGGCGGGCTTTGATCTGCGAAACAAGATCGAGGACGAAGAGCTAGAGAGCTGCGGCTCGTTTTTAGAGATAATCGGCGGCGCAACCGGACAGAGGCACGCATATATCGATCTGATCTGCTATGACGAGGAAAGGCTAAAAGAAAAAGTAAGCGAGCTTTGCAAAAAATATAGCGCAAATATCGAAATTCATGACTTTAAGCGGTAGGAGAGCTCGGTTTTACCGCTATCGAAATCCACGACTTCAAGCGGTAGCGGCCTCTGTTTTTGCGGCAGATAAATTTGAAATTTTGCACCATCGCGGAAAATAAATTTTAAAGCTCTACGCCGCCGCGTAAAATAAATTTAAAATTTGCCGCGCCGCACGCTTTTCGTTCGGTTTTACCATTTCGCCAGCACGCGGTAAAATTGAGCGAGCCGTGAGCTTGCAATATAAATTTTGGCGATTTAGCAGTAAATTTTAGTAAAATTTGCGAGGTTCGCAGTGTGAATTTACGATGATAAAATTTTGCTTCGGTTTCGGCGCAAAGCGCGCTGATTCAGGAGTTTTTGAAAGATAAAATTTTAAGAGACGAACATGAAAATTATCTCGAAATTTAAAGATAATTACGATTTTATGGTGTCAAAATACGGACTTGACGAGACTTTGGTTTATGACCGCAGAAACTCTACTCTAGTAGGTGCGGACGAGCTATGGAGGCTTGACGAGGGCGATAAAAAGGTCTTTGAAAGGAAGCTTAGCGGGTACCGCTTTATCGGCGGTAAATTTATAAACTGGAGCAAAACTGACGTAAATAAACTGCCGCGCCTGCTTCACTCCGTGATTTTCATCGGCAAAAATTTAGTCCATATTTTCGCCTCTCAAGGTAAAATTTACACAAGTCTAGAGTTTGACGAGACGGAGCTAAGAAGGCAGTATTGGGAAGACAGAACTTTGAGCTTTAGCGATGGATTTCGCGCCCATATCGTCTCGTGGCTAGGCAAGGTCGGCGAGCAGGCTACGCGCGAGGAAATTTTGCAGCTCGTGGCGCTAGAAGGCGACCGCAAAACGACACTAAAAAATATTGTTCGCGACGATAAAATTATAGGCAAAGATGAAATTTTGAGCGCCCCAATCGTATTTTTTAAGCTCACACAGAACATTCACACCGTAGCGATAAATCCACAGCTTAACGCGATGGGGTTTTATCTGAACGCCGACCTTGTCTGGCAAAGCTTAGTCGAATTTTTATCCGCCAAAAAGGACGCCTCTGCTCCGGCAGGCACGATACCAAATGATATAAAAATCGCTAGCAAGGGCTTTGACGTAAAGTGCTCGTTTCGCCCAAAAATGAAATAATTCGGCTCGCGCAGCAAATAATCCGTGCAATCGTCGCTAGAATTTATACCGTCCTACTTCGCTGTTTTGACGCGCCTCATAAATCGAGTGAAATTTTATAAATTTTTATAAGTTTCGACGAGCAAGCGCACGAAAGCTTAGGCGCAAAATAAAACGCGAATAAAATTCCGCAAAAGCTCTTTTGCAAAATTTTAAAAGAATTAAAATATTTCCTTGAGGAATTTTAGAATTCCGCATAAGGCAAATTTACAAAAATCTCGTGAAAAATATGGAATTCTATGAAAATTCCACAAAATTTTAAAATTTTACCGCAGCAGCGTCCATCGCGCGCATTAGCCGCAGCATTTGAGCGTGTTCAAAAACATCGTGCGTGCGGATGATTGCGGCGCCGTTTAAAGCGGCAACCTGGTGCAGGTACAGCGAGCCTGCGAGCCTGTCCGCGACCGCAGAGGGGCTGTAAAAATCGATAACGCTCTTTCTGCTCGCGCCCACGAGCAGCGGGCAGCCGAAGTGCAAGAAATGCTGCAAATTTTTAATCAGCACCAAATTTTGTTCAGCGGTCTTGCCAAAGCCGATGCCCACGTCAAGGATGATCTTTTTAAGCCCCTCGCTTCGCAGCTGCTGCAAATTTTGCGCAAAAAACTCATCGATCTCGCCCATCAGATCGTCGTATTTTGGCGCAAGCTGCATATTTTGCGGCTTTCCTTGCATGTGCATCAGCACGTAAGCGGCGTCGTAGCGAAGCGCAAGCGGGGCAAGAGCGAGGTTTGCGCTGATGTCGTTAATGATACTAAAGCCCCGATCTAGCGCAAATTCCAAACAATACTCATCGAAGCTATCGAGGCTAAATTTAGCCTTTTCGTGTAGACGCAGACGGTAAATTTCGCTCACGACATCCTTTATGCGCGCAAACTCCTCATTCCTGCCGCAGTACTGGCTGCCCGGGCGCGAGCTCACGCCGCCGATGTCGATAATGGCGGCGCCTTGCTCGATCATATTTTCGATCTTGCAGATCGCCTCTTTTAAGTTTGCCGCGCGGCTTGCGGGGTTGAAGCTATCGGAGTTGATGTTTACCACGCCCATTATTTCACAGCTTTGCGGCTTAGCAAATTTCTTGCCTAGAAATTTCGCGAGCTCTTTTAGCCCAAAATCCTGCAGCGCTTCTTTTTGCGCTAAAGCTTCGATCTGGCGATCGTTCGCGATCAAAACTGCGTCCGTACCATCGCGCCCTAGGATCACTCCTTCATTGCACGCAAGCTCGGCGCCGATACTAAGGGCATCTTGTTTTAAAATATTCGCCGCGGGCGCTCGCAGATCTTTTAGATAGAAAAAGTTTAGGCGCGATTTTTTCTGCATTATCGCCCGCCCCGCATTTCGCACGCCGATGCGCTCGCAAATCAGCGCAAAATCAGCTTCGTTTGAAATTTTATAAATTTTCATCTTTTCTCCTCGATCATCAACAGTAGCGGAGTAAGCACGGCGTGGGCTTTGGCGTTGTGCTCGGCGAGGTAGCTTAAGCGATCTATTCGCTGCAGCTCATCGCCGCTTAGCCTGACGCCCGCTTCGAAGCACTCCAGCGCGATCTCGCCGATGAGCGCTTTTAGCGCCGTCTTATCCAGCTCGCTCTTACGCTCCAGCGCGATCTGCGCGTCGATAAACTCCACCGCTTCCTTTAGGCTGAGCCTGGTTAAATTTAACCCAGTGCGGTATCTAGGCTTTCGCACGCAGAGATTTTGCACCACGAGGCGAGAGCGGATGGTGGGCAGCAGGGCGTTGATGAAGGGGGTAACGAGGAAAAACACCGTATTTTTAGGCGGCTCCTCTAAAATTTTAAGCAGAGCGTTTTGCGCCTCTTCGCCGAATTTCGTAGCGGCGATGACGATAATCTTATCCTCGCGCTCGGCGACGTAGGCTTCGTCAATGATCTTTCGCGCCTCGTCGATCTTAAGCTCGACGCTTTCGAAAAACCTTAAATTTTTGCGCGGAATTTCGGCTAAAATTTTATCTTTAAAGCCCTCATAATCGTTGGTTAAAACGATCTGATTTATGATTTTCAAAGCACCACTTCGTCAAAAAGCACGGCGTCGATGCTTTTATCTAAAATTTTAAAAAGCTGGATAAGTTTTAGATCCAGGCTAGGATCACTCTCGCTCATGTAAAAGCTGTTTTGCAGCCTCTCGTCGATGAGCCACAGATAGCTGTCCTCGTGGCTTTTGGCGATTTTGGCTAGCGGATGGTTGCCGTTACCGATGTAAAAATATATAAAGCCGTTGGCAAACGCGAGGCTTAGCATATCGTTTAGCAGCAGCGCGTCCTCCAGGCTATTTACGCCGCCGCGGTAGAGCGAACGCAGCGAAAAAAACGGCAGCAGCGGGCGAGAGTTGGTAGAGGAGTTGATCTTTTTGATGATGTATTCGCTAAACCAGCTTCGCTCATCATCGCAGATGACGATGAAAGCAAAGCCGTCGTGGAGGAATTTTAGCTTTGATGCTAAAAGCGGAGTCCAGTCCTCCTTGCGATCCTCGAGCCACTCAAGTCCTGGCTCGGAGCGCATCGCCGTGACGCTCCAAGTGTGCAGATCCTGCATTATTTATCCAAATCGTAGGCTTTATGCAACGCGCGCACGGCGAGCTCGCCGTATTTGGCCTCTACGATCATCGAAATTTTAATCTCGCTCGTGGAGATCATCTGGATATTTATCCCTTCGTCCGCAAGCGTCTTAAACGCCTTGCTGGCTATGCCGCTGTGGCTTTTCATACCAACGCCTACCAAAGAAACCTTTACGATGTCGGCATCCGATTCGATGATGGAATTCGGATTTGGATTTACCTCTTTCATTACCCTATAGGCCGTTTCCAGCTCGTTTTGCGGCACGGTAAAGCCCAAATTCGTCTCGCCGTTTCGTCCGATATTTTGCACGATCATATCGACGTTGATCTCCTTGCTCGCAAGCGCGGAGAAAATTTCAGCCGCGACGCCAGGGCGATCCTCTACGTTTCTAATCGTAATTCTTGCTTGATTTTTATCCAGTGCAATGCCGCTAATTACCGCATCTTCCATCTTTTCTTCTCCTGTTATGAGTGTTCCTTCGTGATCGTTAAAACTGCTTCGCGTCACCAAATTTACGTTTAATTTCTTCGCAAGCTCGACGCTTCGATTTTGCAAAACCTTCGCTCCCAAACTCGCAAGCTCAAGCATCTCGTCGTAGCTGATGCGATCAAGCTTCTTAGCCTTTGGCTCGATGCGCGGATCGGTCGTATATACGCCGTCTACGTCGGTGTAAATTTCGCACAGATCGGCATTCAGCGCTCCTGCTACGGCGACTGCGCTAAGATCGCTCCCGCCTCGCCCGAGCGTAGTTACTTCGCCTGCAGTGCTGATGCCCTGAAAGCCCGCGACGACGACGATTTTGCCCTGCTTTAACGCCTCTTGCATGCTTTTTGGATCGATAGAAACGATGCGAGCTTTGGTGTGAAAATTATCCGTCACGATGCCCGCGCCTCGCCCGCTAAATGCGATCGCAGCATAGCCCTTGGCATTTAGCGCGATAGCCAAAAGTGCACTCGTAACGCGCTCGCCCGAGCTTAACAGCACATCCATCTCTCTGCCTATGGGAGTTTTAGTAAAAAATTCCGCCTGCTCGATGAGCTGATTGGTAACGCCGCTCATCGCAGATACGATTACCACAACATCGTGTCCTTCGTTTTTAGTCTTTATCACGCGCTGCGCGACCGCCTCGATCCGCTCTAGCGTACCGACGCTCGTACCGCCGTATTTTTGAACGATCAGCATTAAATGTAACCCTCCTCCTTAAAATATTTTAAAACCGTCGCGTAAATCGGCTTTTTGAAGTGATTTACGTGCCTTAAAACCTCATTTGCACCTACGAATTTAAATGCGTCGAACTCCGGAAGTTTAGTATTGATGTTTATATCGGCTAAGCTTCGCAATCGTACTAAAAAATATCTTTGAATTTGCCCGTCGTATGGGCGCATCTTTTGAGCTACACCATCGGGAAAGTCGTAGCTAAGCCACTTTGGGCACTCAGAGATGATATCGACTTTGCTTGTTCCGATCTCCTCACCTAGCTCTCTGCGGATAGCCATCGTAGGCGTCTCACCGTCGTCGATACCGCCTTGAGGAAACTGCCAAGCGCCTTTGATGTCGCTTCGTTGCGCGATTAAAATTTCGCAATTAAACGGATACGAGGGCGAAAGTACGATTGCAGCGACATTCGGTCTGTAATTTTTCTCTTTTTCCATCTCGTTTTCTCACAAAAAATTTCTCAAAATTCTACCTAAAAATATTAAAATTTGCGTTAAGAGGCTTAAAATTTATATAAATTTTCAAATTAATTCGCTAAATTTTGCGACGTAAATTTAGCCTATAGGACCGCCCTTGCACATCTACATCCACGTGCCGTTTTGCACCTCAAAATGCCCGTATTGCGCCTTTGGCTCCTTCAGCGACAAATTTAGCCTCGCAAAAAGCTACTTTAGCGCGCTAGAGCTTGAGGTGCGCGACTTTTTGGCGAAAAATCCGTACGCGCAAATTTCGACGCTTTTTATCGGAGGAGGCACGCCAAGTGTCGTAGATGTGGGGCTTTACGACGAAATTTTTGCGCTGCTTGCGCCGCATTTCGCCGCTAAAGCCGAAATCAGCTCGGAAGCCAACCCGAACTCCGCTAGTCCCGCTTGGCTTAGGGCGATGCGCGAGCTCGGCGTAAACCGCATCAGCTTCGGCGCACAGAGCTTCAACGATGCCAAGCTAAAATTTCTTGGTCGCGCGCACAGTGCGGCGCAGATTTTTCTGGCGGTGCAAAATGCCAAAGCAGCGGGCTTTAATAATATAAATTTGGATCTAATCTACGCGAGCAAATTTGACGATAAAAGGAATTTAAAATTTGAAATGGATGAGCTTGCGCGCTGTGAAGTGCCGCATCTAAGCGCCTATGCGCTGAGCCTTGAGGAGGGTACGCCCTTTTTTGGGCGCGAAAGCTTTAAAAGAGAAAGCGCGGCTCTAGCTAAATTTCTCTTTGCCCTTGCGGCGGATAACGGCTTTAGCCAATATGAAATTTCAAATTTTGCCGCGCGCGGACTGCGCTGTAAACACAATCTGGCTTACTGGCGCGGCGAGGATTACGTGGGATTTGGGGCATTTGCGGTCGGAACTAGCGGACATGTGCGCCTTAGCTCGCCTAAAAATTTGCGAGATTACATTGCAGATCCGCTGCAAAAACAGCGCGAAGTCCTAAGCGCGCAGGATAAAAAGCTTGAGCGCATATTTCTCGGGCTGCGCTGTATTTTGGGGCTTGAAGCGCAAATTTTAGACGCTACGGAGCTAAGCAACGCGCAGCTGCTCGTGCGCGAAAAAAAGCTGAAATTTGTCGAAGGCAAATTTTATAATCCCAACTTTTTGCTCGCCGACGAGATCGCGCTTTTTATCACGCAAGAAAGCCGCCGCGGGCGCTAAATTTAAGATTAATGAAATTTTAGTTACAATACGCCACTTTTTACGTTAGGAAATTTTATGTTTGGTATCAGTATGCCTGAAATTACGGTCATTTTAATCATCGCGATAATCGTGCTGGGGCCCGAAAAGCTTCCAAAAGTGCTAGTCGAGCTCGCAAAATACTTCAAAGTCATCAAAAAAACCATCAACGACGCAAAATCGAGCTTCGATCAGGAGCTTCGCATCGCCGAGCTCAAAGAGGACGCCAAAAAATATAAAGAGAGCATCACGCAAGCAAGCGAAGGCGTGCGCAAAAAGCTCACATTTGAGGAGCTCGACGAGATCAAAGGCGGTATCGACTCGGTCAAAGAGACGCTAAATGCGGGACTAAAAGACGCGGAAAGCTCGCTTAAAGAAACGCTTAGCTCGGACGCCGCCAAAGACGCGTTAAACTCCGCGAAAGTCTCGGCACAAAAACAAAATGAGACGGCAAATTTAAAGGCAAATTCGAGCGGAGAAAATTCCGCGCAAAGCTCCGCTGGCGCCGCAAACTCTACGCAAGGCTCCGCCAGCGGCGCAATGAATCCCGGCGTTGAAGGCAAAAGCGCGAATTCTGGCGCTGGAAATAAAGGCGAAAATTCCATGCCGAGCACGGACGGCGGCGCAGGAAATTCCACACAAAATACCAATGCAAGCAGTGAAGCGAAAAGCGCCGCGCAAAATTTGAACGCAAATTTAAACGGCGATGCGCAAAATTCTATGCAAAATTCCGCGCAAAATAGCGATACGCAAAAATCATAATGAGAGAGAAATTTAATGTTTGAAGAGCTAAAACCCCATCTAGCCGAGCTTCGCAAGCGCCTGGTTATCTGCGTGCTTTCCGTCATCGTCCTTTTTATCGCGTGCTTCGGCTTTTGGGAAGATATTTTAGGCTTTATGACCCGTCCGCTAGTGCGTGTGCTTCCTAAAGGCAGCGAGATCATCTTTACCCAGCTTGGCGAGACGTTTTTTACTGCGATGAAGGTGTCGTTTTTCACCTCGTTACTTCTAGCGATGCCGATAATTTTCTGGCAGGTGTGGCTTTTCGTAGCACCTGGGCTTTACGACAACGAGAAAAAATACGTCATCCCCTTCGTTAGCGGCGCGAGCATTATGTTCTTTTTAGGCGCGGCGTTTTGCTATTTTTTCGTAATCCCTGTCGCGTTTAATTTCTTGGTAAATTTTGGCGCCAAGCAATTTACTGCGATGCCTACAATCGGCGAATATGTAGGCTTTTTCGCTAAGCTCGTCGTCGCATTCGGCATCAGCTTCGAGCTTCCTGTAGTAACCTTTTTCCTCGCTAAGATCGGGCTTGTAACAAATAAAAGCCTGAGCGATTTTTTTCGCTACGCAATCGTCATTATTTTCATCTTTGCAGCGATCATGACGCCGCCGGACGTGCTTAGTCAGTTTATGCTCGCAACTCCGCTAATTGCGCTTTATCTGCTCTCAATCTTCATTGCCAAAATGATAAATCCGTATAAGCCTGAGGATGACGAAAGCGAAAATTCCACGGACGTAGCGCAGGCGTGAGATGGCGGATCTAAATTTAGTCGGTAGCTACGATTACGAGCTTCCTAGCGAGCTCATCGCAAGCGCGCCCGTGATGCCCAAACAAAACGCGCGCCTGCTGATCTATGACCGCGCTAAAGAGCAGATCACTCACGCGCACTTCGGCGATCTAGCGGATGCCCTGCCGCCTTGCGATATTATTTTCAACGACACGCGAGTGATTAAGGCGCGCCTTTTCGGTCATAAAAACAGCGGCGGCAAGATCGAGCTTCTGTTAAACTCGCCGCTTGAGGGCAATAAATTTAGCGCCTATATTCGCGGCAGCGTCAAAGTAGGCAGCGAATTAAAATTTCAAAGCGGTCTTGAAGCTCGCGTTTGCGAGCTGATGGAAGGCGGGCTTCGCATCGTGCAGTTTGAGCGCGGCGGTAAAGCTTTAAACACCCATGATGTTTTTGAAATTTGCGAACGTATCGGCCATGTGCCGCTGCCACCGTATATCAAGCGCACCGATACCAAGCAGGACGAGAGCTGGTATCAAAGCATCTTCGCGCGCGAGCAAGGCGCCGTCGCCGCACCAACCGCGAGCCTTCATTTTAACGATGCGATGCTAAACGATCTGCGCAAAAACCACGAAATTTATTTTATCACGCTGCATGTGGGCGCGGGCACCTTCAAGCCCGTGGAAGTAGCGGATCTGCGCGATCACAAGATGCACGGCGAGCTCTACTCCATCCCGCCGCAGACCGCGCAAATTCTAAAAAGCGAGCGAAAAATTTTAGGCGTGGGTACGACCGTTACGAGAACGATCGAAAATTTTGCACGTAACGGGCAAAATAGCGGAATCTGCGAGCTGTTTTTGCACCCGGGCAACCCGCCGATAAGACAAAATTTTTTGCTTACAAATTTTCACCTGCCAAAATCCACGCTGATAATGCTCGTAGCGAGCTTCATCGGCCTTGAGCGCACGCTTGAGCTCTACCGCATCGCAGTGGAGCAAAGATACCGCTTCTACTCCTATGGCGATGGGATGCTTGTGCTATGAAAGCCGTGGTTTTAGGCGCACTAGCAATATTGGCTGCGACGGCAGGTTTTGCGGCAAGAAAACTTTTTGCTAAAAAGCCCGCCGTAAGCGGCAAAATTTTCTCCGCTGCGCCTAAAGCCAAAGAAAGCGATTCCGTCGTGCCCAGACGCGAGGATATCGCGCAGATCGATATTTTAAAAATTTTAAAATTCCAAAGCGAAATTTTATTTGAGGAGTGCACGAAATACGACAGCACGCTCTATCTTAGCTTCCCACCGCAGCTGCCACGTATCTACGGCGGCGAGGTGCTAAATCTCACTAGCGCGGTCTTTGACGCGTGCGAGTTTTTCCTGCAAAATATCGCTGAACCGATCCGCGTGAGCGTGGAATTTAGCAGCAAGGAACTTAGAGCGAATATGAGCTCCGTCAAGCTCGACGTTCGCGTAGGCATCGATCGCGAGCTAAAGGATCCGCGCACCTATGCGCTCAAAGGTGCGCTAGAAAGCGCCGCTAGCACGGATGATGAGTATCTTACTTCGGCACAGACCCATTTGCGTGCACTCGGTTCGCATCCGAGTATTGGAGCCGACGGGCGCGGAACCTTTATCAAAATGGATGCAGTACTTAGCTGCTTCGCACAGCAAAGTTTTAGCGCCAAAAAATACGACTACAACGTCATAATCACGCATAAAAACCGCACGATCTTCGAGGAGCTGAGAGATTTTTTGAGCGGGCTTGGTTGCGACGTGATGCCAAACTCCAACTGGGAGAGCGCGAAGAGGCACCTAAACGACTTCATCTACGTAGCCGACGTCGTCATCCTCGACGCCGAGATCCTGCGCGCAAATATAAGCGAAATAAACTACCTCAACGCGCTGGAAAAAGATGGGGTATTTTTCATATTTTTGCTCAAAAACAAACACTCGCTCAAGGTGCTGGAGGGGCTAAATTTCAAATTTTTTAAGCTCGAGATGCCATATTTCTACGACGAGTTTTACGCCACGCTTGATCTCATCGAAAAGATCAAAAACGATGAGAATTTCTTAGGGCTGTAGCGAACAGGCAGCGATAAATTTAAAACCGAAGAGATTGAAGTGCTATATTTCGACCTAGATTGGATCAAGGGCAATATAAAAGATAGCGAATATGCCTTAAGGCAGCGGCGGTACGAGGCGTATTTGGCAGGGCTGCATAAAAATATGCATATGCTAGAAAGAATTTTTGCGGGCATAAGCTTCAACGATGCGCTATTGCTACCCAAAAAGCAAATTAATGAAAAGTTGCATTTAAAATTTTACATCGGAGATTTGCAAAATGGATATTATGAACTAAAATGCGTTATGAGCTCGGATCAAAGATGCGGCGCGGCGCCCGGCGAAATAATAACGAGCGAGATATTTTACCAAAATGGCAATTACCGCTTCTCTTTCATCCTTACCTGCCTGAAGGAATACGCCGTTAATTTTTCCAGGATAGATAGCCTTAAATTTAACGCGATTTCGCAAAGAAAATATAGCCGCGAGTTTAAGAAACTGAAACTTTCATAGTAAATCCAAACCTTGGTTTTTACGTATAGAATTTCATCCGTTAAAGATTGCCGCCTCGGTATTTATCTCATTTACAATCCAAGATTAAAAATATTAGCTAGCGAAGTTTTGGGAGGTATGGATTTTGATTTAGGCACGAGCTTTTTGACAAACGATGCGAGCTTCGGAGGTATAAGAATTTAGTTTTTCGTGACTTAGAATGTGTCGCATGTTTCAGGTCAAAGAGTAGCAATGAGAGATAAAATTTTGCTCGTTTGAGTGCTGAGGCATTATGCTCTTAGAAAAGGCACAAAGTAACGTAAATTTCGCTGCGCTTGTAGTTGAAATCCGCTAAATTTAAGCCAGAATCATTCGGCGGAGGCACCATTCGCCAAACCCTCTAAGGCAAAATCTCTAAATTTAAGTTCTGGACGTCATATGCAAGCAGATTTCCTTCTGCCCTTAAAGCATTCAAATCATATTAAAATTTGAGCTTCCAAACGAACCTAAAGAAATTTTGAAAATCACCACGTTGCATTTAAAAGCGTGCCCGATAAGAGATATAAAAAACCAGCAAATTTTAAAATTTAGCCAGGCAAACTTTGCTTGCGATTTAAATTTTATCTTTTGCCCTCTTTTTTAGCCTTGACCGCTTCATAAAGCTCATCGATCGAGGTCGCGGATGAGCCCGAATATTTCTGCGCCGCTTGCATAGTCTTTTTGCCCCATTTACCGTCGATTGCCACGCCGTAGCTACCGAACATCAAACTGCGTTGGATATAATAGACTTTATCTTGCTGCGTCATATTTTGTTGCTTCTGCACTTCGCGCTCAGCGTCTTTTGCCTGCTCACTTTTATAAACAGCATCAGCCGTAAAGTATGCTAGCACTAAAGCTCCAGCGATCGGAACGACAAGGGTAACGAATCTATTATTTACGTTAGAAGTCAAGCCTTCCAAAAATGCTTTTGCAACGCAAAACACTATAAAAGCAGGAATGGAAGCTATAACGGCATTAAAACCACCCAAAATGGCTATGACGCCAAAAACGATAACCGCAGCTGCAAGCCCATCAAAAGCACCGCTACCAGCAAGAAAGCCTAGGAAAAAATTCATAATCTATCTTTTAAAATTTAAGTAATGTAATTCTCCAAATTTAAATTTAATCGGAGAATTACAAAATTTATCCCCGCCAATAGACGGCGGAACATAGACTACTTAACGTGCTTCATGATCCTATGAAATTGCGGACTATGATCTCGCGCCATAAAAATAGACCCAATGATACCTAACACGCCGATACCCAAGACGATATAAAATAGAGTACCGCTATCCTTGGTAAAAGCCCCTCCAAAGAACAGCCAAAGTATAGAAATAAGAAGCGTCTTTAACCAGGGTCTGCTATAAGAGATCTCCGCCTGGCACCCACCGCATACGATTGCTCCGTATTTGATGTCGTCTTTGCCGCAAAAAGGACATTCCAAATATTCCTCTTGTTCATTCTCTTCCATAATTTCTCCTTTGAAAAAATATGGATGAAATTATATATATATAAGAACAGGCTTAAAAATTTTAAAAATTGGATTTAAAAAGTAGGAATTTTAGCGGCTCTACGCCGCTAAAATTTAAAGATTTTCGAATGGATTCGTGACCACGTCTTTGCGATCGACGATGTAAGGTATAAGGGCTGCTTGGCGCGCGCGCTTGATAGCCTTTTCTACCATCTCTTGGTATTTTTTGCTAGTGCCGGTTAAGCGGCGCGGCATAATCTTAAAGCGCTCGCTTAAGCAGTGCTTTAGTAGCGCCGTGTCCTTATAATCGATAAATTCGATCTTTGCCTCCGTAAATTTGCAATACTTCCTAGTATATTTTCTCTTATCTGCCATGATTTTTCCTTAATTAAAATGGGATCGTGTCGTTGCCGTCATCGTATTTATCGGCATCGACGTCGACTTCCGGAATCGTGCTTTCGTAACTCTGCTCTTTTTGTTTAGGCGCGTTATAATCGTTTTTTGCGCCTCTTGAATTTGAGTTTTGTCTGTTAGCATAGCTATTTCCGCCGCCGTAATTACCGTAGCTAGAATTTCCCCCGCCGTAGCCGCCGGAGCTTCCGCCATAATTGCCGCTCTCGTAATTGCCGCCTTGGTTATAGCCGCCGCTTCCACCTTGATTGCTTCCTAGCATCTCCATCGTATCTACGCTGATGGAGTGCTTGCTTCGGTTCTGTCCATTTTGATCTTGCCACTGATCTAGCTTTAAGCGGCCTTCGATCAAAATTTTACTGCCTTTTCGCAAGTATTGGTTTGCGATCTCGGCCGTACGACCGAAAAAATCTATGTCTATAAAGCACGTTTCTTCGCGTTTCTCGCCGTTTGAGCTATTATATCTACGTGTGACGGCGATGCCGGTTTTGCCTACGGCGGTGCCCGTTTGCAGATATCTAAGCTCGATATCTCGGGTCAAATTACCTACCAAAACTACTTTATTAAACATATTTTATCCTTTATTCGCCCTCTTTGGCTGCTTCTTCAGGCTCTTTCGGCTCTACCGGCGCTTTTGGCTCGCGCTCTTTTTTCGCAGGGCTTAGTTTGATGCCTTTGCTTAGCTTGTCCCAAGCGGAAATTTCACGCTTAGTCTCATATTTGACGGTCAAAAATCTAATGATATCTTCGGTGATACGCAGATTTCTAACAAGTTCGGAGATCAAGCTCGGCTCGGCCTTAAAATAGATTACGAAATAAACTCCGCGCTCATATTTGTCGATCTTATAGGCAAGCTTTCTAGCGCCCATTTCGATCACGGAAGCGATCTCTCCGCCGTTTTTGGTTATGATTTCTTTGACGAAATCGACTTTTGTTTTAACTTCATCGTCGGTAAGCGTGGGCTTAACGATGAATAAAACCTCGTAGTTTCTCATAAATTCTCCTTATGGATTTTAGCTCGCAAACGGTGTCTGCGGGCAAGGATTTTGCAAAAAATGCGAGGGGATATTACTAAAATTTCACTTAATATTTGCTTTTTGCCCCAGCGAACTTAGCAGCATGCGCTGCAACCTCAAAAACGACGCGAGCAAAAGCTCATCCTTCGCCGCGTTCTTTTCGCTTTTGAGTTCAAATTCCAAATCGTTTAAGTGAGCAAAAATTTTATAAAACGTCTGCGTAGAAAAGCTAGTGGCGTAGCGCTGCATCTGTGCGGCCACGGAAGGGGGCGGCTGGTAGCCTAAAACCGCCTTAAAATCAAATCTGCCGCTTATTTTCACGTAAGCGTGCAGGCGAAAAATTCTATAAATCAGGCGGTAGAAATAATTTATCAGCTCCATCTCGTTGTATCCGCCGCCCAGAGCCATTTTGTAAAAATCTACGCGAAAATCGCTTAGGCTGAAAATTTTATCGAAAAGCTCATCGTAGCTCACCTCGCTAAGGCCATAAACCATTAAATTTACGTTTTGCAGGCTAAGCTCGAGCCCCAGACTTGCAAATTTTTCTATCTCGCTCGCGCTTAGGCTCAGGCTTTCGTTGTGGATGGCGTAGATCCTACTAAGCGCGGCAGTATTTGCAAAAAGCCCACACATCTCGCATTTTTGCGCAAGCAGCGCTATGGCTTCGTTCACGCCCGAGGGTTTGAAAAATCTAACCTCATTTCGTTCAAATTCCTTGATAAAATCCGCGCTCACTGAAATTTCGCTATCGTTTAGCTCATAAATTAGATGATTGTTCGCGTCTGACTTACACAGCGCGATGAGCCTTCGCAGCTCCTCTTTTTTGATGAGCGAGGCGGTTTTAATGTGAAGCGTGTTGCTACCGCCGAAAAGCGAGGGCTCCAAGAAGCTTCGCGCCTGCTCAAAATCATACTCCAAAAAATACAAACTCAAAAAATTTTCCGCGGCGTAAATTTGCTTTAGGCGCTGCGCGTAAAGCTCGTTTGAAAAATCGTCTCCGCCGCGCAAAAGTACGAAATTCGGCACCCTGCCGCTTGCGATAAGCCCGTCAAATTCTCTCCTATACATCAGATCTTCTTTACCACCCTGCCTAAGATCACTCCGCTAGCGATGTTTGCGTCTGTAAGCTCGACTAGCACGGGCGTTAAAATGTCGCCGGCGAAATTTGAAACTAAAATTTTAGCCCCCTTTAGCTTGTCGTCGAGCTTTGCAGTGACGGAATTTCCGTTTTCGTCGATGTAGCAGCGGAATTTTTTGCCCAAATTTTCCGCGGCCCAGCGCGCAAATTTTCGGTCCATAAAATCAAACGCGACCTTGTCCGCCTCGCGCTCTAACTCATTTAGCCGCGCGCACGTCGCGTCGATGTTTAAAAGCAGGTAATTATAAAATTTCTCATCCCCTCTCATCTGCGCCTTTAGCAGGCGGTGCAAAATGAGATCGGAATAGCGCCTGATCGGGCTTGTGAAGTGCGTGTAGTTATCAAATCCGAGCCCGAAATGCCCGCGCGATTCGGACGCATACTCGGCGCGCTTTTGAGCCTTAATGATGAGCTTATCGACCTCCTCGCGGATCCCCATGGTATCGGCTTGCGCTTGAATTTCGCCGATCATTTTAGCAAGGTTGCTCTGATACGGCGCGTCGATGCCGAACAGCGCCAGATCGTCAAGCAGCGCGTAAATTTTTTTAAGCTCCGCCGAGCCGTGATTTCTAAAAACGCCCCGCTCGATGCGCGCCGCAGCGGCTTTGTTGGCTAGCAGCATACAATCCTCGATGAGTTTGTGCGACGGGGTATCGGTCTCAAAGCGAGTGGAGCTTATTAGGCCGTGCTCATCAAGCGTGATGCGAAGCTCCTTGGTACGGAAATCAAATCCGCGTTTTAGCCTCGCGCGGCGCAGGCGCTCGCAAATTTCATTAAGCGGCAAGAGCCAGCTTAAAATTTCAGGCTCGTACGCCTTGCGGGTACGTAAAATTTCATCGACCTCGTCGTAATCGTAGCGGCGTTTTGATCTTATAATCGCTTCGAAAAGCTCCTGCTTTTGCGGGTTTAAATTTTCATCCAAAGCGATTTTAAAAACAAAGGCCAATCTAGGCAGATTCGGCATCAGCGAGCAGATGTTTTCGCTAAGCTCGTGCGGCAGCATCGGCACGGAGCGGTGCGGGAAATAGATCGAAAAGCCGCGAAATTTCGCCTCCTTATCGATCGGCGAGTATTCGCTTACGTATTCGCTCACGTCGGCGATCGCGACGTAAAGCGTGCACTCTTTTACGTCAAAATAGATCGCGTCGTCGAAGTCCTTGGCGTCGATAGGATCGATGGTGCAAAAGGGCAGATGCTGCAAATCCACGCGCTGCGGATACAGCGCCTCGTCCACTTCGCTGCCGAAGCTCGCGGCTTGTTGCTTGCACGCTTCGTTAAATTCGTCGTTTTTATCGTAGATCGCTAAAGAAATTTTCTCATCGACGAAGGGATCGGCTAAGCTTCCGATCACCTCGGTAATTTCGTTCGTTAGATTATCGATCTTTAAAAGGGTGTTTGCGGGCAGCTGCTTTAGCGATTTTTGCGTGGCTTTGAGCGGATTTGCGAGGCCGGTTTTGACGTTCACGCCTAAAATTTCACGCCCGAAGCTTTTGGTATAAACCACGCTCGTTAAAAACGCGGGCTTGACGCACATCAGCACTTTTGCGTGCGGGCGAGACTTTCTTGAGCTTAAAATTTTTGCTAGGATCAGATCGCCGAGATGCACGCCGCTTAGATATCTGTTTTCGATGATGAGATCTGCCTTGAAGCGGTCGTCGAAGCTTTGCAGATAGCCCGTGCCGTCGCGCGCGATGTCGAGCCTGCCGAAAACATAGCCGTCGTTCAGATAGAGCTTGCCCTTGTGCGCGCTGATAGCGCCGATATTTAGGAGGTTGCGCGCGAGTTCCTTTTGCTCGCCGCTAAGATCCTTTTCAAATACGCCCGAGTTAAAGGCGCGCAGGAACTCTTTCATATCGAAATTTCACCTTTCGCCTCTAAAAACGCCTCTTGCTCGAAGCCGAACTCGACTAGTAAATTTAAAGCGTTGTCGATGCTGAGCTCGTCGAAGTGATGGTAGATATTGACCGCGGTTTTAGCGATCTTTAGCATCGCGTAGCGGGATTTGTTCTCAAAAGGCGCATCGTCGGGGGCGTTTGAATACAGCGCGTCCTGCGCGATCCGCTCTAACCCAAAATGTGCGAATAGCGCGTGCGAGACGCTTTCGCGGTTCGTACCGCAAAATTTCATCTCCACGTCGGTAAAATCCTGCGGAAAGATCGAGCCCTTGATGGCATGGTAAAATTCCTCCGCCTTGCCCGCCGCGCACACCTGCTCGTCGATAAAAACTCGCCCAAACTCCACCAAAATCACGCTTGAGAGGATACTTTGCTCGATCTGCGGGTAGGATTTGATCCACGAAAACATAAGTAGATTTCGCAGCAGCGAGACCTGCGTAAGCTTTTCGCGGTCGATGCGATAAGCCTGCAAATCCGGCTTGAGCATCTCGTCAAATACGGCGAATAGAAAAAACGCCCGCATCTGCTCGCGCCCGTAAAGCTCAAACGCTCGCTGTAATTTTAGCGTCTTTAGTGCCGCGGCGCCCTGCTCTTGTCCTTGCTGCTGCGCTCTCCCCTGCTTCTGCTCTCGTTCTTGCTGTTGCGTTTGTGCGGCTTGCGTAGAGATGCTCGAACCTAGCGCGCAATCAGCTCTCGCGGCGGCGTGCTGATTTTGCCGCTGCGTATCGCTTGCTACTTGCGAGGGGTTAAATTTAAAATTCTCGTCGCTGTAGTTCGCGCCGCTTGCGTCATTTGAATGATTAAATTTAAGACTATCGCCCTGCCCCGCTAAGTCTGCGCCTTCTTGCTCGCTCGAGATGCGCTCGTTTTTCTGCCACTCGTCTGCAGCATCTTGTAAGCAGCATCCTATGGACTTCACAGGCTCCGTGCTTTGGAGATCGCACCGCCCGTTCGCGGCAGTAAAATTTTGCCTTGCAAGTCCTTCGGCGCTAAATTTAGACAAACAGCGAAAGGCCAAATCTAGAATTTTATCCGCAACAGGGGCGTTTTTTGAAATTTGCAAAGCGAGCCTGACGTCCGAAACGTCCGCGTCAAACGATGCTAAAATTTTTAAAATTTCATCGCTAAAACCCGCGAGTGCGCCTATTTTTTGGGTTATAAATTTATTCATTTTGAAAAGCCGTTCAATATAAATTTCGCACAATCATATCAAATTTTAACTCAAATTGCAAAGCAAAACGCCGCCATTGCGTCTAAATTCCGCTTCGGCTCGCGGGCTTTTGAAGCGCTTTTTTTGCGTTTGAAAATCGCAGATCAACCCGCCCGTTTGTCGCGGCGATAAAAACAAAATTTCAAGCGCTGTTTTATAAAATTTTAATCCCCTTTCGTATAGAATGCATCGAAATTCCGTTTATAAAGAGCCCAATTAAAACAGAAGTTTGAAGAGCTAAAAAGACTTAAAAAAACCGAAAATAACTTTAAGATGCTCAAGCTAGTTTTTAAAATTTCACATAAATTCAAGCAGATGAATTTATATGAAATTTAATGACGAGCTAAGATATAGAGCAATAAAATATTGCTACTAAAGAAACTCTTTGGGCTTTACAAATTTGCATATGTATTTTTATAAAGGTTAGATATGCGCAGTATAGTATTTCTTTTCATAATACCCGCTTTTTTTACCATAAGCTTTTTTGTCGCCTTAATCGCCCCTAAAGGCAAACGCAAGCTACTTTGGCTTTTTGTTTGGTTTGTCGTATTTTTTGGTGACGGATTTATAGTTTCTGCCATATTTCATTGCTACGGATATCTATACGGCAAAATAAACGTCTATGAAAAGCCAGCTATCAGAGCATATTATGCCGGAGAAAAGAAATTTGATAGGTGGTTTCCGGTTTTAGATGATAATAATGACAGAGACTATACGGTCGATACAGCTTTCAAGGTATTGATAAACGGAAATTTGGACTATATAGATTACAAGGTCAAAGCAGAAAATAGTCCCAATAACGGTAAATATTTTAGGGTTTACGTCGATGATAACACTTCAAAAGAGTGCTTCCTCTCTCCTGACCGAACATTAAGAAATTTTTCAAAAAACGTCTCAATACCGTATAAAGAAATGGTTAAATTTCTAAACGATCTACAGCCAAATAATGAAAGCGAAGATAAAATAGTCAAAGAGATAAAATCGTTGCTTGATGACGCAAACATCTCAGAGACTGATTTAAAACGAAAAGCTACCGAAATATTAAGATATATAAAATACGATGTAAAAGAGCTTCAAGAAATTTATAAAGACAAATGTGTAGCTCGCAAAGAAATCTCCAAAGATGAAATAGCGCCTGCCGAGCTTATAGTGGAAGATCCATATCATCTCCTAGAACCAAAGCCTAATATAAAAACTATATTCGATAAGATGCTGGGAATGGGATTTAACTACGGTGGAGTCATAAAAGATATAAATACGGGCAAGATACTAGCCGACAATATATACATCTATGAGTCTTATCACACTTGGATATTGCAAGCTCTAGTGAGTGCTTTGGGTCCGCAATCTGGCGGTGAGTTTTGGATGTGTAACAAAAACGAGACCAATTCGATAAAAAAGTGTAATCAAAAGATGATAGAGGAATTCTTTAGAAAGGATAGAAAATGAGAAAGTTTGAGGCGCTAAAAACATATGTAGAGCTAGCATGGGCGGGGTATAGGGGATTGAACAATTAACAAGCTACGGTAAAAAAAGACTGCCATGGATTTTGGGTTTAACCGAGGGCTAATTCAGATCAAACAGATCCAAATATCAAATTTGCAAATTTAAATTTACTTGTTGTTTGAATTCAAAAGCAATAGCAAGTTTAAATTTGTAAATTCATAAAATTCAGTATCAGCGATACTGACCGATATTGAATTTAAAATGAAATTGTATAAAAAGGATGAAAGGTGGATAATGATGTTTTTAATAAAAACAAGAATTTAAGGGATTATGACAAAGAGCCGATTGTTATAAAAGATTACAAACCACAAGTAAATTTGATTGGTATATTTTTAATGATTTTAGCTTTTATTATTTTGTGTATCGCAAAACCAGAAAAAGTCAATGGTTTTACGATTTTATCTCTTATGGTAGCAATTCCTTACATTATGAAATTTTTGGGCAAAAATTATTTTATTCTGAAAAATGAAATGATAAGCCAAATTAAAAATGATAAATCTTTTGATTTTATGCAAGTAAAAAATATTAAAAATATTAAATTTAGCGTTGATTTTAGAGATGGAAGCGAACAAATTTCACTAGTTGCCAAAATTTTACTTTTGATTATTATTTCTACATACATATACGCAATTTTTGCATTTAATGAGCCTATTATTTTGTTTTTTATTTTTGCACTTACCGTTGTATTTTATGCAATTCCAAAAATCATAACTCATACAATAAATGGTGGCAAAATCAATGATAGCGTTTATGATTGTCTTACCATTTACAGCAAAAATGGAAAAGTGATGAATATTATGATTTGCAACGACAAAGAATTTAAAGAATTTAAAAAATACTTTTTAGAAAATGTGAAATTAAATATTTCAAATGCTAAAACTAGCTTTGGAATTTTTGATAAAAATTTTTATAACACAAGGAGCGAACGATGAATTCAACAGGTAGCAGAGAAGCGAAAGCAAGAGTTGCTTTGGATAAAGCTGAAAAAAATATTATTGAAAAATTTACTAAATTCAATCTTTCTGAAAATAGTAAAGATAATTTAGAAAATATTCGTAAAATGTGGAATAGTGCAAGCAGTGGTTATAGTATTGCTGAAAATTTCACTGATATACCCGAAAAGATTTTAAAAAGCAAAGCTAGGGCTATTGTTTTGTTTGTAGAAACCGCAGCAGGAAATGTGTTAATTGATAGTACTATGGGTGAAAGCAAAATGAAACAAATGGTTGGGGCGTTAGGAGATGCAATTATTGCTGGTGCGGCATTATTGACACCGCAAGGTTGGATAATTACTGGTGTAAATTTGGCATTATCTCTTGTTGATTGGGATTTGGGAAGTATATTTAAGAAAATATATGGAGAAGATAACGATAATATAAATATTACCTCAAATGGCTTTATAGAAGTTAGGAATAATGATGGTTCTATTTATACAAGACCATTATCGACACAAGCTAGAAAAATTTTAAACATTAATGGAGAGCCAAGTGGTTCTATATTTGGCGATAGGAAAGGCGATGTATTGTTCGGCAGTAGTGGAGATGACTTGCTTCAAGGCAGAAGCGGAAATGATTTACTATTAGGCGGAGCCGGCTATGATACATACTTTACCGACGGCAAAGACACTATAAGAGATGAGGATGGAAAAGGTCAGGTATATTTTATGGTCGCAAACTAACAGACGGCACTCAAATAGAAAAAGGCTCAAACATATATAAAACAAAAGACAATATAAAATATGAACTAATTGATAATAAGCTTATAGTAAATGATAGCCTTATTATAGAAGACTTTAATCCATACCAAGAGTATCTTGACATAACCCTACACAAAGCAGATGAGATAGCTGTAAATGTATCAAATGCAAATGCGGTAGAAAAAGCAGGAAAGATGAATTTTACAATCTCGCTTAGTAGAGAGTTAAAAGAAGGTGAATTCGTAAAAGTAACCATACCTGCCATAAACGGCAATGAAGCAAAAACTTATATGTTTATGCACCATAGCAACCCAAACTATACGCTAGGAGCAGCATAGAGCATGTATTTACTGGTAGCACAAATTATAAATATTAACAATATTCTAGCCCCTTCGAATGTTATTTCGTCGGCATTGCCTAGAACTTTGATTAGCTTGCCGCCTTGCGTATAGTGATAGTGCCTGTGTGTTTTAACCGTTCCGTCTCTGGCCGGTGAGCTATAAAATTTAACGGCTATAAAATCATCTAAGACTTCGACCATAGTGCGCTTATATTGCGGCAAGATAAAATTCCTGACTACTTTGTCGGGGTCTGATTTAAAAATTGGATTATCCTTAATTTTGGTAAAAACTTCTGTCATCTTTCTTCCTTTGTATAGTAATTTTAGGCAGATTATAGAATTTCTTCAAAGGATTAACAAGGCGGGAGCGTAGAAAAAGCTACTATACAATTTTTTAATATATAGTAGTTTTTCTTAAAATATATGTATCAATCGGTAGTTTTAAGTATTAAAAATTTTTTAGGAGTAATTTCAAAATTCCAAAAAATAGGGCTTAAAAAATTATCTAAAAATTCAAAAAAACTAAAAAATAGGGAAAATTTTGATAGATGGTGCGACCGACGAGATTTGAACTCGTACACCTTGCGGCACTACCCCCTCAAGATAGCGTGTCTACCAATTCCACCACGGTCGCATAAATTTTAAAGCCTTGATCTCAAGCCTTGAATTATATAAGTTTGAAGCCCGATTTCTCGGGCTTTTGATTAATTTGCAGCAGCCTTTAAACCCGCTGTCAAAAAAGGATTTACGAAAAGCAAGATAAATGAAATAACTAATGCATAGATAACCTGCGCTTCGATCATCGCAAGCGAAATATACATCGTATTCGATAGCTTGCTAGCTACGCTCGGATTTCTAGCGATGCCGTTAAGCGTCGCACTAGCGGCATTTCCCATACCCAACGCGCCACCCAAAGCGGCTAGACCTAAAACGACTGCAACGGTAATTGCAGAAAAAGAAACGATCTGAGTGTAAGCACTTAGCTGCTCGCTAGCGAAAGCCGCGCCGCAAAGCGCAAATAACAATACAAGAACTTTTTTCATAAAAGTCTCCATAAATAAATTTTAAAACGAGTTTCGGCTCAATACCCCCTACTCCAACGTTTTAAGTGTGAAATATTATTAAAATTTTGCTTTTGATTTGTTTAATCTGGCGGAATTTGCGTTAAATTTAACAAATCCCGCCGAGCACGCCGACATCTTAACGCTTAGCGTCCAGATATGTATTTAGCGCCGCAACGTAGGCCTTTGCAGACGCCAGCATCGTATCTACGTCAAGCCCTCTGCCGATGATAGTACCCTCGTCTTTAAATTCCACCTTGACGGTTACTTTTGCCAGCGCGTCTTTGCCCTGCGAGACCGCTTTTACTTGGTATTCTTTCAGGCTGCCGCTGATGCCACTAATACGATCTATCGCCTTAAATATCGCATCCACGCCGCCGTTTCCAAGCGCGCTATCACTTAAAATTTCATCTTTATATCTTAGTGTAAGCGCGGTGCTAGCGTGTCCTTTGTTGCAGCTATTGGAGCTTAGAACCAGTACTTCGTAGGTCTTTTCGGCTCCCACGAACTCGTCGTTTACGAGCTCTCTGATATCCTCGTCGAAAACGTCCTTTTTGCTATCGGCGAGCGCTTTAAATTTATTAAACGCGATCTCGAGCTGCTCACTACTAAGATCATAGCCCAAAGATACCAGCTTGTCTTTGAAGGCGTGACGGCCGCTGTGCTTGCCCAGCACGAGGGAGTTTTTATCAAGCCCGATATCCTCAGCATGCATGATCTCGTAGGTTTCTTTGTGTTTTAACACGCCGTCTTGGTGGATGCCGCTTTCATGCGCAAAGGCGTTTTTGCCCACGATCGCTTTATTAGGCTGCGGCTCGATGCCGGTAATACTCGCGACTAGGCGGCTGGATGGATAAATTTCTTTCAAATTTATATCGGTATAAAGCGGCGCAAATTTATCTGTGCGCGTCTTGATCGCCATTACAATCTCCTCCAGCGCCGCGTTGCCCGCGCGCTCGCCAATACCGTTTATCGTGCATTCGACCTGTCTGGCTCCTGCCAAGATAGCGGCTAAGGAATTTACGGTAGCCATACCGAGATCGTTGTGGTTATGCACCGAAACTACGGCGCGCTCGCCGATAAGTTTAACGATCTCGCCTATGCGCGTAGTGATCTCATCCGGATAGAGATAGCCCACCGTATCGGGGATATTTATGGTGGAGGCTCCGGCGTTTATCGCGGCGTCGCAGATCTCTTTTAAAAAACCCATATCGCTTCTGCACGCATCCTCGCAACTAAACTCCACGTCATCGCATAAGCTTTTGGCGTATTGCACAGACTCTACGGCGCGCTTTATGACCTCTTGCGGCTGCATTTTGAGTTTAAATTCCATATGGATAGGGCTTGTGGCGATGAAGGTGTGGATGCGCCCGAGCTTCGCGCCCTTTATCGCTTCGCCCGCAGCCTTGATGTCTTTTTCTAAAGCGCGCGCAAGCGAACAGACGCGAGCCTTGCTAACGGCGCCCGCGATTTTTTCTATCGCGTCAAAGTCCCCGGGGCTTGCCGCCGCAAAACCCGCCTCGATAACATCTACGCCCAGCTTTTCAAGCTGCAACGCAAGATGGATCTTTTCGTCCGTATTCATCGACGCTCCGGGGCTTTGCTCGCCGTCACGAAGCGTAGTATCGAAGATTATGATTTTATTTTTGTCCATTACAAATCCTTTCAAAGCGTTAAAATTTGGCGAAATTATAGCCGCGCAAACTTAAAAACAATCGCGGCGATAAACATATTTGAGATTACTTCGCCGTTTCCTCGGGTTTGTCTTTTTTATGAAATTTAGCCGCGCTTAAATTTAAAGCTCCGCGAACCAAACCGTAAACGATATAAACCAAAGTAAGCACCGCCGGGAATTCCAGCTTGAAAAGATATAAAAGCGAGAAAAACACGACGATTAGAAGCACTAAAATTTTAATCGCATTGGGACGTTTTAGGCTGATCTTTTTAAAGCTCGGAAAGCGGATATTGCTTACCATCAAAAACGATAGCGCCGCCATTGCGATGATCAAAAATACTCCAAACCCTTTGGAGAGCTCATATTTTAGATAAATTCCGATCCAAAACGCCATCGTAATCGCAGCCGTCGGAATCGGCAGCCCGATAAAAACGCTAGGCTCGTAGGTGCCCGTGGTGACGTTAAATCGCGCCAGCCTGATCGCGCCGAAAACCACGTAAAGTGCCGCTACGAGCGAGCCAAACTTACCGTAATCGTGCCCGACCGCGCAGTAAAATAGCAGCGCCGGCGCTACGCCGAAAGCCACGATATCCGCAAGGCTGTCAAATTCCACGCCGAATTTCGACGTAGCATGTGTTAGCCTCGCTACGCGGCCGTCGAGTCCGTCGCAGATCAAGGATAAAATGATATAAAAGATCGCGGCGCTGAAGTTGCCCTTGATCGTAGAAATTATGCTGATAACCGCCAAAAAAGCACTTGCCGACGTGAAAAAATTCGGCAATATGTAGATTAGTTTTCCCTTTTCCTCTTCCATCTCTTACTCTTTAAAATTTTATTTTTACACCGCTTTTCATTCGGTGCCGCGGATCACGCGTAAAGCATTTTAGCGCGACCTTCTTAAAATTTAGCCCTAAGCTTTTACCGCGCGCGAGGCTTTAAATTTAAGCCTCGCTCTTTGCGCTTTCGATATCATCATTAGCGCCTAAATTTCGCACCAGACGGGTAGGCATGCTGTTATCTTTTTCAAATTTAGAGATGATCTCCACGATCTGCTCTCCAGAGACCGTCTCCTTCTCATACAGCGCCTTTACCATCTCCTCGATCGCTGGAGCATAGGTCCTTAGCGTCTCTTTTACCGCCGCATAGCGCTCATCCAGCGTCTTGCGAACATATTCGTCAATCTTAACCGCCGTTACCTCGCTGTAATCCTTGATGCTCTGTCCGCCGTTTAGGAAGGAGTACTGCTGCTTTTCTAGCACTGCAAGCCCGAGCGCTTCGGTCATTCCGACCTGAGTAGCCATAAATTTAAGCATATCGGTAGCGCGCTGTAGATCGTTGCCCGCTCCGTCGGTGATCTCGCCTAAAAACACATCCTCCGCCGCGCGCCCCGCCAAAAACGTATCGATCTCGGCAAAAATTTCATGGCGCTGATGCAAATATCTATTTTCAAACGGAGAATTTAGCGTATAGCCCGCGGCACTCAATCCGCGCGGCACGATAGTTACCTTCGATACGGGCATCGCTCCTTTAGTAAGCTCGGCGATGAGTGCATGACCGCTTTCGTGGTAGGCGACGATCCGCTTTTCGATCGGGCTTACGCGGCGCGATTTTTTAGCCAGTCCGATGCCGACGCGCTCGATCGCTTCGAGCAGGTCTTTTTGCTCGACCTCCGCCTTTGCCTCGCGACCCGCTAAAAGCGCGGCTTCGTTGATGATATTTGCAAGATCGGCTCCTGCAAAGCCCACGGTAAGGCGCGCGATCTCTTCGATATCGATATCGCGAGCAAATTTAACGTCGCGCATATGCACCTTCAAAATCGCCATTCTGCCGTCAAAATCAGGTCTATCGACCAGAACCTGCCTATCGAATCTGCCCGGACGCAGAAGCGCCGCATCCAGCGTCTCCGGGCGGTTGGTAGCCGCAAGAACGATCACCGGGCTTGATTCCGAGCCGAAGCCGTCCATCTCTGCAAGTAGCTGATTTAGCGTCTGCTCGCGCTCGTCGTTGCCTCCGCCGATACCGCCTGCGGTTCTGCTTTTACCGATCGCATCGATCTCGTCGATGAAAACGATCGCCGGAGCCTGCTTTTTAGCGTTATCAAATAGATCGCGCACCCTGCTGGCGCCCACGCCTACGAACATCTCGATGAAGCTTGAGCCCGATACCGAAAAAAACGGTACGTCCGCTTCGCCCGCAACCGCCTTGGCTAGCAGCGTCTTGCCCGTGCCCGGAGGTCCAACCAAAAGAACGCCTTTTGGAATTTTAGCCCCGAGGCTGATATATCGCTCCGGATTTTTTAAGAAATCTACGATCTCCTTAACCTCCTCTTTCGCCTCTTCGACGCCCGCGACATCGCTAAATTTAACCTTCGGCTTTTCGGCGCTTACTAGGTTTTTAGAGCTTCCGATGCCGAGCACGCCGCCGCCCATATTGCGCTGCATGCGGTTGGCTAAAAACATCCAAATTCCAAAGAAAATCACGAGCGGCAAGACCCAGCTAAAGAGCAGATCGGTCAAAAAGTTGCTCTCGTTATACGCGCCGTATGGAATTTTGCGCGATTCTAAAATTTGAACTAGCTCGGGATCATCCACGCGCTTGGCGGTGTAGATTACGTTGCCTACTTGCGCTTTAATCGTGGAACTTCCAATGGAAACCATGCTTACTTGGGAGTTTTTGATTTGCGATTTTAGCTCGGAGTAAGTTACGTTTCTACTCTCGCCCGAGACGGAGCCCAGCACTCCACCGCTATCAAATCCGCCACTTGGGGATATCGCTTTAAACACGACTATCAAAATAAGCGCGAAAATAATAAAAACGCCGATCGGATTTTTATTAAAAAAATTGTTTCCGCCGCCGTTTTGAGGGGGTTGATTATTTGGGTTGTTATTCATATCTTCCTTTCATAAACAAAGCTAAGCCATTCGTTTTGCTTTTTCATCTGCACGAAATTTAAATCCGAAAAGGCTTGCTCGATCCTATCTTTATATTTTTCTAAAATTCCAGACAGCACGAGCTTGCCGCCGGGTTTTAGCGCTTTTTTCAGATCCGCGCTTAGGATCAAAATCACGTCGGCGATTATATTTGCGACGACGAGATCAAACTGCACGTCTTTACAGAGCGCTCGCTCGCTTAAACTAGACGCTTGCTCGCCCAAGCTTGAAACGCTGCCGAGCCAAATTTGATCGATCTGAACGCCGTTTTTCTCGGCGTTTTGCTGCGTAGCGGCCACCGCCTGCTCGTCGGTATCGCAGGCACTTACCTTTGCGCCCAGTTTTTTCATCGCGATACTTAAAATTCCGCTGCCGCAGCCCACGTCAAGCGCACTTATGCCCTTGCGAGCGAGCTCGCTAAGTAGCGCCAGGCACATATTGGTGCTTTCGTGATGGCCTGAACCGAACGCCAGCGCAGGATCGATGAGCAGATCGATTAGCGCGTGATCTTGCGATCTTTCGCACCAGCTCGGACGGACGTAAAATCTGCCGACCGCTACGGGTGCGACGCCTTTTTTATACTCATCGAGCCAGTCTTTGTTTTGCTTTTTTGAAATTTCGATCTGCAAATCAGCGTCTAAATTGAGAGAGCGCGCGAGCGCCTTTTTAAACTCTTCAAACGCAAATTTTAAATTTTGCAGATCCTCTTCGTCGCGGATTATGAAACGCTCGCCGCGTTCTTCGACGCAGGTAACGCCGAGCTCAAACGCAAAGTTTTTAAAAAGCTCGCTTGCATTCGCGCTTTTTACGATCATCTCATAAAAAAAATCTTTCATCGCCTCACATCGCCTTTAAATTTTAAAATTTGCATATTACTAAAATTTAGTTCAAACTTTGCTTACGCTCGGGCGTTTTTATAGAGCTTCAAACGCCTTTTTAAGATCGAGCGTGCCTTCGTAATACGCCTTGCCGACGATGAGCCCCGCGATGGAGCCTGCGTTTTTAAGCGCGATTATGTCGTTCATATCTTTCACACCGCCGCTTGCGATAGTATCGATGCCGCTAGCTTTCGCGATAGAGCGGCTAAATTCTACGTTTACGCCGCTTAACATCCCATCGCGCGATATGTCGGTGCAGATGATCGCGCAAACGCCCGCGTCCGCGTAGTCTCGAGCCAGATCGGTCGCTTTTACGCAGCTTAGCTCCGCCCAGCCCTCAGTCGCTACGAGCCCCTCTTTTGCGTCTATGCCCACGACGATGCGGTAAAGCTTCGCTATTCTCCTTACGAAATCTCTATTTTTAAGCGCCGCCGAGCCCAGGATAAATCTATCGACGCCTAAGCTCAAATACTGCTTTATGCGCGCTTCGTCGCGGATGCCACCGCCCACTTCTACGCGCAGACGCGTGCTTTTTACGATCCGCTCGATCGCTTTGAAATTTACCGCCTCGCCCGCAAATGCGCCGTCGAGATCAACTAAATGCAGCCATTTAGCGCCGAGATCTTCAAATTTTTTGGCTAGCTCGCAGGGGTCTTTGGAATAAATTTTTGCGCTTTGTATCTCGCCCTTGCTAAGGCGCACGGCGCATCCTTGTTTTAGATCGATCGCAGGGAAAATCTCCATCACAGCTCCGTAAAATTTTTAATAATTTTTATGCCCGCATCGTGGCTTTTTTCGGGATGCGGCTGAAAGGCAAATACGTTTTCGCGCCAGATCGCGCTTGCAAACTCATAGCCGTAAAACGTGCTCGCAAGCGTGATCTCGCGCGCGCAAAGGACGTGGTAGGAGTGCACGAAATACAGATACTCAAACTCGCCCAAGCCCGTATTTATCGGCGAGCGCTTGATAAAATGCGCGCTGTTCCAGCCGACGTGCGGGATCTTTAGGCTTTCGGCGCGAGCGAAATTTTGCCCGCAGTGCTCGCTCGGCTCTGCCCCGTCTGAATTAAATTTCGCCTCGCCCGATCTAAATTTCATATTTTCGGACCCAGATTCCGTCCACCGAATATTAAATTTCGTTTTGTCAAATTTTACGACGCGACCGGGTAAAATTCCAAGCCCGCTGCGCGCGCCGAATTCCTCGCTTTGCTCAAACAGAAGCTGCATCCCTAGACAGATGCCTAAAAAATATCTGCCGCTTGCTACGAACTCTTTAATTGCGTCGCCCATACCGCTTGCGCGAAGCTTATCCATCGCCTCGCCGAATGCGCCCACGCCCGGAAGCAGGGCCTTATCGCAGCTCAAAAGCTCCTCAGGGCTGCGCGCTAGGCAAAATTTAGCGCCGCAGAAGCTAAGCGCGTTCATCACGCTTTGGATATTGCCCGCGCCGTAATCCACGATACCGATCAAGCCGTGCCCTTCATATCGTTCAATCGGTGCGAAAACTCGGGCACGATACGCTTTAGCTTATCCGCAACCTGCGCGTCCTCGCACTCCGAAAGCTCCTCGATCTGCGAGCTTAGCTCTTGCAGGTCGTATTTTGCGGAGTGGGTTACGAATATGGATTGATACTTCGTGCTCTTGTCGTTTTCGTCGATCAAAAGCTCCTCGTAAAGCTTCTCGCCGGGGCGCAGACCTACAAATTTAATACCCAGCTCCTCCTTGCCGGCAAGCTGCAGCATTCGCTTGGCAAGATCGGCGATCTTTACGGGCTCGCCCATATCCAGCACGAAAAGTTCGCCGCCCTGCGCAATGGAGGCGGCTTGAAGCACCAGCTGGCACGCCTCGCTAACGAGCATAAAATATCTCGTAATCTCGGGGTGCGTAACGGTAAGCGGCTCGTTCGCTTCGATCTGGCGTTTAAATTTAGGAATGACGCTGCCGCTTGAGCCGAGCACGTTTCCGAAGCGCACCGCGACGATCTGCGTATCGCTTGCCGCGTCGTTGGAATTTAGCGCGTAAAGCTCGCAGATACGCTTCGTCGTGCCCATAATGTTCGTCGGTCGCACCGCTTTATCGGTCGAGATCAAAACAACCTTTTTCGCGCCGTATTTTTTGGACAGATCGATTACGTTTTTTGTGCCGATGACATTGTTTTTGACCGCTAGATGCGGGTTAAACTCGCATAGCGGCACGTGCTTATACGCCGCTGCGTGCACGACCACCTCGGGACGAAATTCTGCAAAAACCTCCTCCAGCTCATGGCGATAAACGACGTTTATCATCTTTAACTCGTTGCGTGCGTCCGCGCCCGTAGCTTCATTTATTGAGTAGAGATTAAACTCGCTGTGTTCGACCATGATAAGACGCTTTGCGCCGAATTTCAAGCACTGCTTGCAAATTTCGCTTCCTATCGTGCCACCCGCGCCCGTTACCAGCACGATCTTGTCTTTGATAAAATTTTCAATCGCCTTGGTGTCGAGGTCTTTGGGCTTGCGCGCGAGCAGATCCTCGATCGATACGTCGCGGATCTTTTTGCTCTCATCCTCCAAAAGCGAAAAGAGCTTAATATCCTTTAGCCCGTACGCGAACAGCTCATCATAGAGCTGCTTTAGCTCGTCCGGATACAGCGCTAGCGCGATGATCGCAGTTTTAGCACCGCTATCTTTGATCATCTGCGGAATTTCGCTCTTGGCTCTGACGACGTAGTTTTCGCAATAGGTCCCTACTAGCTCAGGCCGCCCGTCCACGACGCCCACAGGATAGTAATTGATATATTTTTGCCGCATACCTTTTAGGACGTGAAAGGTCTTGCTCGTAGCGCCCACGACGATGCAGGGCTCGTTATTCGTGATATTTTTCTTCTCACTTAGAAACATCCGCTTTGAAATTCTAATCCCACCGATTAAAATAAACGAGATCGCCGCATCGATGATGATGATCGAGCGCGGGAAGGGGTTAAAAATTTTACTCGCTAGAAAAAACAGGATTAAAAAGGTAAGTGCTGCCATAACATGCGCATAAAAGAGCTTTCTTGCTTCGTATAGCCCGAAAAATCTCCACGGAACTAAATATATCCGCAAAAACCAAAAGTAGAAAATTTTAATCGCCGTAAGACTCGAGGCGCTAAGCAGGGCGCCTTTATAGAATTCGTTCGGTATGTCTCCGCTAAATCGCAGCAAAAACGCGATATAAACGGAGAGGATCGAGATAAAAATATCTCCCAGCAAAAAAAACGCGAAGCGGCTAAATTTAGTGGGTTTTAACAGCATTAGATGTTTTCTTTTACGATTTTTACGACGCGCTCAATCGTCTCGTCGCTCATATCGGTGCCGCTAGGAAGGCAGATGCCGCGACTAAACATATCCTCGCTAGTGCCGTCAACTACGCTAAGCGCGCCTGTGAAGATGCTTTGCAGATGCATCGGCTTCCAAAGCGGACGAGATTCGATGTCGGCTTTGTTTAGGGCGTCGATAACCTTTAGATGGGCATCCTTTTTCTTAAATAGAAGCGTGCTAAGCCATCTGTTGCCCTCGCCGCCTTCGACTTCGGGCATAAACTCCACGTCGGTGCCTCTAAATAGATCCTCGTAAATTTTAAAAATTTCGCGCTTTCTCTTTACGCGCTGCGGCAAGACCTCCATCTGACCTACGCCGATAGCGCCTAAAACGTTGCTTAAGCGGTAGTTGTAGCCGTAGTCTTTGTGCTCGTAGTGAAGCAGCGGCTCGCGTGCCTGGGTACTGTAAAATCTAGCCTTGGCGATTAGCCCCTCATCGTTTGAGATCAGCATTCCGCCGCCTGAGGTAGTGATGATTTTATTGCCATTAAAGCTTAGCGCGCCGCATTTTCCGATACCGCCCAATGCCCTGCCTTTATAAAATCCGCCCAGCGCCTCTGCGGCATCCTCGATAACATCAATACCTTCGTTCTCGCAAATTTCGCATATCTCGTCCATTTTCGCAGCCTGTCCGTAAAGATGCGTAACGACGAGCACCTTTGGCTTTTTCGGCGATTTTTTGATCGCTTCTTTAAGCAGCCTCGGGCTTAAATTCCAACTCTCGTCGCTGTCTATCAGCACCGGCACGCAGCGCTCGTAAAATATCGGATTTAGCGACGCCATGAAGGTAAACGTAGATCCAAGCACCACGTCGCCGTCCTTTACGCCGCTGCAGCGAAGCGCTAGATGAAGCGCCGCCGTACCTGCGTTTAGCGCCAGCGCAGCGCGCGTGCCAGTGTAGGACTTCACTGCGTCCTCAAAGCGATTAACGTATTCGCCCAAAGGCGCAATATAGTTGCTTTCAAATACTTTTTTTATATACTCAAGCTCATCGCCACCCATATTCGGCGGGCTTAAAAATACTCTTGCCATCTCTATCCTTCCTTGATCTTTAAATTTAACCTCGCGCATCGCAAGGCTAAATTTAGCTTTCGGCATTAAATTTAAATGCTCGGATTTTATCACTTTTAATGCTATAAATTTTAAATTCAGCCATTTTTTTTAATCACGCGAGCAGGCACGCCTACGGCTACGCTATCGCTAGCTATGTCGCGCACGACCGCAGCGCCCGCGCCGATGATGCAGCGCTGCCCGATACTTAGCCTCTGAATGACGCTGGCACCGATTCCAATGTGCGAAAACGCCCCCACCTTCACGCCGCCCGCAAGCGCCGCGTTTGGGCTAATGTGCGCAAACTCGCCGATCTCGCACTCATGCTCGATTACGACGCCTGAATTGATTATCGCGCCGCGACCGATTTTAGCTCGCGCATTTATCACGGCGCCTGGCATTACGACCGCGCCCTCGCCGATAGAGGCGCTTGGGCTAACGATGGCGCTTTGATGAATTAGCGTCGCTATCTCAAAACCGGCGCGCGCCACCTTTTCTTGGATCTTTGCGCGGGTTTTATTATCGCCGATTGCGATTATTACGGGGTGTTTCGGCAGATCCTCGCAAAATTTCAGCCCCGCTGCGTCGTCTAAAAAAACGACTTCGCTAAATTTAGTCCCGCACGCAGCTAGCGCGACGTCAGCGACCACCAGCCCGTGTCCGCTCGCGCCGTAAACGTAAATTTTAGTTGTGTCCATTAAATTTCTCCGTCGTCGCCATGCCCTCTTTATTCACGCCCTCTTTCGCAAGCACTTTTTTAATCGTCAAAAGCGCAATCTTAAGATCGAGCGCGAAGCTTAAATTCTGCGCGTAATACGTGTCGAACTCAAATTTTTTCTCCCAGCTGATCGCGTTGCGACCGTTTACCTGCGCAAGCCCCGTGATGCCCGGGCGCACGCTGTGCCTAAGGCGCTGCTGCGGCGAATAAAGCGGCAGGTACTCGATCAGCAGCGGGCGCGGCCCGATGAAGCTCATATCGCCCTTTAGCACGTTAAAAAGCTGCGGCAGCTCATCCAGGCTTAGCGCGCGGATCTTTTTGCCGTAATCGTTCAGCCGCGCTTCGTCTGGCAGAAGCTCGCCGTCCGCGCCGCGCTCGTCGCTCATCGTTTTAAATTTGTAAATTTTAAAAATTTGCTCATCAAGCCCAGGGCGAGATTGCGTAAAAATCGCGCTTTTGCTAATATGCTTGCGGATCAAGAACCACGTAAGCGCCATCACGGGCGAAACCAAAATGATCAAAACCAAAGCCGCCGTAAAATCGAGCGCACGCTTTAAAAAACACCTATACATCGATAAATTTCCTATAAACCTCTAAATATTTTTCCGTGACGATCTTTTCGTCGTAATTTGCAAGCACCATCTCGCGCCCGTTTCGTCCCAGCCTTTCACAAAGCGGCTCATCATCTAGCAAAATTTCGATCTTTCGCGCAAGATCATTCGCGTCGCGAGTGCGGCAAATTAAGCCGTTGACGCCATCTTGCACCGCTTCGACGCAGCCGCTACAGTCGCTTACTACGCAGGCTCGCGCCATGCTCATCGCCTCTAAAACCGTGCGCGGAAAGCCCTCCTTGTAGCTAGGAAGTGCTAGCAGGTAACTAGCCTTCAAAAGCTCTGGCACGTCGTTTCTGGCGCCTAGATAATGCACCGCACCGCTTCGCAAAAACGCAGGATCAGCGGTACTTTTATTGCCCGCAAAACCCTCGCCTACAAAGACAAATTTCGCATCCGATCGATCTTTTAAAATTTCTGCTGCTTCGTAGAATTCTCTCACACCCTTATGCCACATCGCGCGAGCTATCATCAGCACGATCTTTTTGCCGTGCAAATCCTCGCCCAGATCCGACGCACTAACGATTTTGGGATTGAATCTTTCAGCATTTACGCCTACACTTTTAATCCTTATGACCTTTTGCTTCGCAATAAGCCCGCGAGATAGCATATAATCAGGATCGGCATCGTTTACAAATATGCAAGCATCCGCCTGCGAAAATGAAAATTTATAAAGCTTCTCCAATACCGCTCGCACGAGCCTTGTTTTAATATCATCGTCGATATAAAAGCTGCCCAGCCCCTCGACTAAGTTTATCACATATTTTATACCCGCCTCGCGAGCCGCCAGCGTACCGAATACGTTTGATTTGTGCGCGGCTGTTTGCAGCAGGTCCAAATTTAACCTCTTTAGCTCGCGCGCAAGGGCTTTGGTGTTGCTAAATACGGTAAGCGGATTTAGGCTCGCCCGATCAAGATCGTAAGTTACGGCATTAAAATCGCGTGCCAAATCCTGCGTATAAGCGCCGCGAGGAGCAATTGCGAAAACCTCGTGCCCGCGCCCTTTTAAAGCCTGCATTATCGGGCGACGAAAGAAATGTAAGCTCATATCGGCATGGCTTAAAAACCCTATGCGAGCCATCTGCTGCATTCCTTGTTTAGCGTTGCGAGGTTAAATTTCATAAATTTCTCCTTAGCTTGCGGCAAAATTTTATCTAGCGCTTTAATTTATAAACTTTCACAGCAGGGCTTAAGATCACAGGCTCGAATAACTCAGGTCTATATCTTTCAAATACAAAAAGCTGAATGTAGCTTGAGTTTAGCATCGTCTTATCTAGTAGCAAAAATCGCCCGTAATCGCGCATGAAAATCACGTAAAATTGCGCGCTGCTGTCCATATTAAACTCTTTTACCGAAAGCTTGCCGTTCGCGTCGTAGCTCGTTTCGTAAAAGGTATTGATCGCGAATTTTCTGCCGCTATACTCTAAATTTAAAAGGCTCGGTGAGATCGAAAAGCCGTTGTCCATATGCACGCCGCTTTGATCCTGAACGAACCTATCGCTCGTTATGAAAAACAGCTCGCCTAGCTGCTTGCCGTCGGTGATGTCGATGTTTGAAAACTGCGTGACGACGGGAAAGATATTCATCATGCGATCGGGCAGGATGTAGTAGATGTCGCGCGTAGGCTTTGGCGGCTTAAAATCAGCCAGCCCGAGGCTTAAGATAAAATCATTGACATCCGTGGCGTTGTAATCTTTTAAAATTTGCTTTAGCTTGTTTGGAATTTTTTCACTATATCCGCGCTCGGTGTATTCGACATCTAGTCGCGCCATATTCGCAGAGCTCATCTGATCTCTAAAAAGCGCAAAGCTAACGGGAAAGTTATCGTTGCCTAGGTGTTTGCCGCCGTCGATGAGGGTCTTTACGTCACTGTAATAGCGTATGCCGTAACCGTAGTCCCACCACGAAAGCGCGTAATCCTCGCGCTGCGCCTTATCTTTGAGCTCATCTAGCACCCGCACCTCGCTTTGATAAAAGACCGTATCGACCTTGTACGAGACGATGTGCTGCCACGCAGGATAGATCGCAAGCGCCGTCAAAATAAGCAGTATCGCGCGCCCCGCGATCTTTGGCAGATCCAAGCGCTTTATGCAAAAATATAAAATATATCCAAAGCTCAGTCCCATCACACCCACGGCATAGATCGTAAATCTAAGGCCCGCTTTGTTCGCCGCAAAGCCCAAAAGCAGAAGTGGGATCGAGAGTAAAAATTCTTTATGCCTAAAGCAAAGCACTACATATCCGATTGCCGCGATCACGAAAACCGCGACGTGCGAGCTGATGCGCTCCATAAAGATATTAGTTGGCACGATGCCCGATTCTTGGATTGTTTGATTGACGTTGAAAAAATGAAATGCCGTATCGGCGTTGTCCGCAAAGGAGCGGAAGATATAAAATTTCGCCTGAAAGATTATCGGACTAAGGCCTCCGTTTGCGACGAAAAAGACTACGGCAAGCGCACCGATAATCGCTAAAATTTTAAAATTTAATAGCTTTCCTCTAAACGCAAAGAGCCAAAATAGCGCAAGCGAGATTAGAATTTTTACCGCAATCGGCGTGGAGCAAAGCGCGATCAAAAAGATAATCATCGCTTCGTAATTTACCGCACTTTTTCGTTTAAAAATCAGCGTGTAGGCGAAAAATACGGCGAGCATCATAGAATTTAGCGAGAAGCTGGACGGATACCACCACATATAAAATATCACAAACGCGCCCAGCCAAAACAGCGTGCTGCGCGAACCGCGCGTGCAAATGCGGATGAGCGCCCACAAAATACACATCGCAAGCACGATATTTAGCATATCGGTGTCGTAATACCCAGCCATAGTGCGGTTGTAGTAGCTATTCGCCACGCTCGCAATAAGCGCGCCGATAAAGCCCGCGCGCATGCAGCGAAACTCGCTTGAGATAAGCAAGATCGGCACCACGATGAGCGAGCTAAACAAAGCCGGCAGATAAACGAATATCGTCTCGATTTTAAAGGGCAAAATTTCAGCCAAAAACGCCGTCACAATCGAAAGCGGCGCGCTAAAGTAGCTAAGATCGTTGGGCTGATGAAAGCCGGCGAGTCGGTCGCGCGCGCCCTCTGCAAAGGCGTAGCCGTCATTGGTGTTTATCATCAGCTCGCCGTCCCAAAAAAAGTAGTTCGGAAAGCCGCTCGCCCAATACACCCACCACATACGAAGCGCCACGCTAAAGGCAAATGCGAACAAAATCATCAGCAAAATATGCTTAGAAAACTCATAATTTTTTATGAAGCCAAAAATTCTGCGCCTAGTAGGAAGCGCGCCAGCTGCCTGATTTTTAGAATTTTGGGAATTTTCTGCTGTAAAGCTTTTAGAATTATCAGAATTTATGCCGTTTGTAGAATTTAAAGCACTTGCAGAATTCGCATTTTTAAATTTAGCCAAATTAGCGGCTTTTGCGGAATTTTTATTTGTAGAGTTCGCAACGCCAGCGGAATTTTTATTTGTAGAATTTTTGCTCGTGGAATTCGCAGTGCCTTTCAAATTTGAGTTTGCAGAATTTGTGCCTGCGGAATTTTCAGAATTTACCGAGGCGGAATTTTGTCCGCTTGATTTTTTAGCCTTTTTGGATTTTTTTTGTGCTCGCATTTTTGCAGAAGCAGCGCGCATTTGATCGTCGCTTAAATTTTTAACGCCGGCGTGCGCGGAATTTTTGCTCGCAGAATTTTTTGCATCAAGCGCAGAATTTTTATCACTCTGAGGCACAGCGTCCTCGCCACCCTCAATCTCGGCATTTTCGCCGCTAAAATTCTCTCCGCCGCCTGCGGAATACTCTGCGTCAAAATTTCCCTCACTAGCGAAATTTTCGCTTAAGGCAGCTTTGTCGGCACCCATTGATTGCGCGCCTTTTTGATCGTCCGATCCTTCGTCGATCTCTCTGACGCTAAAAGCCTTTTTTTCTTCACCCACGCCTATTTTCCTTCGTCGATTTGTTCTATTTTTGCGATCAGCTCGCTTGCTATCCGTTTTTTATCGAAAAACGAGGCTCTAATTTTAGCCTTTTTCTCATAAAATTTTACATAATTTTCATCATCCAGCGCTTTTTGCATCGCCGCTTGAGTGCTTTCTAGATCGTTTACGCCCACCAGCACGCCCCATTCGCTCTGCCCCAAAAGCTCGCGCGCGCCGCTTTGATGATCGCTTGAAATTACGAGCTTGCCGCATGCAAGAGCCTCGATAAGCGCGTTTGAAAACCCCTCAAAAAGGCTTACAAAAACAAACGCGTAGCATCTGGCCATATATTTATACGGGTTTGCGTCAAAACCCAAAAGCTTCACGCGGCTGCCCAAGCCTAGCTCCTCTATCAGAGCCTCAAGCTCGGCTCGCAGCACGCCGTCGCCCAATATCAACAGGTCTTTGTCGTTATTTTTTAAATTTGCATACGCGCGGATCAAAAGCGCGTGGTTTTTGCCCGCATCAAGCCTACCGACGCTTAGGAAAAACGGCTGCTGCTGCGCGATCGGCTCACCCGCTTTGCGACCGATCTCATCCAGATCGATCGCGTTGTATAGCACGCTCATCTTACGCTCATCGATTCCGAAATTATCCGCCAAATCGCGCAGATTTCCAAGCGAGTTGGGGAAGATAAAATCGGCCTTCGGATAGAGCTTGCGCAGCAAAAGCTTTGAAATTTTGGATTTGAAGCTCGGCTCTTTATACAGCACCGACGGCGTCGAGCATTCGTTAAAAATCATCGTTCCGCGTAGCCCGTAAACTCGCGCCAGCGCCGCTACGTAACAAGGGCGGTTCATCCAAACGAAGTGGATGTCGATACCTAGGCGCTCGCATAGCTTTTTGTACCTAAGCGCCAAAAACGGAAGCTTTGCGAACTTCAGCAGTCCATTTTCAAAAGGGGCTGATTTTTCGATAAAATGGATCTGCACGCTGCTTGGAATTTCATAAAAAATCCTATCGTTCATCAGCACCAGATGTACTTCGTAGCGTGCCGTAAGCTCGCCTAAAAGGTTGCTTACGACGCGCTCGGCGCCGCCACCGCCCATCGAATAGATAAAAACGCTTAATTTCTTCATCCCTTTACCTTTTAAATATCGCTGCCGCGCTCTAAATTTAAGCTTTGCTCACGCCTTTTTATGCGAGCGCTGACGCATCAGCCGTTTAAATTTAGCGCATTTTGCGCTGCCTCAAGCGGCTAAATTTCATCGCACGATACGGCAAATTTAAACGCGCCGTTTTGCTCGGGCGCAAGACGCTATCTTAGCACACCGAAGTTTAAATTTAATCCCTGCGCGCCGCTAGGGCATCGACAAGCGGCTGCTATTTGCGCGCAAACCGATCAATCAAGCCCTGCCAGAGCTTAATGATGCGCTCTTGCGAAAACTCGTCTAAATTTTCATTTGCATTTTGCACGAGAGCGTCTCGCAGCGCCTCATCACGCATTAAATTTTCAAGCTTGCTCGCAAGCTCATTCGCATCGCCGCGTTTAAACAAAATGCCGCTAAAGCCGTCTTTTATGAGCTCTTTTGCACCCGCCGTGTCGCTGCTAAGCCGTGCGCAGCCGTAAAACGCGGACTCGATCAGCACGTTTGAAAGCCCCTCGCTAAGCGAGCTTAGCACAAAAATTTTGGCTTCTTTATACAGCTCGCTCACGTCCTGCTTGTGCCCCAAAAATCGCACTTCAAGCCCAAGCCGCGCCACGAGCTCGCACAAGCTTTCGCGCAGCGAGCCGTCGCCTGCAATTAAAATTTCCCACTTAGCAAGCAGGTCTTTATCGATCCTGCTTAGCGCGTCAAAGTAAATTTCATACCCCTTGACGGTCTCGAGCCTGCCGACGCTTAAGATCACGTTTCGCTTGACGCCTTTGGTATCGCAAATCTCGCCGAAAAAGGGGTTGTGCACGACGAAGCAGTTTTTGACAAATCGCGAATAGTACTCAAAGTCCGAACGCGTAAGCACCGTAAGCGCGTCCGCTTTTTTATAGCACAGATCGCGCACGCGGCTAAAAAGCCCGCTTCGCAGATAATCGTGCGCGTTGTGCTCGGTCGCGATGAGTGGAATTTTAAGTCCGAAATTTGCGATCACGCACGCTACGTTCGTCCAGTCCATAAAGCTGATGATGACGCTTGGGCGCTCGCGCTTGAAACACTCGCGCAAAATTCTGTATTTATCGAACCTGCCGCCATTTTTATAAACATCCAGATGCAAAAATTTTATCTTTTCGCTAAATTTATACCTGCCCTCGTCATTTTCCAAAATCGCGATCGTAACGTCGTTTGCGCGCGCAAAATGGTTCGCCAAAACCTGCAGCACGCGCTCGGCGCCGCCGTTTCTAAGAGCCGCGATGACGAATAAAATTTTCATTTTAACTTCCGATAAATTTTATAAAATAGCCGCAAAAGCGCAGGGCTAGCGTAAAATAAGACCATCATCAGCGTCTGCGTGCGGCTTGCATGCGCCGCGAAAAATCCAAAATCCAGCCGCTCGCGCACCAAAGCGTGCAGTGAGCGGATCTGATCCGCAGCTTCTGCAGCGCTTAAAGGAGAGCGGGGATCTGCGATCTTTCTTTGCGACGCGGAATTCTGCTTAGAATTTCGCATATAATTTTGCTTGGCTGAATTTTTAACTGCGGAATTTTCACAGCATGCGCAAGATAAACTATCAGCTCCATGCAAATCCGCCTCGTTTGCCAAGCTGCGCGTATTAGCCTCGGAAGGAGAAGTCGCATCCCCATCCGAGCCTGCGGCATCAAAGCTTGATTTGATGATTAAAAACGCCGTATTCAGCGCGGATTCGCAGCGAGTAAAATTAGCCTCACGCACCAAGCTCGGATAATTCGCAGCGATCGCCTCAGTATAACGGCGCACCGCAGCGATGACCGCAAGATGCCTGCGCGCGAATGAGTTTACGGTCGAGCCTGCCCTTACGCGATAAAAATATAAAATTTCATCCGTGCACGCCGCAATAGAAGCGTTAAAAATATCAAAAAATATTCCCACATCCTCATAGATCTGTCCCGCAGGAAAGCGCAAAGCAGCGAAAATTTCGCGAGCAAACAGCGCGCGCCAAATAGCGGTGCTAAAATACGGATCCTGCGTGCAGCTGCGTCTAAAAAGCTCTTGCGGCGATATTTTGTATTCGCCTGCGTTGGCATTTGAATTTGCAACCCCTCTTGGATCGCTAATCTCTTTAGAATTTTGATTTTCTTTAGAATTTAAAGCCGCCTTGAAATTATTGATTTCGCTCTCGTCGCTAAATGCCGTGTAGCCGCACATAGCGATTTTGGTGCAAAATTTCTGCGTCAGGCGAAAAAGCGTCTCAATCAAATCAAGACTTATCAAATCGTCGCTGTCTACGAAACTGATAAACTCCCCGCGAGCGACATCTAAAGCAGCGTTTCGCGCGCTAGCTTGCCCGCCGTTTAGCTTATGCAGCACTCGCACACGAGGATCGCGCGCGGCGTATTCGTCGCAAATCGCCTCGCTGCCGTCATTTGAGCCATCATCTACGAGTAAAATTTCTAAATTCGTATAGGTCTGCGCCGTGATGCGCTCCACGCAAGCGCGCAGGAATTCTTTAACATTATAAACGGGAATGATGACCGAGATTAGAGGATTTTCGCTCATTATTCCTCCCTTTTTATTGTAGCGGCTATGAAATCCAGCCAGCGTCGCCCGATTGTTTCAATTTTAAAGCTCTCCTCGCGCTTAGAGGCGTTTTGCACGAGCCGCTCGCGTAGCTTTTCGTCGCTCATTAGAATTTCAAGCTTTTTAGCGATACTTGTGCTATCGCCTACAGGGCATAAAAACCCATCTACGCCGTCGCTTATAAGCTCGCTAGGACCTGCGATGCAATCCGTAGAAATTCTGGCGGTGCCAAAAAATATACTCTCCATCAAAATATTGCAAAAGCCCTCCATCTTGGAGGTTACGACTACGATTTTAGCGCGTTCATATAAGCTTTCGATATCGCGCACAAAGCCGATGAACTGCACATTTAAGCGCAGCTTCGCAGCTAGGCTCTCAAGGCTCTTTCGCTCCTCTCCGTCGCCTGCGATCACCACCTTCCATTCTTTTAAAAGATTGAAATCTACAAGCGCAAGTGCCTTAAGAAGGACATCAAAGCCCTTATAGACATTGAGCCGACCGGCTGCTAGGATGATATTTTCTTTAGGCGGGCGAGCATCTTTAGCATGGCTGATCTCAAACATCGGATTAGGCATAATCGCGCGATTTTGCACATATGTGTAATGATCCAGATCGAATTTACTAAGCACACTAAGACCTGCAGCCCTCGGATAAAAGATCCGCTTGAGAGCTCGCCAGATCGGACTTTTTAAAAAGCGATGATTGGTGTGTTCGGAGACGATAATTTTCTGCCCAACTCCTAGATTTGCGATAAGCGTAAGGACATTGGTATTATCTAAAAACGAGATTACTACGTCAAATTTACGACTTTTTAGAAGCCTATGCAAGGCTAAAATTTTATCATAGCGCTTTTTTATATTGCCAAATACTCCCAAATCGCCCACTCCCAAATCCAAGCTAATAAGCTCGATCTTAGGATCCAGCGCATAAAACGGCTCGTCTGCGTCAAATTTTATCACACAGACTTCATTCTCACGGCAGAAAAAATTTGCCAGCACGCTTAGCACGCGCTCGGCACCGCCCTTGCCTAAAGCAGAAATTACCATAGCTATTTTCATTTTATGAGCCTAAACTTGTTTTTAAAAATTTCATCGAGTCCTCTCTTTTACGGCGCAACGCCTCATTTACGCCATCCCAATCGATAGTCGCGTTCAAGCGCGCGTCTTTGGGATCTTGCAAAGCTCTATCTTCAAGCCCGAACGAGCCCAAAAGCGAGCTAAAGCGCGACGCGCCGCGACTAGCGTTAACGAGCACAAAAAACGGCTTATTAAAGATTATAGAAAATACGCAGCCGTGAAATGAGTCGGTTAGCACAAACTCCGCGCCCGCAATAGCGCTTAGCCACGCTTTTATGCCGATGCGGTTGCCGCGGTCGTTCACCTCATCTATCTCTAGGCCGCTTTGCTTTTTTAGTAGCTCTATCGTCGCTTCAGAGCGAGGCGATGGATCTAGGATATAGGCAAAGCCCTTGCGCTTTGGCGCATGGCTTAAAAATTTATCGTAAATCTCTTTGTTAGCCAAAAGTGTAGGATCCAGTACCCAATGCGCATTTACACCAAAGCATTCACTCGCAAGCTTTACACCATCGCACTCGCGCACCGAAATAGCTTTAAATTTAGCCAAATTTGCAGCGTGAGCTTTTAAATCCGCGGGATTTTTAAGCCCACAGAGCCTATCTCCGCCAAAGCTTGCAGCATAGGCGATCCGCGTGCAGTTAGGCGGCAAAAATCCAAGGCTAAAGCAATCTGCAAAATCCGCAAAATAGCTAGGACGAAAAACCTGATCGCTTCCTAAAATCACCGCTTCAAAGCGTTCTTTCTCGCACAGCGCCTTTAAATCCGCAGGCGTACAAACAGGCGCGGTTAAAGGAATATTTTCCGATACAAACTCGCTAGTATCGCGCTCGTAAGAGGGATTAAATTCCGCGCCGCAAAGCTCCTTTTTAAGCGCGCATGCCACTAAAAATTTAATATACGCAATCGATAGTTTACTTCTTTGCAGGCGCAAGTTTATGAGCCACGGCTCATGCCCAAGCCCCACTAGCACGCGGCTTAGCGCGTAAGCTTGTAAAATTCCGCCGTAATTATTTACTAGCGGCAGGGTAAAAATCCCGATCTTCATGCAAACTTCCTATAAATTTTATATGCCGCGATCTTTGGTAGCGCCAAAAGCGCTAGCACTTTATTCGCAGCGGCGATTTTTTTAAGCCTAGCAGCGATAAAATCATCACAATCAAAATGCGTAGCACTATATCGCTGGATCTGAAGCTTCTGGCGCAAGATGTAACGCCTAAGCGGGTTTTTCGCGCCATAGAAAATTTCGTTTTTACACTCCACCTGGCTTTGTTGCGAGCGCTGTACCTCTGCTGCGGATATCCGCTCGCAAAAAATCGCCTCGCGTGCCTGCTTCGTAGGCTGCGAAAACAGCGCGTCGATCTGAGCTGCGCGCGTAATTACGAGCGATGTGCCGCGCCACTCGCTTATTTCGCTTTGCAGCCACGCATCCATCAGCACGACGTCGGCGCATTTGGCAAAAACGTCGGTGCAGGCGTTGCACGCAAGCGGCGTAAAAGCGCGCGAACTCCAATAGGCAAAGGCGCTACTACTGCGATCGTCTATCGCCTCGCTGCCGTCTGCAGCGCGGAATTTAAAACCAAAGCTCATCGCGCTTTTGCCCGCGATTTTATATCTGTAATTAACTGCCGCGAGCTGCTTACGCTCTTTAAACGCAAGATCTGCCAGCTTATGCGTAAAACCAGCACCCTTACCCTGTCCGCAAACCAGCCCGACAATAAAGCTTATGCGTGATTTAAGACGCGGATTTTTGCTCGCAGCAAGCCTTAAAGCTTTAGCAAAGCACGGCAACGCGCTGATCGCGTATCTACCCTCGCGGCGCGACATCTCATTTAACACCGCTTCAAGCGTGAGCGGATAGTAAGCGGACGAGCGTGCGCGAGTAAGCTCACCAGCATTTTTTATCACGCTAAATTTAAATAGCGGCACGGAATTTTCACCCGCATAATTTCGCGTGTTTTTGGAATTCTCGCAAGCAAAATTCTGCGTTGATACGGAATTTTCACAAAAAGCTTTAGAATTCTGCGCGGAATTTTCATTTGTAAAATTTTGCACGGAATTCTGCGTAAAATTTTCGCAAAAGGAATTTTGCGCACTCGTGAATTTTGTAGAATCATCGTCTGCCAAATTCTGCGTTAAATTCGGAATTGCGGAATTCTGTTCGGAATTTTTGGTTGCGGAATTTTGCAAATTCTGCACCTGCGCTAAATTTTCGCAGGTAGAAAAACCGCACTTGTGATTTTGGGCTATAAAATCCCCTTCGTCCGCGGGCACGGCGCAAATCGCGTAATCAATGAGCCCGCGCGCAAAAAGCTCGCGAAAAATATAATCTCCCGCGCCGCCGCTTGCACTGCTTAGGCGCTGCGCTTCATCTTTTTTGTAGAATTTGTAAGTGGCTAAAAACCTGCCAAAATCTGGGCTAAAGCCTTCCAGCTCTGCGTATGATTTAGAATTTAGCTCATTTTCAAGCGCGTCTTTTTCGTAAAACGGGCAGACTTTTAGACAAATATCACATTTGTCGCGACACCCTTCGCCCTCCTCGGGCGCGTAAAATCCATTGCCTCCAAGCCGCATTTTTAGCACGCTAAAAGGGCAGCTGCTCGCGCAGACGCCGCAGCCGATACAGCGGTCTTTCGTAACCACTTCGCTAATTACATTGAAGCTCAAGCCCGCCTCCTTATCTTAGCTGCAATGCCACCAAAAATCGCGCGTTCGTAGTCATTCATCGCCCAAAAATACGCGCTTAGCACAAACATAGCCGAATAAAGCCCGCCGCAAATTAGCAAAAAGCTCACTCCATGTAAGCCTAATGCGTAATTTATCGCTAGGCTTACTGCGATTGCGGGAGCAAATTTTACTACCATCGCGCCAATATTTCGCCAAAATTTAGCAATGTCAAGTCCGATTACACGAGCATAGTAGATATTCATCACGCAGATATTTAGCAAGGTGATCGCAAAAGCCGTGCCGCACGCAGCACCCACGCCACCGTAAGCCTTAGCTAGCGGGATAGAAATAGCGATATTTACGAGCGTGACGCAAAACGCGGCGATTGAGCGGAATTTGACTTTGTTTTTTGCCTGAAGCACGGCTAAGCCTAAATTTTGAATCAACGGCACGCTTACTGGAAGCACCAAAATAAGCGCGATTGCATATGAAATTTCATAATTTGCACCAGCCCATAGCACGATAAATTCCCGTCCAAAAATCACCAAAAGCGACGCGATAAAAAATATCACGTAAAATTGCAGCCTGCCTATTTTGATAAATTCCGCGCTAAGCTCGGAATCGGTGGAGTTTGCAGAGACCATTTTAGCGATTTTAGGAAGCATCACGCCGCTAATGGTGAGCGAAAGCGTGACGAAAGTGGCATTTATCGTGCTTGCTACGGCATACGTGGAGACCGCTGTAGCGCCTGATACAGCGCCTAAGATAAAATTATCGACATTCCAGTTTACTTGATCGACTACGATGCCTAAAAATATAAAAAACGAGTAGCCAAAAATTTGCTTAAGCGTGGGGGCGTCGAAATTTCGTACGCTTATCATGGGCGAGACTTTGCGCTTGCAGTAGATGAAATCTGCCGCGACGCAGATTAAATTTACCACCGTAGCGATGATTACGATCGCGATAGCCTTATATCCCAAAAGTAGCGCAGGCACCGCAGCTAGCGGCAGAGCGATCGTGCGAAAGATCCCAACTAGCTTAATAAATACGAAATTCTCATGCGCCGTAAGGATCGACGAATAGATGCTAAAAGGAAAGCTAATCGCTAAATTTGCAGTTAGCAGCATTAGCATAATGCGAATTTCGCCCATCTCGCTAGTGCTTAGCTTAGCGCCAAAAATCGCGTGCAGATTGGCTAACAGCGCAGCTCCTGCAAGCACGATCGCCGCGCTCATTACCAAATACACGCTAAAAATCGTGCCGTGCAGCTTATGCATGCGCTCCACTTCGCCGCTTGAGACGTATTTGGCGGTATAGACCGTCACGGCATTACCGAAACCCAAATCCAAAATCGCTAAATAGCCGATAACGCTGCTAGCCAAAGAATATAGCCCAAACTCGCTCTGCCCCAGCGCCCGCAGGAAAAACGGCGTATAAACCAAAGTAAGTATCGTAGAAACAAAGATATTTACATACGATAGCACGACGCCGAGCTTGCGCTGCGCGGCTTCGGGGGCGTTTAGAATTTTAAGCAAACAAGGCTTCCTTTTGCTCGCCGCTATTAAACGCGGCGGAGTAAAATTTTAAAATTTCAAATCGCACTTTCACGCTAGAACCTAGAGCTTCTTTTCCCAATTAAGTGCGCTTAGGATGATCTCATCCAGGCTCTCGTGCTCAGGCTGCCAAGAGGTTTTGGTGCGAATTTTACCCGCGTTTGAGATGAGGCAGGCAGGATCGCCGGCTCTGCGCGGAGCGATCTGCACTTTAAAATCCACGCCGCTTACTTTTTTAGCTTCATTAACGACCTCTTTTACGCTAAAGCCCGTGCCATATCCTACGTTAAAGACCGCGCTCTCACCGCTTTGCAGATAATCAAGCACCGCCAGATGCGCGCTTGCGAGGTCTTCTACGTGGATGTAGTCGCGTATGCAAGTGCCGTCCTTGGTGTCGTAATCATCGCCGAAAATGCTCATCTTATCGCGTTTACCGACGATCGTTTGAGTCGCTACCTTAATTAGATGCGTCGCGTTCGGGTAGTTTTGCCCGATCGTGCCGTCGCTAGCCGCACCCGCAACGTTGAAGTAGCGCAAAATTCCATATTTAAAATTTGGATTTGCCGCTGCCGCGTCTTTTAGCACCCACTCGACCATCAGTTTGCTTCTACCGTACGGATTTATCGGATTTTGCGGAGTTTCTTCGCTTACTTGCGGGATATCCGGCTCGCCGTAGGTCGCAGCAGTGGAGCTAAAGATGAAATCTTTCACGCCGTATTTGTTCGCAAGCGCGATCAAATTCATCGCGTTGGCGGTGTTGTTTAGATAGTATTTTAGCGGATTTTGCGTGCTTTCAAAAACCTCGATAAATGCCGCAAAGTGAATGATCGCATCAAACTTCTCGCGCTTAAAAAGCTTCTCGATTGCGGGGGTGTTTTCTAGGCTTTCCTGTACGAACTCAAACTCGCCCGCGTTGCGAAGCGCCTCGATCGCTCGCATCGAGCCCTTGCAAAGATTATCCAGTATGACGACGTCGTGGCGGTTCGCTTCTAAAAGCGCCTTTGCGACGTGGCTACCGATGTATCCCGCGCCGCCTGTAATTAAAATTTTCATCTATTCTCCTTCGGATTAAATTTATCAAAGTACGCGATTATAGCCCCTTAGATTAAATCGCTGGTCGCACGCGCAAAAATACAGGGAAGCGCGGCTTTTTCTCGCGGGTTAGGTTTTGGTATTGATAGGTGATGATCGTACCCACCTTAGGCGGATTTGCCCGCATCTCGTCGCTAAAGCCCGTGCCTACTTTAAATTTCGCCCCGCTACGTAGATCCACGCAGCTAAGCGAGCCCATCTTGCCCTCGTTTTTGCCGTAGCCCGGGTTGATTTTTACGACCTTACACTCGCTATCGTGCGTCTTTTTGTATTTTAAAATTTTATCGCTGCGGCCGCTCTCATAAAGCGCGTTTGGATCGCGCAGCACGACCCCCTCGCCGCCAGAGGCGATGACGCGATCAAAATACGCCTGCACGTCGGCGTGCGTGCTTACCGGAGTTTGCTGCACGATGAGTAAATTTTGCGCGCCGCTTGAGGCGATAAAATTTCTTAAAATTTCCATCTTCGCGCTTAGGTTTTTCTGCTCCTTCGGCAGGTCAAACGCGTAAAATTTCACCCTGCTCCACCGCTCATCTGGCACGCTAGAAGAGACGATCGAGACGAGCTGTTCAAACTCCCCGCGCGCCGTGTATAGCTCGCCGTCTACGAAAAACGGCGGAAAGCCCGCGCTCCAGCCCTCAGGAGCGTTTATGATCTTACCGCGCCTGGAGCGCAGATTTTTGCCATCCCAGATCGCGCGCACGCCGTCTAGCTTCTCGCTAACGACCCAGCCCGTGATATTCATGCCGGGGACGTACTCTTTAAGCAGCATCGGTTTAAATTTAGCCTCATCCGCGACCGCGCCGCAGAGCAAAAACACCGCGCCAAAAACCGCGCCTTTTAAAATTTTAAAAATTTCACTTCGCATATGCCGCCAGCTCCCTTTCTATAAATTCGCAAAAAACGGGCGTGTAGCTCATGCCCGCGCACTCTTTTTGCAAAAATTCGCCCATCACCGCGATGTAATTCAAATAATCGTCCTTGGTGATCTTACCGCGCAAAAGCTCGTATTTTAAAAACAACCAGTAGGTGTTGAGCACGTCGGATCTGCAGTACTCGTCGATCTTGGCCTGCTCGCCGCCGTAATACAGCTGCAGGACCTGATCGCCGTGCACGTCGTATTTGCCGGGAAGGCCCACACTGGCGCAGATATGATCGAGCTTGAGCCCGCGAACGGCGCCAAAATCGCTGATGTGATCGAGCAGATCCAGATGAAACCGCCCGTCGTAGCGGCTGCGGTAGTTCTCCCATTTGCTCTTGTTATTATCGCGATCGTTCGTCTCAAAATACGCCGCGGCGCTTAGATCGTAACACATCGCGCGCGCCATAATCATCGGCAGATCGAACCCGCGCCCGTTGAAGCTCACGAGCCGCGGATTACGGCGGTTGATGAAATTCAAAAATTTTGCGATTTTATCGCGCTCGTTCTCGCCATCAAGCGTCGAGACGCGCAAAAACCTGCCGAATCCGTCCGCTATCACGGCGCTAATGCTAACGACGCGGTGGAAGCAGACGGGCAGGAATTCGCTGCCGGTTTTTTCTTTGAAAATCTCCATCGCCCTAAGCGAGAGCAATTTGTGGTTTAAAATTTTGCTTTTATCTGCGTTAAAGATCGGCTGCTCGCCGTAAATTTTAAAATTTAGCGCGTTTAACGCGAGATCTTGCACGGAATTTGAAGCCAGATTTTCGCTATTTGAGCTTTCGGATGCGGAGCTTTGTAGCATAGAGCTTTCAGCCGCGAAATTCTGAGGCGCGGGGCTTCGGAGCGCGGAATTTTCTACCTCGGCGCCCTGTGCTGCGGAGCTTTGAGGCGCGGTATCGTCGTAGGTTAAATTTAGCGATGCGGAATTTTTGGGCGCCGTATTTTGCGACGCGGAATTTTCGCTCGTAAAATTTCTCTGCGCGAAATTTTCAGCGGAATTTTCACTGGCGAAGCTTTTAAGCGCAGCGTCTTGTTGCGTAAAGTTTTGCGGCGCGGAATTTTGCTCGGAATTTTCTATTTTAAAATTCTGTTCCGCCGAATTTGCAGCAAAATTTAAAGACGCGCTTTGCTTCTCGCCGCCGATCTTTTGCGAGAGCTGCGCGTCAAGAAGCTTTGCGAAGCTTTTTTTATCGAAAGGCTCAAAGCAGTCCGCGATCGCATCCTCATCCAGCACCCGCACCAGCGCCGCTACGTCGGGGATCGTCTCGCAGTCAAATACGCAGATATAATCCTTTTTCATTAAGCTCCTTCCTGGCGGTTTTTACCGCTTTTTTCAAAAAACGGCTCTGAAATAATACTCTATCGCCATGCCGTTTTTATGTACGCGCCTAATCGATCTCCTCGCTCATCCAAGGTTTTCATCACCGCTTCCAAATTTTAAATTTTACGCTGCCGCATTTTCGCAGCAAAAAGGGGCGTATGCGGAGGCGCGGCAAATTTCGCTACCGCTCGCCGCGACGCAATTACCGTGAGCAAAAGCGTGCCGGTAGTTAAATTTATCTTTCGATCAAGCGCTTGATACCCGGCAAAAGCTCGCCGGACGCCTCGCAAATCCTGCTTCGCAGCACGCTAAAATCGCCGCAGTAATCGCTCAGAAGCTGCAAAATATCGTCTCTGATGGCCTGCGAGCGCTCGCTCAGAAGCAGCTCCTGCAAAAGGGCGAAAATTTCACTCTCATGCGCCGGCGTGCAGCCGTAGTAGGGATCAAGGTAATAATCTAGACACAACAGAAGCGAAGCTTTCTCGGCCTCATCATCACCTCACAAAACGGCTGCGATACCCTCTACGCCGCCCTCCGCTATGGCTTTGTGCCTAGCCTCGTAATACACCGTGCGCGTCAAATTTTGCCCTTTTTGCACGCCGCTTATTCGGCCTTAGCCGCATCCCACGCAAGAATCGTCTTACCCTCGGCGTCGGTAGCCACGTCGCCCATGCCCATGATATTGTAGCCGCAGTCGACGTAGTGAACTTCGCCTGTCACGCCGCTAGCAAGGTCGCTGAGTAGATACATCGCGCTTTTGCCGACGTCTT
>CAURUA010000007.1:0-55229 GCA_963528045.1 uncultured Campylobacter sp. | reverse complement strand
GCTCTACGCCACAAGCTGCAAAAACGACACCCCTACCCTCAGCCCTGCACCTTTTGATATAGCGCGCGATGGACTGGTTTTGGGCGAAGGCGGCGCTATGTTCGTGCTAGAAAGCCTAGGAAGCGCACTTGCGCGCGGCGCTAAAATTCACGCCGAGATAGTGGGCTTCGGCACGACCTGTGACGGCACGCATATCACCCGCCCACAGAGTGAGACTATGCGCACGGCGATGCAGCTCGCGCTCAAAGACGCCGCGATTTCGCCGGATCTCATCGGGCATGTAAACGCCCATGCTACGGCGACCAGACAGGGCGACGTCGCAGAATCTATGGCGACTCATGAAATTTTCGGCTCGCAGACGCCAGTGAGCTCTTATAAAGGCTATTTAGGTCATACTTTAGGTGCGTGCGGGGCGCTAGAGAGTTTCATTTCTGTGATGATGATGAATGAGGGGCTATTCTATCCGAATCTAAATTTACGAGATATCGATCCGCAGTGCGCGCCGCTTAGGTACCTCACGCAGCCGCAGGAGATAAAGACGGACTATGTTATGAATAACAACTTTGCTTTCGGCGGCGTGAACACATCTTTGATTTTTAAAAAATTTTTCGACTAAAGGAGAGAAAATGAAAAAATTTCTATTTTTCGTAGTTGCGACGCTTTTTGTCGCTAATTCGGCTTATGCCAAAAACGATATCGTGCGCTTCTCGATCGCTGCGGCACTCGCAGAGCCAGACGCCAAAGCCAAGCTTGATCCGAACATAAAATTCTACTTCGGCAACAAATCCGCAGGCAGAAAGATCACGCAGCAGCTAAGCTCGAATAAAAAAGCAAACGGCGTTGGCAAGAGCGATCAAGCCGCATGCAACCGTGCGTTTTTATCGGCGCTACTTAGCTTTCAAGATCGCGCCAAAAAAGAGGGCGGCAATAAGGTCGTCAATATCACGAGCTACTATTACAAAAACGTTTTCGTAAGCGACAAAGAGTTTGAATGCGGCGTAGGCACTATAATGAGCGGTGTCACGCTAAGAGGCTATATTGCAAAATAAACTAAGCTTCGGCATATCTTACGCAAGCGCGATAATTTCGGGCGAGCCGGCGGAGTTCTATAAAAACCTCGCCGCTTGTTCGGACGGAATTTCCGAAGTAAGCTTAGGCGGAAATTTCGATCTCTCTTGCAATACAGATCAAAATTTTACGTATGATTTCGCGATAAATTCTACGCAAAATTTTACAGATATTCTGGACTGCGAGCAAAATTCCATAAATTTCGCAAATCTTACGGCGTGCAAAGATAACAAAAGCGCGGATCGCTACCTTACCACAGAAAGTTTTGATGAAAATTCTATTAAGCCCCACTCGGAGCAGAGATTAAAACAAGAAGCGGTTGCGTCTAAATTTAACCCCTCGCGCGCTTTTGATTGCAGCTCCGAAAAGGCGGCGGAGCTTTATAAAAATTTCGCCGCGCGCGAGGACGAGGCTTTACAAAATAGCCCCGTAGAAAATTTAGAAATCGCTGCCCACTTAAAAGAGGAAATTTTAGCGCTCGAAGCTTTAAAGAAAAAGCCGGCTCTTGCGCATATTCCGCCGTTGCAACGCCGCCGTTTGGGGCTCGGGGCAAAACTTTGCATCTCGCTTTTAGGCGAAATTTCGCAAAATGCGCCGCAGAGCCTAGCCGATAAAGGCTCCTTAAATTTCGCGTCGCAAGTTTTAGATGCGAATAAAAGCCGCACCGCCGCGCAAAACCCGCCGCCGCAGGATTTCGCAAATGAAAATTCTTTAAATTTTATGCCGCAAAATTTAGATTCGGCAAATGAAAATTCCTTAAATTTCGCGAGGCAAAATTCCAAAACAAACGAAAGCTCGGAAACCTGCGATCATGCGATGCAAAGCTCCGCGACACAGCGCAAAGGGATGCCGCTTGTTTTTTGCTCGCGCCTTGGCGAGATCAACCGCTGTTTTAGCCTGCTCGGCTCAATGAGCGAAAGCGTCTCGCCTTCGAGTTTTTGCGTCAGCGTACTCAACGCGATCGCAGCGCAAAATGCGATTTTTACGCAAAACCATGCCGAAATTTCGACGATCTCTGCGGCGTGCGCGCTCGAAAACGGCGCAATAATCGCGGCTGCAAGGCTGAAAGAAAGCGCGGGGGAGTTCGGCTCTGCGCAGGATGCAAACGAAAATGGCAAAAACGGCGAATGCAAGTCGGATAACGATAAAATCGCCCTGCTCTGCTATTTTGAGGAGGCAAACAACGACTATCTGAAGCGCTGCGACTTCGCCTGCGCCCTACTTCTGGTGCTTCAGCGCGGAGATGACGTGCAGATCGAAATTTCGCCGCACGTTGCGGATGCGATGGCGCAGAGCCTAGAAGCACAAAATCCGAAACCGCGAGCCGAGAATGAAATTTTACGAAGCTTTAAAGAGGGCGGCGAGATCCCGCTAGATACCGTGGTGGAATTTTTGGCTAAAATCCTCTCCGGCAAGCGCGAATGGCGCAGCAGCGACGGGGTTTTGGACTATCTTTGGTGCGTCAAAGATCCAGCCAAAATCGCAGCTTTTTTAAGGCAAAATCGTGAGCGTTAAAATAGCAAAATTTCATCGCATGAGCAAGCGGGCGAGATGAGCAAATTTGATCAAAATCCCAGGCCGCGCGGAGCCTCAAAGGCGAGAACGACGAGCTTTAAATTTAGCCGCTCCGCCAAACGCGGATATGGTGAAAGTTTTAAATTTAGCCGCGCTACCAAACACGAGCTCGCCCAAATGGCGCATCTTAAAAGCACGCTGAAAGGGCGCGCGTCGTGCGCCCCCAAATCGCGTTGCAATGAGGCGCGCTGCGAAGATGCGCCGCCGAGGCATACGCAACAAACCCAAAAAAATCCGCCTAAACGCTGCGAGCTGCGAGCTATAAAAATTTTACCGCAGCGGCGCGTAGAAAACACCGCACAATTCCGCTATAAAAACAGATGCGGCGAGCCGAAACGGTACGCGCAGCAGGCTGTAAATTTCATAAATTTAGCAGAGCAAAGCTTGGGCTACGAGTTTAAATTTAGCCGCGCGATGAACCGAGTAGACGCCCAGGCAAGATGCGCACGGCAAGGCAGTTGCGATGAATTTTAAATTTTGTGGCGCCGCGAGCTATAAATTTAATCAAACGATGCGTCATACAATAGCGCCAAAGCAGCGTTTATGCCACTTAGCAGAAATTTCGTCGCAACGCCGCGCGTGGCAAACCGCTGAAATTATACCGCAACGATACGCGCGGCAAAAGATAAAAATTCCATCGCAATGGCACGCACGACGAAGCACGCGGCAAGCTGAGGAAATTTTACTGGGGCAGCATATACGACAAGCGGCAAGAATTCTACAAAATCGCAGTTTGCCGTGCGCCGCAAAAATTCTATTACTTCGACACGAGCACGGCGCCGAGATCGCCTCCGCTCAGACTATGAAAGCTCTATTGCTTCGGCACATGCCGCAAGGCGTAATATCACGCGCAGAAAACTGCGAAAACTCCGCTGCGATGCGGCAGACGGCAAGCCGTAGAAATTTTATCGAGATCGCGCGCATGATGAACCATCAAATCCCCGCCGAGAACAACAAAACCCTCGCCGATAGTCATAAAATCCCTAACGAGAGCTGCCGCATAATCCCCGCCGAAAGAGGCGCCGCGCGATGAAGCAGACAGATCCGCTAAGGCGGAAGCTTAAACAGATCGGCATCGCGTTATCCTTCGCAAGCTTCGGCGCGCTGTGCATGATGGGCAACCTACTCTTCCTCCCCGTAGCGCTACTACGGCTAAACCGAATAGAGGTCGTGCGAAATTTCGTGCGCGATTTCATAATGATCTCGTGGCGCATATTTTTGCTGCTCGCGCGACTTTACGGCAGCATCGGCGTGAGCTGGCGCTGCACGCTCCCGCCTAGCGGCGCTCTCATCATCGCAAACCACCCTAGCCTGCTTGACGTGGTGATCTTTTTAGCTCACGTGCGACGCGCAAACTGCGTAGTCAAGGAAAGCCTGTGCAAAAACCCTTTCCTCTCCGCCGCCATCGCAGCTGCGGGCTACATCCCAAACACCGGCTCGGAAGCGATGATAGATGCGTGCCGAAGCGCCCTTGCGCGAGGAGAAAGCCTAATCATCTTCCCCGAGGGCACGCGCACCGCGGATCGCATCGCCATGCACAAAGCGGCGTTTTACATCGCGATAAATTTCGCAAAAAGCATAAACTGCGTCGCGATAAAAATGGATCCTAAAAGCCTAAAAAAAGGACAAGTATGGTACGATACGCCCGAGGTTCGGATGAAATACGACCTCTACGAGCTGTGCGCGCTGGATCTAACGGGCTTTGAGCCGGATCGCCCAAACCCGATCCGAGTGCGCAAACTCTACGAAAAAATATCAAATCTATATGAAAAGGAGAATCTGTGAACGAAGAAATTTTGGAGCTTAAGGAGCTGATCATTTCGGGGCTGAACCTCGAAGACGTAGCGCCGGGCGACATAAATGACGATGAGCCGCTTTTTGGCGACGGGCTGGGGCTCGATTCGGTCGATGCGCTAGAGCTCGGGCTTTTGGTGCAGAAAAAATACGGCATCGTGCTTAACTCAAAAACCCAAAATTTAAAGCAAATTTTCTCATCCGTTGCGTCTTTGGCGCAATACATCGCCGAAAATAGGAGTAAAAATGAGTAAAGACGAAATTTTTGAAATTTTAAAAAAGGCGCTCGTGGAGCTTTTCGAGATCGACGAGAGCAAGGTCGTGCCGGAGGCTAAAATTTACGAAGATCTGCAGATCGACAGCATCGATGCGATTGATCTGGTCGATTACGTCAAGAAAAACACCGGCTACAAGCTGATGCCCGATGATTTTAAAAATATCCAAACTCTCGGCGACATCGTGGATGCCGTAGCCGCAAAGCTCGATCAGGGCGCGAGCGGGGAAACTACGGGCGGCGAGAGTTAAATTTCGCCGTGCGGCGCGGCAAGGTCGCGGGTGTAGCGGCTTGGTAGTTTACTTTGCGGCGGCACAAAGACGGCGGTTGGCTTGATAGATAACATACGGCGGCATTTTGTTTGACGGCGCATGGTGTTGCGATAACGTGCGGCGAATATTATCAAAGGTGCGCGACGAGCGGCGAACGTTTTATTGAAAGAGCGTGTAGCGAGCGGCTTGCGAGCTTGGCGGGTAAGCGGCACAGTACAAAGCCCGCTTACCCGCCGCTTTTGGGCCAGTATGTAAAGCACTTTGCAGATTAAAATTTTAAAATTTTAATCTGCGAGCCTGGGTGAAATTTTGAAATTTTAAAAGGCATTGTTTCTTTTGCGACCGCTGTTTTCTTAAAATTTCAAAAATTTTAAAATTTCGGCTAAATTTAATTTAGCGGATCTAATCGCGGGTGCGGCAGTGCGAGTTAAATGAAAGCGCAGCTAAATTTTAAGATGCGGCTAGAATTTGAAGGCGGCAGGCGCGGCTGAATTAAAATTTTAAAAGCATGGCGCACAAAACCGTGGTGCCGAGGTCAAATTTAAAGTATCTCGGCGCGGTATAGATCGCAACGACGCGCTGCTAGCGGCAAAATCAAAAACTGCCACGGCAAAACCAAAATCGCAGCAACAAAAGCCTAGCCAGTGCGGTAAAGCTAAAAACTGCTGTGACGAAGCTAAAACCGCCACAGCAAAAGTTAGCCTGCCGCGACAAAAAAACTAAGCCCTTGCGGCTAAATTTAAGGATTACAAAGATTGCGACGAACGATATTTTTAAAAACAGCTACCATAATTTTAAGCGTGTTTTACCCTTTCGGCCTCTATTTTTTGCACGGCGGCGCGCAGGTCTGCTTGCTCGCGGCGATGAGCGCGCTATGGGGGGCGCGAGCTATTTTTGAAAGTAAAGATCGCGCTATTAAGGGCGCGAGCGCGGCATTTTTTGCGCTGTGCGCCATATTTAGCGGCGGAACGCTCGCGTATCTGTATCCGCTCATAATAAATTTCTCGCTCGCGGCGCTTTTTGCGCTCAGCCTAAGATCGACGCCCGCGATCACGCGCCTAGCGCTTTTGAAGCAGCCAGGTTTCAACGAACACGGCCGCGCCTACACGCGCAAGCTGACCGAAGTTTGGCTCGGATTTTTCGTGCTAAACGGCCTGCTTAGCGCGACACTGCTGCTACCGCGAGATAAAATTTATTGGAGCGTTTACTGCGGCGCGATCTCATACGTCCTCATCGGCGCGCTGATCGGCGGCGAGATGATTTTTAGGAAATTTTATGTTAAAAAATTTGATTAATTCTTTAAAGCCCTATGAGCGTGAAATCCTTGCTGCGGCGGCTCTTGCGCGCGATTTAGCAAAAACGAAATGCAAACAAAGCGAAACGGTAAGCTTAAAAGGCGTGGAAAATTCTAGAGGCGGCGAAAATACCGCACACGCCCTGCAAACGGCGCAGACGCAAGAGCAAAAAAGCGCGCCGATGATAGAAATTTACGGCGAGGACGCGGCTGAGTTCATCGCGTTTTTTTTCGGTGCGATGATTGCGGGCTTTGCACCCGTACTGCTGCGAGAGCCCAAATTTAGCGGCGAATTTCATCTAGGCGGCGACGTAAAAATTCCAAATCTCACTGCAGCGCAAAATTTAGACAAATTCAGCCCTCATGATTTAGAAAACATTTCGTCTCGCGATACTGAAAAATCCGCGCCTAAAATTTCATCTAAAAACGCGCCGCAAAATCACGCGCCGTGCGAGCAAGAGGCTATCTCTTTGCACCTACTGCGCGCAGATCAAAAATTTTATATCAAAACTTCGGGCTCTACGGGCGAGGCGAAAAACATCAAAAAGAGCCTACGCGATATGGTTTTAGAGGCGGGATTTTTGGTAGAAAGATTCGGCCTTTGCGCAAGCGATCGATTTTTATCGGGCGTCTCGCACCAAAATATGTTTGGGCTCACCTTTAGCATCTTCGTGCCGCTGCTTTGCGGCTCGCGCACGCAAAAAGGCGGGCTAAACTACCCCGAAATCATCCTTGCAGCCGATCTTGCGGACGCCGTGCTGATCAGCTCGCCCACGGTGCTCGGCGCGCTGTGCGAGCACGCAGACGCTGCAAACATAGCGCCTTTGAGAACTATTTTTAGCGCGGGTGCGCCGCTAAGTCCTGCGATCCGAGATAATTTGCGCGCGCTTAGCAGTGCCCGCATCGTCGATATTTACGGCTCCAGCGAAACGGGCGTGATCGCCTGCAACGAGGGCGCGGGACTTAAAAAATTCGCTCCCGTTAGCGTGCAGATTCGCGCAGATATCAATGACAGCAGCGCGGCAAAATGCGAGAGCAAGCCCTTCGATCCTGAGGCAAGTTCTTGCGGCGAAAATTCTACGGCAAAGTCTAAAACGAGCCGTGTGGACGGGCAAGATATAAACTGCTCGGGTAAGCAGGCGTCTAAATTTAATGCAGACGCTAGCGATAAAACCGCGACCGGCCAGGAAAACAGCCCCGCACCGAGCTCTGCGACAAAACACGACGATAAATTTGCGCAGACAGAGGGGCTTTTCGATAAATTTACGGCAAAGCGGCCCGCCGACAAATTTTCGCAAACGGGCGAGTTTACGATCAGCTCGCCTTGGTGCGAGCGCTTTGAAAGCCGCGATTTCGGCTATGTATGCGCAGATGAGATCACGCTTTTGGGGCGCGGCGACCGCACCGTAAAGATCAACGAAAACCGCGTGAGCCTCGATCTGCTCGAAGCTAAGCTCCGCTCGCACGAATTTATCGGCGAATGCAGGATCGATCTGCACCCGCAGCGCGACCGCGCCGTAGCTCTTATCAAGCTTAGCGAGCGCGGCGAGCAGGCATTTCGCGCAGGCGGCAAAAAGGGCGTCACGGACGAGCTGAAGGCCTTTTTGAAGCCCGAATTCGGCGCGATTTTGCGCTATTTTAAGATCGCAAGCAAGCTGCCTTTTAACGAGCAAGGCAAGCTAAGCAAAAAGGACTTTTTAAGCGCCCTGCAGCGCTACGAGGTGCCCGTTTTCAAGCGGAGCGCGGAGAATGAGTTTCGCGCGAAGGTGCGTGCTAGCGACTTTTATTTTGACGGGCACTTTGCGCGATTTGCGCTGGTGCCCGCGTTTATGCAGCTTCGCTTCGTATTGATCTGCGCAAAAGCCCTCGGCTACGAGCTGGACGGCACGCAAAAGATAGAAAATTTAAAATTTAAAAATTTCATCCGCCCCGGCGATGAAATTTTAATCAAAATCACCGAGGCAAGCAGCAAGCTCCGCTTTGAAATTTCAAACGACAAGGTCTGCGCCAGTGGAAGAATTTGCCTTTAAGCCCGCGTTTTTGCTGCCCTACTTCAACCATCCCGCGCGTATCGCCGAGCTCGTAAGCGCCCTAGCACCCATTGCGCCCGTGCTGATCGTGGACGACGGCAGCGACGAAGCGAGCAAAAGCGCTCTGAAGGGGCTTGCGGCTCAAATTTACGCCCGCGCGCAAAACGGCGGTAAAGGCGCTGCCGTGTGCGACGGACTGGCGTGGGCGAAGGAGCTTGGATTTACGCACGCCTTTCAGATAGACGCGGACTTTCAGCACGACGTAAGCAGATGCGAGGAGTTTTTGGCGTTTGCGGCAAAGCAGCCCGCCGCGTTAATCTGCGCCGCGCCCGTATATGACGAAAGCGCGCCCAAATCCCGCCTGCACGGACGTAAAATAATGAATTTTTGGTGCGTGATAAATACCCTTTCGCACCGCATAAAAGACGCGATGTGCGGCTTTAGAATTTACCCGCTAGAGGGGATCGTGCCGCTTCTGTCTCGCACCAAAAGCCGCAGGATGGGCTTTGATGCCGAAATTTTAATTCTGGCTGCGCGGGCAGGGTTAGAGATAAAATGGCTCGATCTGGCGGTGCACTACGAAGCGGGCGGGGTGAGCCATTTCGCGCCGTTTCGAGATAATTTCGGAATTTCGCTGATGCACGCGAGGCTATTTTGCGGGCTTCCGCTTTGGCTTGCAAAAAGGGCGCTAAAGCGCGCCTGCGATAAATTTAAAAAGCACGGCTTGCGGGATGTTTCGCAGCAGAGCGCAGACGAAATTTTGCAAGGGTTGGCGGAGCAAAACCTTTGCAGCGGCGCGCGGCGCGATAGTTGCAAAGGTGCGAAAAAAGAGATGGGCGGCGGCGCAGACGAAAAAGCCGGTACCGAAAAATGCGGCGACAAAGCCGCAGCGCAAAGCTCGCAGGCGGAAAATTCAGCGCAAAGTTCGCTCGTAAAAGCCTCGCCGCAACATGCCGCCGCAAAGGACGGGCACGATGGCTAAGCACTGGAGCGAAAACAACGAAAAGGCGGGCGCGGCGCTTTTAAATTTAACCCGTTTCATTACACTTCACACGCCCGATTTTTGCATGCGAGCTACCGCGCTTTGCATTTCGGCGATCTATTTTGCGCTGCTTAAAAACGAGCGACGCGCGATCAGGGAGTTTTTGCGGCGCGCGCTTGATCGCGAGCCCAAGATCCGCGAAATTTACGCGAATTTTTATAAATTTTCCCTCAGCCTGTGCGAAAAAATCGCGGTTTGGAACGGCAAGATCGCGCTGGATCAAATACGGGTGCAAAGCGGTATGAAGGAGCTTTTAAGCGACGGAACGGGCAAAATTTTAATCACTTCGCACTTCGGCAACACCGAGATCGCGCGCGCTCTTTCGGCAAGCACGGCGGGGATAAAAATCAACGTGCTGATCTTTCGCAAACACAGCGAAAATTTTATGAAATTTATCGAAAAGATGGGCGGCGGCGTGAAAATTCTCTACGTCGGCGAGCTCGGTATCGGCGAGATGCTGCAAATCAAAGAGTTGCTGCAAAACGGCGAGCATATCGCGATAATGGGCGATCGTATGCCGGTGGGCTCGGATAAATTTCAAAGCGAGGATTTTTTAGGGCTCAGCGCAAATTTCCCGATCGGCGGCTATCTGCTCGCTAAAATTTTGGGCGCGCCGCTATTTAGCCTATGGTGCTACGAAGGGCGCGAAGGGCGCGAGCTTCGGCTGCAGCCGCTACCTGCGCCGCTAAAGAGCCGCGATAAGGCACGATCGGTCGCGCTAGCGCTTAAAAGCTACGTGCGGCAGCTGGAGCTTTATGTCAAAGAATTTCCTTCTCAATGGTATAATTTCTTTGATTTTTGGGCGCAAGGCAAAGACGCGAGCGATGCAAAGCGCGACGGCGCCGTAAATTTCGGCGAGACGAGCACGGATACTGTGTCAAATTTAAATGGCGCAGCGGATTTAAACGACACGGCGAGTTCAAATACTGCGTCAAATTTGAGAAGTACGGCGAGTTCGGATACTGCGCTAAATTTAAACAATTCAAATTTAGCCGCCGCAAAATCCGCCGCGCAAGACGAAAAATTTCATAGCGGAGAGAAAAATGAAAGAGTATAAATTTCGCGCCAGATTTTACGACGCCGATCCGATGGGCGTGATGTGGCACGGCAACTACGTAAAGCTCTGCGAGGACGCTAGATGCGAGTTTTGGCGCGACGCGGGCTACACATATATGCAGATGAGAGATGATGGATTTATATATCCCATTATCAAAATGGAGTTTAAATTTATCGCTCCGATACTTTTTGACGACGAGGTTGCGGTAAGCATCGAGCTGCTCGAGTGCGACACAATTATAAAATTCTCCTACCGCATCAAAAGCCCATCCGGCGCACTCTTAGCCAAGGCAACCACGTCGCAAGCCGCGGTGGAGCTTGATTCTAAAAGGACGCTGTATGAGATACCGCCACAGTTAAGGGCGTGCGCGGATAAAATTTTAGCAAAGAAAAATCCCGCGAGTAAAATTTCAGAGGCAGATAAAATTTCAGTAGCGAACAAAGCCGCGCCCGAGCGAAACCGCCCTAAAAACGCCGCAGCGAATGAAATTTTAACCGGCGATAGCGAGCAGTGAAATTTAGCGAGCATGAAATTTAAAGGACTACGATGAAAATTTTAGCTTTATTTTTGGCGATTTTGGGGCTTGCGAGCGCGCTTGAAGTAAGCGATCTAGCGCTTAAGACCGATAATATCGGCGGCAAATTTAGCGAAACGCTCAGTATCGAGGGCTTTGCCGAGCCCGTGCGAAGCAGCGGCGAGTTTAGGATCAAAAGCGGCGAGCTGTTTTGGACTACGCTAAAGCCGGTGCGAAGCGAGCTAAAAATCGGCGCAGACGGCGTTTTTGAGCGTAGCGGCGCGGCGTGGATCAAAAGCGCCGATTCGCTTTTTGATAAGGACACCTTTTTAGCGATCTCGCGCTTGGACGTAGCGCGGCTTAGCAAAAATTTCTCGATCGCGCTAAGCGGCAACAAAGATGCGTGGCGCGCCGAGTTAAGCCCCAAGGGGATGCTGCAAAATATCTTTAAAAATATCGTGATCGAGGGCGGCGCCTACGTCAGGGTGCTGCGAATTAACAGCGCTAACGGCGACGTGAGCGAAAACGTATTTTCGAGCGTCGTGAGCTTAGATGAGTAAGAGTGCGATCCTAACGGTATTCGGCGCGGTTTTCATCGCGCTTTGCGCCTTTATAGCGCTAAATTTAAACCGCGTAAATTCCGATTTTTATGAGCTGAGCGGTATTGAAATTTCGGGCGAGCAGAAACAGAGCGTCGAGGATTTCAACCGCGAGATCGCGCGACAAATCATCGTCGCAAGCGCAAAGAGGGCGAGCTTTGACGCGTTCATTGCGGATATGCAAAAAAGCGGGCTTTTTGAGAGCATAATCTACGAGGTCAAGGATGCAAGCGTGTATCAGAGCGAGCTTGCGCGTTTTGCGCCCGCAATGCTAGACGATGCGAGCGTGGAGCTTTTAAAAAGCGATCCGCAGGCCTTTTTTGAACGCAGCGTGCGTGAGATTTACTCAAAATTTCGTCCGCTTAGCCTCTCGCAGGATTTTTTCTCGCTTAGCCTTCACTCGCGCCTCGGCGCTCGCGGCGCTATCAGACTCGATCCTACGCAGAACCGTTTCATCGCGATCATTGACGGCGCGCCGCACTACCTCGCTACGGCCAAACTCGCTCCGAAAGCAAACGACGACGCGCTTAACGCGCTGGTGCGCGAGGCGCAAAAAAGCGAAATTTTAATCTCCGGCACCGCCCTTTTTAGCGCAATGGGCAAAAGCGCGGGCGTGCGTGAAAGCTCCATCGCGGGCGCCGTTTCGCTTAGCCTGTGTGCGGCGCTGCTGCTGGCGGCATTTTCGCGCGCACGGATCTTCTGCCTGCTGCTGCCCGCGCTTTTCGGGCTTGCCTGCGGCGTAGCCGCCACGATGGCGATCCGCGGCTCGATTCATATCCTAAGCGCCGTGGTTTCGACGAGCCTAATCGGGCTGATGCTGGATTACGCCGTGCACTGGCTCGGCGCAAACATCGCGCGCAAAATCGAGGCTCGCTCGATAAAAAGCATGCGGAACATCCTGCTTCTAGGGTTTTTCATTACCGCGGGAGGCTACTTCGTATTTTTATTCAGCCCGTTTTTTCTGCTCAAAGAGATCGCGATCTTTGCCATAGCCGCACTTGCGGGGGCGTTTTGTTTTAGCTACTTCGCCCTACCAATCCTGCTTGAAGGAGTAGAATTTCACCCCGCCCAGGTCTTTGCAAAAGCTCTTGAGCTCTACGCAAAGGCGCTTTGCAAGATAAACTTAAGCTTTAAAACGCTCGCCATCATTTGCGCGGCGCTGCTTGTGTTTTTGTATTTTAAAATGGAGCTCAAGGACGACGTCAGCGAATACGCAAGCTTGGATAAAAACCTAATCGCGATGAGCGCCAAACTCGCAAGCATCGGAGGCTCCAGCTTCGATCTGATAGTGGGCAACGATGCGAGCGCGGTAGCCAAAGAGGCCGTAGCGCGCGGTCTTGCGGACTCATACACCGGCGCGCCGATTTTGGATCCAGCTACGCAGAGCTTTATCAAGCAGGCCTTTGCAAACTACGATAGAAGCGCATTTTTAAATCTCGGGCTTAGCCGCGAGCTCGTGGACGCAAACTTTGCCAAGATTGCAGATGCGCCTATTTTAAGCTATGAGCAGGCGAGAAGTTCCGTTCTTTTTGCCGCGATGCCGAGCGTCGATCCGCATATCGCTTTTTTGCGCGGCGTGCGCGATAAAGCAGCCGTAAGCGAGCTTGCCACGCAGATGGGCGCGCTGCATCTAAACATGCGAAGTGCCATAAGCAAGGCGTTTTCACAGATCAAAATCAACGCTCTGTATTTAAAATGCGCCGCGTACGCCCTCGCCCTCGCGCTGCTGTGGGCGTTTTTCGGCGCGCGGACGGCGTGGCTGATCGTCATCTGTGTTTTTGCGACAAATTTGGCCGTGCTTGCCCTGCTTAGCGCATTGGGCGTGAGCGTAAATATTTTTGCGATCTTTGCGCTGATCCTCTCAGGAGCCGTGGGGATCGATTATATGATCTTTGCAAACAACGATAAGATGGCGCTTAGCGATAAAATTTTCGGCATTACGCTCGCGTCTTTAACCAGCATAATCTCTTTTTTTACGCTCGCTTTCAGCTCCACTAAAGCCGTGGCTTTGTTTGGGCTCTGCGTCAGCCTAAATATCGCGCTAGCGGCGATCTTGGCGCAAGTTTTGGCGGCGAGCAAGAAAAGCTAAAGTGGGAGCCAAAGAGCTGAAAGAAACTAAATAGGCGCTCTTTGCCCGCTTGCAGATAAAATTTATAAAAGAGTGCGCCGTAAATTTACGCAGCCGCAGCAAATGAAATTTAATCTAACGCGCCGCGAAATAAAATTTAGCTTGGCGTGACGCAAGATAAAATTTAACCGATTAGCGCAATATAAAATTTTAGATAAAATTTCAGCCAAGCAAGCTGCGAACTGAAATTTAAATAGCAAGATTGCAAGATGAAATTTTAAAAGTATTTTGACCGCAGCGCCTCGCGGCGCGTTATTAAATTTAAACCTTTGCAGCGCATTATTAAATTTAAACCTGCCCGCCCTACTCGCCGCTTTTGCCCGCTTTTATCATCTTTATAAATTCCTTTGCGAGCTTGGAGGGTTTTTTATACACGACCGAAAACGACACGTCCAAAAGCGGCTCATCCGCGACGTCAAAGAGCGTGATGTAGTCTTTCTGCGTCTCAAAAATGTACCGCGCGAAGCTGAAACTCACGCAAAGCCCCGCCGCGACCATCGCGTTAGCCACATACAGATAGGAGGTGTCGCAGAAAATTTGAGGCGTAAAGCCGGCGTTTTCAAATATCTTTTTGAAGTTCGATTCGCTTTTTAAAATTTTACTGCTAATTGCAAATTTATCGGATTTGAACTCGCTAAGCGCGATCTTGGGGTATCTCTCGGTAGAATTTATACTCGCTCGCGAAACCGCAGGATGAGAGGAGCAGACGCTTAGAAGCAGCCTGCGCTTTTTTATAAACTCGCACTCAAGCCCCTCCGCGAAAAGCTCGCCGAAGTGCGCGGCATAGACGATATCAAGCTCGCCGCTTTTTAGCATCTCGATGAGCGCAGGCTCGGAGTGAGCGTGCACGACCCTGATGTCGGCTTTGGAAAACCTACTGTAAAACATCGCGATGATCTTTTCGATAAATTTAAAGCTGGTCGAGGTCGCACCGATTACGAGCTTGCCCGTCTTGATCGACGAAAGCCCGCGGATTTCGTTATCTAGCTCCTTATTGAGCCTAAGCATATTTTTCGCTCTGGCGATGTAAATTTCGCCCGCGTATGTAAGCTCAAGGCCGTTTTTCCTATCGAAAATTTCGATCCCAAGCTCCTTTTCTAAAAGCATAATGCTCTTTGAAAGCGACGGTTGTGCAATTCCAAGCTCGCTCGCCGCCTTTGTAAAGCTTTTAAGCTCCGAAATTTTTACCGCAAATTCCATATGTCGCAAGCTCATATTTTGCCCCTTCGGTTGAAATTTAATAGCCTTTAGCTATTAAATTATATACTAAATAACATTTGACTTACATAAAGATTTAATATAAAATTACGATATTAATCTTTAAGGTTAAAAAATCTCTAAGTAAAGGGGCAAATATGCAGAGACGCGACATACTGAAAATGGGTATGGTAGGAGCCGGTGCACTCGCACTTAGCGCGGTAAATGCACAAGCAAGCGCAGTGGACGCAAAGGACGTTAAATTTGACGAGGAGTGGGATGTAATCATCATAGGTAGCGGCTTTTCGGGGCTTGCGGCGGGCTTAAAAGCGGCGCAAAAAGGCAATAAAGTGCTAATCCTCGAAAAGATGGGCCGTATCGGCGGAAACTCCGTCATCAACGGCGGCGGCATGAGCGTGCCGATGAACCCCGTGCAGGAAAAAACGGGTATCAAAGACAGTAAAGAGCTATTTATGAACGACTGTCTAAAAGCAGGACTTGGCATCAACCACCCCGAGCTTTTAAGCACCCTAGCCGATCGCGGCTTGGACGCGTTTAAATTCCTCGTAGATAACGGCGTGCAGTTTAAGATGGATCACTGCGCGCACTTCGGCGGTCACAGCGTCGCGCGCTCGATGCTAACTACAAACGATAGCGGCTCTGGCTACATCCAGCCGATGCTTGAAAAATTTGAAGCGCTAAAAGACAAAGGCTGCGAGCTTCGCCGCCGCGCGAAATTTGATGATTTCGTAATGGACGGTGATCGCGTGGCGGGCGTTGTGATCCGCGAGGAGTATAAATTTGATCCGAATCTTTACAGCGACGATCTTGAAAACACGAGCGGCACAAAAAAGACGCTCAAAGCCAAAAAAGGCGTAGTGCTCGCAGCTGGCGGATTTTGCCGCGATAAAATTTTCCGCAAGCTTCAAGATCCTCGCATCCCCGACGATGTCGATAGCACCAACCACCCGGGAGCCACTGCGGGCGTGCTACTAAAAGCCTTTGAGATCGGTGCATATCCGGTGCAGGTCGATTGGATCCAGTTCGGTCCGTGGGCGAGCCCCGATGAGAAGGGTTTCGGCACCGCTCCGATCTTAACTCAGCAAGGCACCTTCAAATACGGTATCGCCGTGGACGTTCGCACGGGAAAACGCTTTATGAACGAGCTTGCAGACCGCAAGACTCGCGCGGATGCGGAGTTTAAAATTTTACGCGAGGATCCGAAAGCCTATCCGATAACCTTTGCAGACACCAAAATGGCGTTTAAAGACCTAAGCGAAGAGGTGATTTCCAAGGGCATGGCAAGCGGTAAGCTAGTGGGCGAATGTGCGAGCCTAGATGAGATCGCCAGCAAATACGGCGTGCCTGCGGACGCGCTAAAGCAGAGCGTCAAAAAATACAACGAAGGCGTTAAAGCCAAAAAAGACGAGTTTGGCAAGCAAGAAAGCGCGCTAAGCGAGATCAACGAAGCAGGGCCTTTCTATGTCATCCGCCTCTCGCCGAAGCCTCACCACACGATGGGCGGTCTAAAGATCAACACCAAAGCCGAGGTTTTGTCATCTAAGACGAATAAGCCGATCCCAGGGCTTTGGGCTGCAGGCGAGATCACCGGCGGAACTCACGGCGCAAGTCGCTTAGGCACCGTCGCGATTACCGACTGCATAGTTTTCGGAATGATCGCAGGCGAGCAGATCGCTTAACTAGTCTGAGCGCAAGCTCTTTTAAGCCTTGCCAAGTAGCTAAAACGAGCCTGCAAGGCAGTTTTCTAAAAGGTTGCAAATGAAAAATTTCAGTTTTACGGCGCTGTTTCTGTGCTGTATCATCGCGACTTTGTTCGGCGCGCCGAGTGCTAATGACGCCAACGCCACGGACATAGTCGTTTCAGATGAGCTTCGGGCAAAATACAAAATCAAACCTCATCACGAACATTTGTCGTTTGACTGCGTCGATTGCCACATAAATCAAGGAAGCGATCCGTCTAAATTTAAAAGTATCGGCGACAAGGGCTGTATCAGCTGCCACGGCGACAAAAAGCAGCTCGCTTTGAGGCTTAAATTTATGGATACGCTTAAGGCCAATCCGCACAACTCCGTCCACGACGGTCCTACGCTATACTGCGACGAATGCCATGCCGAGCACAAGGCATCTACGAACATGTGTACCGAATGCCACGAGCACGAAGTTCCGCAATGGATGGGGGTGACGCCATGAGAATTTCTAAAAAATTACTAGCGCTTATCATCTTAATAAGCGGTATTATAGGGTTTTTCATCGTCGTGCCGGTGCACTATGCGCTTGAGAAAACGAGCACCGATAAATTCTGCGACGTCTGCCATGAGATGGATCCGATGGTGATCGCCTATCAAGACGACGTGCATTCGGGCAAGGGCAAAACGGGCATCAAAGCCCAATGCGTCGACTGCCACCTACCGCACGACAATATCGTAAAATACGTCTATCAAAAGGCCAAAAACGGCGTGCTGGAGGGCTACTCGCACTTCTTTGACGAGCCTGAAAAATTTGATTGGAACAAAAGGCGCGAAAACCGCGAGCACTATGTGTTTGACAACGGCTGCACGAGCTGCCACGCCACCGTGATCGACAGCAAGATCACCTCCGAGCAGGCGCAACGCATGCACGCGCACTACAAAAAGCTCCTAGGCACCGAGCGCGAGCTCAAATGCGCGAGCTGCCACGTAAGCGCGGGACACGGCATTGGGCTTCGCAACTACCTAGAGTACTGGCGACCGACGTATAAAATTTACGAAAAGAAGATGATGCAGGAGAAGATCAAGGCGAAGAAGGAATTTTTCGGCGACGAGTATAAACCGAGCCCCGAAGAGCAGGCCTTTATGGACGCTTCTAGCGCGAAGAAATAACGCCGCTTGAAATCCTAGAATTTCTAAATTTTAAAATTCCGCCGAGGTTTAGCTGAGACCTTGACGGGATTTTTGAAATTTTGGCGAGGTTTTTGTGAAATTTTTATTAAATTTTATCGACTTTTAGATTTAAAATTTACCCGAATTCTCGATTTAAAATTTCATCTATCAGACTATATTAAACCAACCGCCCGCAACTTAAGTTTATACGCTTCTTACTCGCCAGGTCGTAAACGAAAAGTATCCACAAAAACCCTTACAATTGCATCTCTATGAGCCTTACTATAGTGCTAACTTGATTTCATACTCACGATACATTTATGAGAGCATAAGGCTAGCATAAATTATCGAGGGTATAATCGAATTAAAATTTTAGGAGAAAGCGATGGCGTTTGAAAACGCAATCATCACCAAAGAGGATGATGAGAAGTATGGATTGAGTGCGCTATATGGTAGGTATAATTATGGAGCAAAGTTGCCAAATCTAAATTTTACAATAGATAGGCAATTGGATTGCTGGCTTTTAAAAATTTATAGCTTTCCAGATCCAAATTATGACAGAGCCATTTTATCAAAGTCCCTATGGATTTTACATTATAACAATAGAAATATAGAAATTATAATGGACTATAATTTTGATATTGATAGCACAATAAGTCCAAAGAAATTTCATCGTATTTGGAAAATCTTAGGATTAAAGCCTAGTTTAAATTCCAAAACACAAATGCGAAATATTTTTCACTTATTGCAGAAAAGTTTAGAAGCTTATGGCGATTATGATGCATGGCAATCAGATCCAAACTATACAATGGAGCTCCAAGATTTAACCGATAAAGAGGAGAAATAAAATAGTGTTTGTTACAGAGCATATTCCAAAAGGAATTTTAAATGTGCCTGGAATAGGAGAGTCTGTAACGATGCACCTAAAAAAAATATCCAAGTCGCGCTTTCGTATCAAAAGATTTAAAACGCTAGAAAGGTATATTTCTTGTAATTGTAAGGAAATTTCTAAAATTCTTATAAATTTAAAATTCCTATAAAGCGCGCAGAACAAAATCCTCGTCAAAATTTCAACGCCTAAGCTTTATTTAAATTTCGGTATGTCAAAGCTCTGCGGCAAAATTTTAGATAAATTTCACCTCCGTTTCATTTAAAATTCAAGAGCATGTTTAAATTTAAGGAGTTTGGATGAAACATTTATCAAGCGCAAGCCCGTTTGATAATGCACGATGGGGAAGAGTAAATTTTTCGGATTTAAACGCTCTTTTTGCGTCATATACAAGGCAAAATAATGCAGATGAGAAAGAGCGGAAAATACTCCGCTCTTTAAAATTTTACTTGCCGCTTAGATCAAATTTATATGCAGCCTGCAACCATATCTCGTTCTCGTCGAACTTTCTATTTACGCCGCTAGCGTAGTGATCGCTTCTCTCAAGCGCAGTGTAAGTTACACCCAAGCTTAGCCCCTTCACGGCCTTAGGAGCGTAGTTTGCCGTTACCGCCCAGCCCTCTACGTCCATGCTGGTGCCAACCCTTTGGCCCGCAGCCCCGCTAGCATTGATATTATTCGTGCCGCTTACTCTGTCTTGATCGCCTTTTACGTAGTGCAGCGCGGTTTTGAAGCCGTCCAAGCCGATAGCGCCGAAGTTGTAATCAAGCACGATCTTATGCGTATCCATACCCGCATATCCCGTGAAGACGAACGGACCTCGGATAGGCAGCGCGGTGTATGATCCCGGGCCGTTGCCGACGCCCAAAATAACGGCATCATCATCGCTAACGGTCGTATAGGCATACGATAGACCGAATCCGAAAAACTCGCTAACCGAGACTCTTGCGCCGAACATATCGCCGTCAAGCCTTCTTGACTCCAAGCCTCCGTCTACGCGCGAGCCTTTGTAGTTAAGATCAAATCCCAGCTTTAAAATCTCGCCTACCGGCACTTTTACATTTGCCTCGGCAAGATACAAGCTAACGTCGCCGTCTTTTAATGCGTTAGCGGGTTTTACGTCCGTTACCGCTGCGTAAGCGCCGGTTAAAGTAGTATAAGGCAAGGATTTGTTTTGAACGTATGCGGAGAAAATATTTTCAAATTTTACGGTAACGGGACCCGTCATATTACCCAGAATCACCCTATCTTTAAATAAAGGAGCTTTTCCTTCGCCTGCCGGAGCACCCATAGCGGTTTTACTCCTTCCTTGGAATTTATAAAACCATCCGCCCCACAATGTAGTATCGGGGATGTCTTTGTTAGATATCGCTACGCCCTCGAAAGCCTCTTTAAACGCCCTCGTATAGTTGCCAGCAACGAGCGGAGTTACGACATATTGTCTACCCGCCTTTATATCGGTATTTCCTATGCCGTATCCTAGGTATAATTCCGATAATACCGCACCTTTAGTATACCACTCCTTATCGTAGGCGATCTTATTGCTTGAGCCTACGCGATACGGCATCAACCAGCCTTGCCCGGTAAGCCCTATTCTAAAGCCGTAAAGAGGATCGGTGACATATCCAAGTTCAAGACCCACGCCGAATGCCTCGTAGTCGTTATCGCCCGTAGCGGTTTCGCCTCTATTATCTACGATTTTACTGGCGTAAGTGGTCTTTACCGTTCTGCCAAACTTACCGTTAGTGATCGCCTCAGCTACGCTATCCGCCGCGCTTAGCGAGGATACCGCACATGCGCAAACCGCCGCAGCTAAACTTAGTTTGATGAGTTTCATTCGAAATCTCCTTTCATAAAGATTTACAAATATTTATAAAATGAATTATATCAAACAATCTCGCCGTTTGCGATAAAAAAGGGGCAAATTTAAAATAAAAATTACGCAACTTTATAAAGATTAAATTAATTAGAGGTGGAATTTATAGCCCGATTTATGATTTTATGATTTGACGAATATTTTCGGCTTGCGCCCCAAGCTCGACTCGCGAATAAAAGCGATCAAAACCTAAAAATTTCAAAAACACCAAACCGAGCCGCCGGATAGAATTTTACCGGAATCAAAGGGTGAAATCTCGCCGCTTTTAAATTTTAAAATTTAGAAAGCGCGGCGAAGCTTACCCGTCGAAATTTCTCTTTAAATTTAGAGCGCGGCTACGTAGTTATGCAGCCGCGCGTAATTTTGCTAGCGGATCGAAGCTATAAATTTAGATAATCTATAGAGCCTTTGCGATCAGCTCGTTTACGTTTTTGATAAACTCGCTCGGATTTTCCAGCTCCTGCCCCTCGCTAAGGCGCGCTAGATCGTAGATTATCTCGGCTACTTGCGGCAGCATCAGCTTATCGGCCTGCAGCTTTTTGATGATCTCGTGATCTGCATTGATCTCCAAAATCGGCTTTATTGGCGGCAGATTGCGGCCTCCCATTTGCTTAAGCAGCTGCTGCGTCGCGAAATCTGGATCGTTTTCATCAAAAACAAGGCAGGAAAGCGAGCCACTTAGACGCGATGAAATTTTAACGTCCTTGACGCGTTCGCCTAAAATTTCTTTGATCTTTGCGGCGATCTCTTTAGCTTGCGGCGTCGCAGCGTCGTCACTCGAAGCCTCTTGCTTGATCGAAGTCGCGTTTTTAACAGGCGTTTTATCAAACTCAAAAACGCCCGGCATCACGATCGTATCGATCTCATCGTCGCAGAGCAACACCTCCGTGCCCTCGGTGTTAAATTTCTCGATCAGAGGCGAGCTTTTAAGCATCGCGGCGCTGTTTCCCGCGATATAATAGATCTCTTTTTGATCCTCTTTCATTTTTTCCTTATACTCGCTAAGCGTGATGAGGCCGTCTCGCAGATTTGATTTGAAAAGACAAAGCTTTAAAATTTCCTCTTTGTTTGCGCCGAAGCCGTAAAGCCCCTCTTTCAAAACCTTGCCGAATAATTCGTAAAATTTTATGTATTTTTCGCGATCGTTCTGCAAAAGCTTTTCTAGCTCGGATAGAATTTTTTTGACGCTCTGTTCGCGGACGTAAGCTAGAATTCGATTTTCTTGCAAAATTTCGCGGCTTACGTTTAGCGGCAGATCCTCGACATCCATTATGCCGCGCACGAAGCGCAGATAGCTAGGCAGCAGCTCTTTGGCGTCGTCGGTGATGAAAACACGCTTGACGTAGAGCTTCACGCCGCTTTGATAATCGACGCGATATAGATCAAATGGCTCGCTGCTCGGCACGTAAAAAAGTGTCGTGTATTCGTGCGTGCCCTCAGCCTTTGTGTGGATGTAAAACAGCGGATCGCCGCTGTCGTGGCTGATCTGCTTGTAAAATTCATTGTAATCGCTCGGTTTTAGGCTGCTTTTTGGCAGCTGCCAAAGCGCGCTCGCGCGGTTGATCTGGACGTTTTTAACCTCGCTATGTCCCTGCTCGCCCTCTTTTTGCGCAGGTACGTATTCTTCTTTATCCATAAAGATCGGATAAGGGATGTGGTTGGAGTATTTTTTGATAATGCCCTCGAGCCTATAGCCGTCCAAAAACTCCTCATCTTTCATATGCAGAATTATCGTCGTACCGAAGTCCTCTTTCTGCGCCTTTTCGATCGCGTAGTTGCTCGCGTCGCTGCTCCATTTAAAAGCATCCTGCGAGAGCGGCTTGCGGCTGATCACCTCGATACGATCTGCAACCATAAACGCCGAATAAAACCCGACGCCGAACTGCCCGATAAGGTTGCTATCCTTCGCCGCATCTCCGCTAAGGCTTGCCATAAAGCCCTTCGTACCGCTGCGCGCGATGGTGCCCAGATTGCTCTCGAGCTCGGCCTCGTCCATGCCGATGCCGTTGTCGCCGATGCTTAGCGTTTTGGCTTCTTTGTCGATCTTGATATCGATGCGCGGCACATACGAAAGCGCCTTATATTCGTCGTTTGTAAGGCACAAATAGTTTAATTTATCCAGCGCGTCGCTTGCGTTTGAGATGAGCTCGCGCAGGAAAATCTCCTTGTTTGAATAAAGCGAATGGATCATCAAATTTAGCAGATCATTCACTTCGGTCTTAAATTTTTTCTTTGCCATTATGCGGTCCTTTTTGAAAATTTTGGCAGATTATATCATGGAGTGCTAATCTTGTCAAGAGTAAATAAATAAACTTGATATGAATACTATCAAGTTTTGTAAATTTATGCGCGTCCGAGGTATATAAAATTTAAACCTAGCTGCAGATGATACCGGCGATAACCAATCCAAATTTTACGGCGCATCTGCACCAAATTTGCGGATTTTTCTTAGCCGTCGTTTTTTGAAAATTTCAAAATAAGATGATATAATCCGCCTTGATTCCAATGCGATTTTTATGATAAAAACGAGCGTTTGACTAAAACAAAATTTATCTAGCAAAAAGGATTTCATTTGAATAACGAAGAAATCATACAACGCATAAATGAGCTGAGAGAAAAGCGGGGCAAAAATTTAAAAAGCTCAAACGAAAATGTCTGCGAGACGGATGCTAATGCAGATCTGAATGCGGACGCCGCCGTAAATTTGACTGAAAAATCAGGCGCAGGTTCGGCCGCAAATTTAAGCCAAAAACCGAGCCCTAAGCCCTCCGTCGCTACCGCAAGAAATAAACAATCGTTCAAAGATGCAGATCTCCGCGCTCCACGCAATAATCGCTCTACGCCGAAAATACTCCCTCTCGTCGTCGTATGTATAGTCGCGATCTTTATAGCGATAAAAGCGCCTTTTCGCACAGAAATTTTGAACAAAACCCGAATTCCTATCAATCAAGCTAACGAAGACACAAACAAAAATCCTAAAGAAATTTCTATTCACACCAAAGACGGCACTTTAAAAATGAAAAATCCCGTAAGATTTCGCGAAGATTGCGACGGCGGAGACGGCGATGCCTGCGCCGTACTTTCGAGCCTATTGCTACTAAATGGCGAAATTTCGCAAGAAGGCGCCAAAGATCTGCTTAAAAAAGGCTGCTACGAGCTTAACGGCGGCGAAAGCTGCACGAGACTCGCAGGCTACGAGGATAGAGATTCGCAAGAGAGTAGAAAACTGTACAAAAAAGCATGCAAGCTCGGCAATGGTGAGGGCTGCTTCATGTTCGGTTACGTCGCGTATTTTGACGACGATGACAAAGAAACGGGTACGCGATACTTTGAGCGATCGTGTGAGTTGCGATTTGCAGAGGCATGCTATTTTCTAGTGGGAATTTATTCAAATGATCCGGCAAAATCGCAAAGATATCAGGCTTTATTTGAAAAATATCAACAAGAAAACGACGATGCGATAATCAGCTTTAGGCGCAGATAATTTTACACTCAATGCACTTTTGCGCGCTTTGTTTGCGCGCTTAAATTTGCGCAAATCAAAAAAGCGTCCTTCGCCTGCAAGCATGCAAATTTAAAATTTTTACTCAAACCGAAGCACCGCGTAAAATTTACGCAAACGCAAAAAGTCAAATTTAATCGGTTTATAAATTTAAAGCCGACTTCGCGGGGATATCGTCTCAAATTTACACACAAAGCGCGGGTATGAAAACAGAAGTGCCTTAAATTTTACTCATCACGTCGTCGATTATCGCTTGTGCGCCGTTTCGATCCACGAGCTCAAGCAGTCCTTTGCTCGCGCGCGCCACATCAAAGCTCTCAATCAAGCCCAAGATCCGCTCGCCGCTCGCATCCTCCTGACGCAAAATTTCGCAAAGTCCGCGCTCTTTAAGAAATTTTGCATTGTAAAACTGATGATCCGCCGCCGCGAACGGAAACGGCACGAATATCGCGGGCAGGCCGTTTGCGCAGAGCTCCCACAGCGTGCTGGCGCCGCTACGTCCGACGCAAAGATCGGCGCTTGCGATGAGCTCGTGCATGTTTTTGCAAAAGCCCACGAGCTGTACATCCAGGTCCTGCTGCGCGTAGATCTGCGAGATGCGCTCAAACTCGCGCTCGCCGCACTGATGGATCATGCCGTAGCCGAGGCTCAAAAGCTTGGGCGCAAGCTCCACGGCAAGCGAGTTGATAAAGCTCGCTCCCTGCGAGCCGCCCAAAAAAATGACCCTCTTAAGCGTCGTGCGCGGCCGCGCCGTCTCGAAAAAAATATCCGCGATCGGATAAACAAACGCGGGCTTTTCATAGGAGCTGTAAAACGCGCGCGCAAATGGTCTCAGTAGGCGGTTGAGCCTCCCGCAAACGGCATTTTGCTCGTGGATAAAAAACGGTACGCAAGAAAGGATCGCCGCGATGGATGCGGGCGCCGAGCTGTATCCGCCCACGCTGATGAGCGCGCGGACGCCGTTTTGCTTTAAAATTTTACGCGCCGCAAGCGAGAGGCGCAGGATATTTAGCAGCGAGACTAGCTTGGCAAATCCCTTTTTATCGACGACGCCCGAGCTTTGCAGAAAATAGGTGCGCGTGAAAAGCTCGCTACCCTCAAACCACGCGCGATCCTGCCCGCGATTTGAGCCGATGAAGATCGCTCTGATGCCCTGCTTCGCGAGATGAGCGGCTAAATTTTTAGCGATTATCAGATGCCCGCCGGTGCCGCCGCCGCTGATTGCTATGACCATACTCTTCCTTTAAATTTATAAAATTTCGCCGCTAAATTTAAGCCTCGGCGCGCTTTGGAGTAGAATTTTAAACGCAAATTCTGCTCTAAATTTACGTCTAAATTTAAACCGCACTCGCTCCAAAGCCCGCAAAAGCTTTAAAATTTCGCCCTTTTCGACGCCATCAAAACGAGCCCCACCGCAAACGACGCCGCGAGCAGGTGGCTGCCGCCGTAGCTCAGAAACGGCACGGCGATACCCTTAACCGGCGAGATCGACGTAATGCCGTAGGAATTGATAATGAACGAAAAGAAAAACATAAAGCCGATACCCAGGCAAAAGAGGAAATTTACGTTACTCGGCGACTTACTCGCGGTCTGAAAGATGCGAAATAGCATCGCATAAAATAGCGCCACGATGAGCAAAATCCCGATAAATCCCCACTCCTCGGCGATGCCTGCGAGCACGAAGTCGGTATGTACCTCGCTCAGATATCCTAGCTTAAAGCTTCCAAGCCCAAGCCCCTGCCCGAAAAACTCGCCGTTGTTTATCGCATTTAGCGAGTGTCCGACCTGATACGGCGCGCTAGCGTCCTCTATACGCAGCCCGGCGGCTGTTTCGGGCGACATAAACGACAGCACGAAATCCTGCACGCCGCCCCACCACGAGCGCACGCGATCGACCCTGTGCGCGCTCGTGACGATAAAAACGTAAGCAAGCCCCAAAATCCCCATAAAGCTAAAGCCGATGAGCTTGAAGCTAGTGCCCGCAAAAAGTGACATAAAAATCATCGTAAGCCCCAGCACCGCGACCTGCCCCAGATCGTTTTGCACGATGGCGACTAGGATTACTACAAAGCCGAAAAGCGCTACGTAAGGAAGCAGCGTCGCGATCTCGCGCCCGATGCTTTTTTTGGAGTGATCGAGCTTGCGTGAGAAGCTCCACGCCAAAAAGTAGATGAAGCCCACCTTGAAAAATTCCACCGGCGCGAGGTTAAAAAACGGCAGTCTGATCCAGCGCGCTGCGCCGTTTACGTCGGCGACCAAGGACTTGGGCAAAAAGCCCATCGCGAGCATCAAAATCCCCATTATCGCAAAAAGCGACATGCACACCGGCGTTAGGCATTTATCGGGATCGGCGCGCGAGACGATCCACATCACCGCGATGCAGGTGATCCCCACCGCGCACTGGCGATAAAAAAAATGTAACGGCGTAGCGCCCAGCAGAAGCACCGTATATGAGCTCAGCGACAGCGAAAATATCATGCCGATCGTAATGAGCGCGCAGGTGAAGTAATAAAGCCATTTATCGGTTTTCAATCATCTCTCCGTTTTAAAATTTATTCGCATTTACGTGCGTCGCGCATGCTTCATCTGCCACGCGAGGCTCAAATCTTGTATCACGCCCGTGCCGCATGGTGCTGATCGTGGCACCACCTTTTAAAAAGCGTACGGCACGACCACATATTGTCTTTTAGCACGCAGTGCGACCATGCATCTTTGACGCGCGGCGCGATCACACATTGTCTTTTGGAACGCGGCGAGAATTTTATTCTCGCACATAGGTGGCTTTGCGGCGTATGCTACGGGATAGCACGCCACAAGGTACGGTCTCGCCGCTATCCCGCGAGCGTGCATTGCGTACGCTCTATTTAACATATCGCGACGACTTTCGACGCACGCTGTGGAAGGGCGCCGCGAAGCGCAATCCACTCCGCTTTTTTAAGCATGCATTTTACTCTCGCGTATCGTGGCGGCTTTCGACACGCGCTACCGCACCGTAGAGCGCAACCACACTATCTTTTAATATACAGGCGGGTGCATTCTACTCTGGCAGGCATATCGCTGCAACTTTCGGCACGCGATAACAAGGTTGCAAACCTCGACTATGCACAATCGCACACGAGTAGCGCGTGGTAATTACAAAATTTTACGCCGCAACATCCATTACAAACACGCTCGCATGCCAATCGATTTTCGGTGCACGGACAACGTAAAACGCGCCGCATCTTACAATACGGCCGCACTTTAAAATGCGACTTCGTTGCAAAGTGCGTTTATACCGCAGGCGGTACGAAATTTCGTTTTAAATTTATTTGCCGCTACGGCGCAAATTTTATTAAATTTATGCACACAGCGACACAAATTTCGTTTAAAATTTTGCGCCACAGAGCATGTAAGCACATTCGCATAGCAAAACATGCCGTAAATGCAGCCGCACTGCGAAACATGCCCGACAAAACACCGCGCGCCAAACAGCTTTGTTGCGCGGATTGCGACACAAGTTTTTGGCGTGCGACGGGTATTTGCGCTGCAAATCAGTCGCTGCGAACGACTGCGATACTCCGCTACTAGCCTTCAGCGCGCGACCAACTTCTCACTCATATACTCGCGCGCCGCAAGCCAAGTCTGCAGCAACTTCTCCTGCTTGTGCAGTCGCAAGACGTTTCATGTCGGCGCGGCACGATTTAAAATTCAGATCCGCTGCGGCAAATTTTAAAATTCAAAAATCCAAAAACGGCAAAATTTTAAAATCAAAATTTGCGCCACCCAGCGTCCCCGTATGCAGCAGTTTCGGATAAAATTTCAAATTTACGTCGATGATCGCCGCGATGTCTTGAATGAAATTTTATCCGCCACAGACCGCCTATCGCTCACGTATCGGTAGCGCGACAAGCTCTCGATTCTGCGTCGCAGATGAAATTTAAATCCCGCCGAGCGTTTAAAATTTAAATCTCGAAACTCTTTCACTCAAATTTTGAAATTTTAAGTCCCGCTCCTTTTTCGCTCCGCTTACGCCTTAAAATTTCACGCCGCGATTAAAATTTGGCGCCAAGAACACGGCGCGCAATTAAACCGCGCTTTAAATTTCAATACGTCTTAAAGCGGGCGCGTCGCAAGCGCAAGCTGCAAAAAGCGCTGTTTATACCCGCCGAGCACTACTTTTAAAACGCCTGCCGCACCGCAAAGAACTTCGACACATCCGCGCATCCATGTAAACCGTCCGCCTTGCTGCAGCCACAGAAGCACAAGCGCGAGCTGCAGAACGCGCAAATTTTAAAATTTAAAATCCGCCATGTAGATTAAAAAATTTTAAAATTCCACCGCTTCAAATCCGATAAATTTTAAAATTTCACCAACGCAGATCGGTTAAATTTTAAAAATTCCGACGCCGTAAGTCTACTAAATTTCAAAATTTCGCCGCTTAAATTTCATCGAAATTTTAAAGCTTACTTGATTATATCGCGCTGACCTTTAGCGTTGATCTCGCTTAAAACGCCCATCTGTTCGAGCTGCTCGATGATCGTCGCGGCGCGGTTGTATCCGATACGCAAGCGGCGCTGCAGGTAGCTGATCGAGGTCTTCTCCTCCTCCAAAACGATCGCCTTCGCCTCATCGTAAAGCTCGTCAAGCACGATATTTTGCGGATTGATTATGCCGCCTTCTTGCTTGGCGCCCTCGTTTTCGATCAAAAATCGCTCGTCATAAACGACGCTTTCTTGCGCTTTTAAAAATTCCGCGATCTTGTTGATCTCATTTTCGGTCGTAAACGGCGCGTGCAGGCGGATGAGCCCCGGCGCGGTAGGCGGCGTAAAGAGCATATCGCCCCGCCCGAGCAGGCTGTCCGCGCCCATTTGATCCAAAATAACCTTGCTATCGACCTTCGAGCCCACGCGGAAGCTGATGCGGCTAGGTAGATTCGCCTTTATCAGCCCCGTGACTACGTCCACGCTAGGGCGCTGCGTCGCTACGATGAGATGAATGCCGCTAGCGCGCGCCATCTGCGCCAGGCGCGCGATATAGTGCTCTACGTCCTTGCCGCTCGTCATCATCAAATCCGCGAGCTCATCGATAATAACGACGATGTAAGGCAAAATTTCGCCCCCCTCGCGCAGCATCTTTTCGTTGTAGTTGTCGATATTTTTCGTCCTGTTTTGCGCCATGAGCGAGTAGCGCTGCTCCATCTCGGCTACAAGGTTGCTCAGCGCGATGATCGCCTGCTTAGGCTGCGTGATTACGGGCGTTAGCAGGTGCGGGATGTCGTTGTAGATGCTAAACTCGAGCATCTTCGGATCGATCATTATTAGGCGCAGGCTCTTGGGCGAGTTGCGATACAAAAGGCTAAGCAGCATGGCGTTGATACCCACGCTCTTGCCGCTTCCCGTGGTACCTGCGATGAGAAGGTGCGGCAGCTTCTTAAGATCGGTGACGAAAGGCTGCCCCACGATGTCCTTGCCAAGCACGATGGTAAGCGGACTGGAGGCGCTTTTAAACACGTCGCTTTCTAAAATTTCGCGCAGATAGATCGTATCGATATTTTGATTAGGAATCTCGATACCCACGACGTCTTTGCCAGGAACCGGCGCTTGGATGCGGATGGTCTGCGCCCGAAGAGCCATCGCAAGATCGTCTTGCAGCGTTAGAATTTTACTTACCTTGATGTGCGCGGCGGGGCGAAACTCAAAGGTCGTAACGACCGGGCCCGAGTAGGTCCGCACCACGTCGCCGTCGATCTTAAATTTACGCAGCTTATCGAGCAGGTCGTAAATTTTACGATCGATCTCGCTCTCGTCGATGCTACTTTTCTTTTTTGGCGGCAGGTTTAAAAAATCAAGAGGCGGCAGCTTAAAATCCTTGGGCTTAGCCACTCTGCCCTTATCGAGCTGATCCAAAAGCCTTTTGTTTTCGGCGACCTCGCTTAGGCGCTCGACCCTTTTTAGCCTGCTCGGCTTTCCCTTCTGCGGCATTTTAAGCTCGCGTTCAGCGGAAGCCTGCGGACCCTGCGCGTCACCAAAATTCTGCTCATTCTCGGGCTCGCGAGCATCGTTTAAATTTTGAAAATTTTGCCCGCCTTCAAAACCGCGCCCGCTTGCGCCCTGCTCCGCAAAATTACCCTGTTTCGCCGAATCGTCCTCTGCGCTCAAAGCGTTAAAATTTTCCACACCTCTCAAGCCTTGCGCAGACGAATACCTTGCAAGCCCGCCCCTTTGCGCTGCATCCGTATCGCTAGCGAAATCATCTCCAATTCCATCCTGTGAGCTTTCGTCTCTTGAGCCAATAAAGCAGTTTTTGATGATGTCGGTAAAACGATCTTCGAATATAAGTACTAGCGAAAGCACAAAAATCGTAATATTAAAAATCCACACGCCAACGCTTCCGATCATTCGCCTAAGTCCGTCCACTGCAAAGCTGCCGACTGCTCCGCCACTAGCGCCAAAGAGACTCGACTGCACCATCAAAATGGTAAAAAACAGCAAAATCGCGCCGATGCTAAACTCAAAAAATCTAAAGTCAAAACCGCGAAAATGCTTATAGGCTACGTATGCCAAGGCGAGCAAAAATAGCGGATAGATGTATGCAAAATAGCCGAATAGCTGGGTATTAAACGAGCGGATGGCGTTGCCCGCGCTGCCTACGAGCGCGGAATCGGGCGCAATGGTAGCAAGCCCAAAAAATATTATGATAGCCGATATGACGATAAAATATATTTCTTTAACTATGATTGATCCTTAAATTTAAAGCGGTATTTTAGCCAAACGAAGGTTAAAATTTTATTTGAAGGATGAAATTTTAATGCTTTGATAAAATTCCGCGCCCTCGCAGGCGCGGAATTAAAGGGGTTAGTTTTTGACGGCTTTGCCCAGATCCCACATAGGCATGAAGATACCCAGAGCCAAAAGAAGAACCATACCCGCCATAAAAAATAGCATGATCGGCTCTACGTAGCTTGAGATATTATCGATAATATCGTCGAATTTCTCTTTATAATAATCCGTGACGTTGCCAAGCATCTTATCTAGGTTACCGGCCTGCTCGCCCGCGCTGATCATCTGAATAAGCATGCTCTCATAAAGCCCTGTATTGTTAAACGCCTCTGTTAGGCTCACGCCTTGCTGCACGGCGATTTTAACGGTAGAGAGTTTCTCTTTTAAAGTATGATTATCCACCATTAAAACAGATGTATCTAGTGCATCTGCGATAGGAATACCCGCTCGCACAAGCTCTGTAAAAATAAGCATAAATCGCGACATCGTCGAGAAAAATATGATCTTACCGAATAGATAGACCTTTAAAATCGTCTTGTCAAAGCCCTTTTTAAACTCTGGATTATTGCGATATGCCCATCTAAGAGCTATGATAGTGCCTATGATGCCCGCTAAAACAAAAATTCCATAATTATTAAGAGTGCTTTCGATACCAAGTAGAATTCTAGTAGGTAGTGGCAAATCCGCGCCCAAATCCTCAAAAATCTCACGGAATTTCGGCACAACATACATCATCAAAACCGAAAACGCAATCGCCATAACGATCATAAGGATCATCGGATAACGCATCGCCTTTTTAAATTTACGCTGGTTCTCCCAAAGCTCTTGAAGCATAGCGGCAAGCTTGGCTAGAGATTCTGCCATATTACCGGTAGCTTCGCCCAGACTTACCATCGCAACGACGACATCGCCGAGCTGACCTCTAAATTTCTCCGTAGACTCTGTCAAGCTAAGACCTGCGTTAAGATCATCGTTCATAGCACTAAAAATCTCTTTTAGCGTCTTATCCTCTGCCGCCCTTGCGACTTCCTTGATCGAGTCGTGGATTGAAATTCCGGCATTTGTCATAACCGAAAGCTGCCTGATCGACGCTACTAACGGCATCGTTCTAACTCTTCCGCTACCACCCAGCATGCGCGAAATCTGCGCCTTAAAATCGCCGCCCGTATTGGCTACGACTTGGGTTTCGCCCCTTTTTACGATCGTCCCGCCTACGCGCTGCTTCATGAGATTGTTTGCTTGCACCTTATCGCTGGCTTGCAAAAACATCTTTCTTCTTGCGCCCTTGGCATTGTATTCAACTTCCAATTGCTTTTTCATTGTTTAGCCACCCTATAAATTTCTTCTATACTAGTTACTCCGCGCGCAGCACGTATAACACCATCTTCAAACATATCTATAAAACCCTCCTCCTTCGCTAAGGCCCTCATATCGTCCTTTGAGCCGCCGTTAGCGATCAAGCTCTGCATTTTATCGGTAATAGGTAAAATTTCACTAATCATCTCACGCCCCATATAGCCCGTCTGACCGCATTGATCGCAACCTACAGCCTTGAAAAACGTGTATTTTTCAGGCAAGAATTCCTTCAGCTGATCAAGCATCGATTTAGGCAGATTTGTAGGCTGCTTGCAGTGCGGGCAAAGCTTTCGCACGAGACGTTGTGCCTCTACTGCAATGAGCGCACCGCTTATGAGGTAGGCTTCGATACCCATATCCACTATTCGCGGGATCGCGCTAACGGCGTCATTGGTGTGCAGGGTCGAGAAAACCAAGTGTCCCGTAAGAGCGGCCTGGATCGCGATCCTAAGGGTCTCTTGATCGCGGATCTCACCGATCATTATGATGTCGGGGTCTTGTCTTAAGATCGAGCGCAGTGCTGAAGCGAAGGTAAGACCCGCTTTTTCGTTAACTTGGACTTGTTGGATTAAATTTACTTGATACTCTACCGGATCTTCTACGGTAATAACCTTAGTGTCGATATTTTTAATATCGTTTAGCGCCGCATATAGCGTCGTAGACTTACCGCTTCCTGTAGGGCCAGTAACCAAGATAATACCATATGGAGCCTTCATAGCGTTATTAAATTTCTTAAAGCTATCAGGGTGCATGCCGAGCTTTTCCAGGCTGATGATAACCTTGGATTTATCAAGGATACGCATAACGGTAGATTCGCCGTTGATAATAGGCAGTGTCGAGATACGAAAATCATATTCACGACCTGAAATTTTCATACTAAACCTGCCATCTTGCGGCTTGCGGCGCTCGGCGATATCCATATTCGAAAGTAGCTTCAATCGGCTTACTAGCGGTGGATAGATATCTTTATCAAAGATAAAAATTTCAGCGAGCATTCCGTCGATTCTGGTACGCACGACGCAGTTATTCTCGGTCGGCTCGATGTGAATATCGCTACCGCGCATCTTAATAGATTGACTAATTATCATCTCAATGAGCTTTAAAATCGCCGAGGTATCATCGCTGCTTCCGCTGCCGCCGGTGTTAGCAAGCTCTTTGCGGATCTCCGCTACGAGCCCTTTAATGCTCTCTGAAAGCTCAAGCTTAGATAGATATTTATTTACTTGGTTTGGATCGGCTACTACGATTTTAAGCAGCTGTTTGCTAAACATAGCCTGCGCTTTATCTTGCGACTCAAGATTAAACGGATCGGAAAAGGCCACGTAAATATTCAGATCATCCGCTTTAACCGGTATCACGCCGTATCTTTTTAGCTGTGCGGTAGGAGTGCGTTCCGATAGCCTAAAATCTATGTCGATATCGTCTAAATTCATATACGACAGGTTCATTTTCTTGGCTAGAATTTGCAAAAATTCCTTCGGATCCATCGAAAATTTTTCGCTTATATCGTCAAATGCTATCTGACGACGCTTGTATAACTCAACTAAAATTGAGCAAAAATCATCCTGGCTTAGATAGTTATCTCCGACTAAAACCTCTCCTAGCGTCAAGCCAATATCCATCTTGTCCTTTATTTCAGGAACAACGGTGCTAGTAAGGATATTGTTTCGTATTAAAATCGCAACGATCTGCTCTTCAATCTTTGTCATCGCGATCACCAATAAATTTTAATCGAGCTAAGCTTATCGCCAGCATAAATTGCAATTACCATCTTTTTTACCTCTTCCTCTTCTTTGATAAAAAGCTCGGCGCGCTCGCCGTTTTCTAGGTTAAAGACATACGTATCACTCTTTTTTACGTATGCTCTCTCCGTAAATTTATCAAAAATTTCAGACAAAATGTAATTGATCTTAGGCGTGCGTATATAGCTAATATCCACGCCATCACAAAGTGCCAAATAAAGCATCTTTTTTTGAAAAATTATGGTCGAATAAAGAGAAGCATTCTCGCGAGCCTCTTTCGTCTTATAAAGCATCACCGTAGGCACGACAAGCTCGTTTACTTTGTCCATCTTCAGGCATGCCTTGGCATACATATTTGCAAGTGCCTCGCTTTGTTCTTCAATGAATAAATTTCGCACGCTTTCTTGGCAGATACGGTTATACTGACCGATCTGATCCCAGTTGCGCACGTCATCGGCGCTAACTGCAAATAACGACGCGATCGCAAAAGCTAAAATATATAAAATTTTCATAGTTTATCGCTTCTTATCTTTGAAATGAGGTTAGAAATTTCGCTATTTTTCGCCTTTGCATTAAAGGTCTCAAGAGCGTAAAGCGCGTCTTCCTTACGACCTTTTTTATAATTGGCTTTAGCAAAAATTATCCAGCTGGCGACGTTGTCCTTATCAAGCTCATTTGACGTAAGAGCCCATTTGATCGCATTATCGTAGTCTTTCTTATTATACGCTTCTTCGGCTAGCGATAGCGAATACTCAATCTTATTCGTCGCGTAAAATTTGCTCTCCAAGCTCTGCTTGTCTTCGCTTAAATTTGAAGTTTTTATCTCAATTCTAGAACTTAGCGGAGCGCTACTTGCGGTATTTGTAGAACCTCCAGAGAAATTTGATTTAGGCGGCAATGGAGCGCGTCCAAAATCTATAACCTCGTTTTTAGGCGGCTGATTTGCAAAAGCTGCGTTATTGGTATTAGGCACATTAAATGTAGGAGCATTTTGATTGCCAAAATTCTGTCCACTAAAATTTTGACCGCCGAAATTTTGCGCCTGAGCCTGCCCGCCATAGTTTCCGCCATTTTCGTAATTATTGGTTATCTTAAACCCACCGGAATCCTCGCTGGATAGCACACCCACGTCGTTTAAATTTAAGCTTGGGCGTTCCTTTTCGTGTTTAGAGGTGCGGGCAACTTTCGGAGCGCTGATATTGTAATCCTCTTTGGAAATATTATTTTGTACTGCAAGATCTGCCGCTTGCTGCTCGGCATCATTAGCAGAATTTATAGCTCCGCCCTTATCCTCAATATTTTGATTAATACTTGCCATGCTAACGCTATCACTGTCTTTAAGCAGCCAGAATATCGCTCCGATCGCAACCGAGATCAATATCAAAAGCCCCAAAATCGTCTTGTCAAATCTCAATACAAAATTCGGCTTAGATTTTAGGAAAGAAAACTGCTTTCTGTTTTTGTTATACTCTTCCCATTTTTTTTCAAGTTCGTTTACTTCGTAAAATTCAAGCATTTATTATCCCCGAGCCTATCGCTGCCATCTCTATAATTTTATTATTAATCTGCGAAAAACTAATTTCCGTAGGTTTGTTTACTTCGTAATACTCAAAAAGCTCATACATCTTATACATAAGCTTGTTGATATTCCTCATATTACCGTCCGTTAAATTTAAAATCAAATCGAAATTATCGTCGCTAAACATAAAATAGTATTGTTGAAAGCCATGAAGCACAAGCTTTTTTTCAATATACAGCTTGACTTCGCCTAAATTTGAATTAGGAAGCTCAATGCTCTCCCAAATTCTAGTTTTAAAATAATCCTTTGCAAGGCGATCTTCCTCGTCGGTCTTATGCACCGTAAATAAAAATTTAAATAATCTAGTATCTGCCATAAGGCGAATTTTTTCTATCAAATTCCCAGGATACAGCTGAGCCTCGTCTAGCAAAATAACGACCTGCTCTACTGCTCCCACATTCGTAGAAATTCCAAATCTCTCTCTGTAAACCCGCATAAAATTTTCGTAATTATCAATCGGCTCACTAGGAGTTGAATGAAAAATCTGCGAATAAAGCTCTAAGAAAAATTCTTTCTCATCAAAAAACGGCTGCGGCACAAATACGACTCTTACCTTTTTTTCAAGATCGACCTTGATCTTATTAAGCAAAAATGTCTTGCCACAGCCCGGTTTGCCGTAAAAAAGTATAAGTTTTAACGGCTTTTGCAAAGCATTTAAAATTTTATGATATGCAAGGGTCGATTTATCGAGATTAACGAAGTCTGAGACTTCGTTATCCTCGATAAAAATCTCCTTGATCGCCGTATAGTTATTACTCATTTTCGTAGATGGATTTTGAGTAACCTAGCTCTTTAAGCGAGGTAGCAAGCGGCGCGCCTGTATTGTCGATGATATGTGGAGTTACAACAAATATTAGCTCCGACGTGCTCAAAACATCGGCAGTACTTTTGAAAAGATTTCCGATTAATGGAATTTCGGCTAGCACAGGCACCCTAGTATTATTCTTAGACTTAGTTGCACCAATCAAACCGCCTAAAATTACAGTATCGCCATCATCTACCCAAACGACGCTTGAGAGTTTCTTTTGCAAAGTATCAGGTGCGATATCTCTTCTGCCATTCTCTCTCCTTACATTATCTTCTGCATATTTAAGAGAACTTAAAGATGGATTGATTCGTAGCATAATCCTATTATCATCTGAAATTTCAGGCAAGATATTCAAAAGAATACCTACAAAGATCGAATACTGATCATCCGACTGAGTATCTCCACCTTGATAATCGCCTGTAGTAGTAGATTTCAATACATAGTTAATGGTATCACCTACAGAGATAATAGCAGGCTGATTATTCATCGTAGTTACCTTAGGGCTAGATATGATTTTGGTTTTGCCCTTAGTCTCTAGGAAGTTAATCAAACCGTCGATATTGAAATTTAGATTAGCTCCTATGGTCCAAGTTCCGTGAGTATCGCTAGCCTTTCCTCTATTGCCGTTATCTATGTGATAGCCTGAAAGTTTCTTTGGATCCCCGCCTACATAGGTATTAAATCCTAGTTGGAATTTACTCCAATCAATACCGGTAGTGTATTCATTATTTAGCTCGACAGATATGATATTTACGTCTAGCAAGACTTGACGACTAAGGCGTTTTTGCATACCGCTTAGATATCTATCGACGCGAGCTATCTGAGACTTCATAGCAGTAACGGTCACTAAACCGGCATTTTGATTTATAATAGGAGCGACTGCGACGTATTTTTCGGTACCGTTATTTAAAACAGAGGTGATTTCCTCGCTAATCTTCTCCCAAAAATCAAATTTCTCTTTGGTAGTGATCTTATTATCTTCTTTATTTTCTTTATCGTCGCTATCATCCACTTTCGTAGGTGCGGAATCGACAGAAGATTTAGTAACAGCAGTGCCTTCTCTAATAGAGGTGATGTAATCCACTTTAAAAGTCCTAGTCTCTAGCGCTGAAATTTTTAATATGCCATGAGAATACTCATAGCTTAGATTATTCTCTTTTATGAGTAGATCTAAAACTTCGCGTAAAGAAAGGTCTTTGATGCTTACGCCTTGCAGTGGCTTACTCATCTCCTCTTGAGCGATAGCATCTTTTGCTACCACCGAAAAGCGGCACATATCAGATAGCTGAGTTAGCATCTCGTTTAGCGTAACGGTATCGTTAATCTTAATATTTAGCGCCTTCCTATCGCAATTACCTGCAGTTGCGGGAGCGGCATATAGACTAGTAGCCGTAACAGACAAAGCAAGCATAGCGGCTATGCTAAGCTTTTTACTTATATGTAATAATGACATTTTGACTTCCTTGTTTTAGTGTTAGTTCGACTTTATTTTCATCGTCGTTGGTAATAATAACGCTATTGCCCGTTATTTGCACGATCTTATATGAGCCTACATACTCGCCCAAACCATACCACTTATCGTTTAGCTTAACCTTATCGCCCATAATACCTACTAGCTGATAACCTAGGTCCACCTGCTGATTAGCTTCTCTAGGCGCATTAGCTTCTTTAGGATAAAACGGATCTTGCAAAGAAGCTATCTGCTCATCGCTAAGACCCACTCTAGGCTTACTAAGATCATCGAATATCGCATCGTATTTAGCTTTATAGGCTCCATTACTAGGCGCCACCGTCTGATTATTATCTACAGCAAATAGAGCAGTAGAAAGTAGCAAAGAGCATAAAATTAACTTTTTCATTAGTAATTTACTCCCCAGATAGATATACCGATGCTTCCACCGATTTTGCCATTTTTAGTGGCATTGATATCCATCTTATTTACATCTACGATCATCTCCGATTGTTCAATAAGGTTGATATACCTAAGGACGTTCGAAAATGCTCCTTCAAATTTCACATCTATATCCAGCAAAGCTTCGGGCTGAAAAATTTGTTTGATGCTAGGCTCTCTTCTATCGCTGTGAATAGCATAAATTTTAATATTGTTATTCTCTGCGATCGTTGAGAGGCTATCCATAAATTTAGCCCAGTTCTTTTCATTATAGGTAAGCTTCGAAATTTCTTTTAGCTTACCGTCTAGATACCCGCGCTCTTCAATGATATTGTTAAGGTTGGTCCTAGCACCATTGAGGATATTGCGCTTATTATCAACGAAAGCTTTAGGATCACCGCCGAAGAACTCATTATATTCTCTTTGTGCGCCTTCAAGCTTAGTCGTGGCAGTACTTAGATTTGTTTCGCTCTCCTCTAAATACGGATCCGCATAGCTACTCAAAATAAAGTAAGCTACCACACCTACAAACAATAAAGCTATGTAAAAATAGTTATTTGCACTATTTCCCTTGGAGGCAAACCATTGATCAAGTTGATCTAATGAACTTTTCTTTTTCATTATTTAACCTCCACACTGATATTACTATCGTAAAAGATGGTTTTATTACCCTCTTGCAGCGCGATTGTTTTAGTATCCACGCCATACACCTCTTTTTTACTGATATCCTCTAAAAGCTCGGTCATCTGCTTATCGTTTTTGGTGCGCACCTGAACAGTTAGAGTCCTATTCTCATCACCGATCCTAACCATATTGCCCTTATTTTTAACGACCATATTGGTTAGCTCAAAAATAGAAACACCCTTCATAGCGTAATTGTTTTTCTTATCTAAGATGGCATTAATTAGATCGCGCCTGTCGTTAAGCTCCTTACCACTCTTAGCAGCTTGGGCATTTACCTCTTTAGTCTCTTTATCCAAACGCGCACTTTCGGCTCTAGCAGGAACCATCTGATCTTCTAATCCCTGATATTCGCTAGTTTTATCATTAGCTACCATATTATTATAATAGCCGTAGCCGAAGTTATATGCAGGATACACAGCCCCAAGTAAGCAGCCTAGCAACATATAGCCTATCAGCTTGCCGGTTGATCTTTGAGTCAAAGGCGGAGGTCTCATAAACGGCGAGTAGTTGTGATCATCGTCTTTGGTAACCAAATAATCTTGACCTACCAAGAACATCAAAATATCTAGCTGAGTGAGCGGATAATCTTTTGCGTTGATTGCAACGTTAAAATTAAAATCCTTGTATCTTAGCTTTAGATTATTTTCTACAAAAACCTCGATCGCAGGAATTTTACCGATATCCGTTCCGATATAGACATTTTGAATATTGACGTTGTAAATTTTACTAATACCGTTCAATACGTCATTGATGTAGTAAAACATATCGTCAAAAATTTGGATCATATAATCGCGTTCGGTCGGATTTTCTAAATTTACTCCCTGCTTGGAAAGCAATCTATAAAAACTCTCTTCATCGACTCTACTACCGACTAGCTCGACATATTTTTCATGCAAAAATTTTAGGTTGTATCTTACTTGGCGGGATTGAAAATATTCGCCGTTTTGATACACTACCAAAAACGCATCGTCGCGTTGCAAGTAGATGAAGCAGTCGATTCCGTCGCGAGTTAGGACGCCTCTATTATACAAGCCCTCGTATAAAAACGGAGCCATAGCCACATAGTCGATGTAGTTCGTCCTAGCGGCGATCGCATCGAATTCTGAAGTGAGTTTGGCATTATCTACGACGAAGACATTGAAAATTCTATCATCGCCGCCAGCGCCTATTACCTCACTATAGGTGATTTTGTAATCCAAAGCGGTGTCAAGCCCCAGCTCCTCATACACCTTAACGACGATCGCATCTAAAAGATCCGCGTCCTCTACCGATCTGCTTATCTCGACCGTCGCAGTCATTATATCCTTATACGGAATATATGAGACGTAAGTTTCCTTCGCACGATTCGCTTTTGAGAAGTCGTGCTCGAAAACTTCATTCTCACTTAGACCGAATATGGTTTGCGTGACTTTGTTAATCGCAACAATCGAACTAGCATTTTTACTATTCTTTGCCATAACACTCCACTTCCAAATGAAATTTTCTACGCTGCTAATACTAATAGAAATAAAATAAAATGTCAATAGATAAAATCGGTTTTTACCCTAAATTCGTCATTTTTCCAGCTTTTTTTTACAAAAACTGTTAATTTTAAGTAAATTTTGACCTTAGAAAAATTTGAAATTAACTTTTTGGCTCGAATTCCGATCCGCTTTATCGCCTCGCCGTTTTTGCCGATCAACATCTCTTTGTGTGAATTGCTGTCCGTTATGATCCGCGCATATACCGAGATTAGACCGGGTTTTTCGACCACTTTTTCCATCACGACGTCGCTACAATACGGGATCTCGTCGCTCATACTCTCAAAGATCGCCTCAAGTATGAAGTCGCGATAAATTTCACGTTCATTGGTCGCGCTTAAAATTTCAGGATCGTAAAAATACTCATGCTCGGGCAAAATTTTACAAATTTCGTCCAAAACCTGCTTTTTATAGACCTTTTTTTTGATGCTAACGGGGATTAACGCCTCAAATTTATCGGTAAATTTTTGATATTGCAGCAGCCTCTGCACGATCTTTTCGTCGTTTGCTTCGTCTATTTTGGTTAGAATCACGATATGTTTGGTGCCTGAGTTTGAATTTAAAAATTTTTCGTATTCAGAAGTATCGTCGTGCACGGGCGCCAAAAACAGCACCAGATCGCAGCCCTCAATCGCCCCGAGCGCCACTTCGACCATCAGCTTATTCATCAGCTTGGCGCTTTCGTGCAGCCCCGGCGTGTCCGTGAAAATCACCTGATCTGCGCCGTTCATCGCGATGCCGTTAATCTTACGGCGCGTGGCGTTGATCTTGTGCGAGACGAGCGAAATTTTCTCGCCGCAGAGGTAGTTTAACAGCGAGCTCTTGCCCGCATTGGTCCGCCCGATGAGCGTTACAAATCCGCTTTTCATATTTTCCTTAAATTTATAAATTTATCTTGCAACCGCAGCGCTAAGCTCTTGCGGGCAAATTCTAAAATCTCGTTTTGTGCAAACTAGCTCCGCACAAGCGGTGGAATTTTGAAATTCCGCCATCACATAAGCGGGTAAAATTTAAAATTTCAAGCCGCGCGGTAGCGCTAAATTTTACCCGCCTCGGCGCAAAATTTTACCTACTCTAAATCCCGCAAGCCGACAATTCTATAGCTTCGTAAATTATCTGCAAAATTTTAAATTTCATCCCATGACGACATTATATATAGTCAGCACTGCATAAAATTTAGATCATTCCTGAAATTTTACAGACTTAAAATTTCAAAGTATCTTCAAATTTAAAAGGACGAAATTCTGCGCATTTTTAAAATTCTGCTAAATCTCAAACCTAAAATTCTAACGCTTTGCAAATTTCAAAAGCGCAAAATTCCGCGACTCTGCAGAATTCTAAGAGTAGCTACCGTGCCGCCTTATAAAATGTATTTTGCCAGATCCTCGTCGCTTGCGATGCCTGCGAGCTTTTCGCTTACGAGCTTCTCATCCACGACGATATTTTGCCCTTTAAACTTATCCGCTTCAAAGCTGATATCCTCAAGCACCTTTTCCATTATCGTATGCAGCCTTCTGGCGCCGATATCTTCGACCTTTTCGTTCGTACTCGCCGCAAATTTTGCGATCGCCTTGACTCCGTCCTCGCTAAATTCCAGCTCCACGCCTTCGGTCTTTAAAAGCGCCGAGTACTGCTTAAGAAGCGAATTTTTTGGCTTCGTTAAAATTTCACACAGCGCCGCCTCGTCTAAGCTGTCAAGCTCGACGCGAAGCGGGAAACGCCCCTGAAGCTCGGGTATGAGATCGCTCGGCTTACTGATATGAAAGGCGCCCGCGGCGATAAAAAGGATGTGATCGGTGTCAATATTGCCGAATTTCGTGCTTACGCTGCTGCCCTCCACGATCGGAAGCAGATCGCGCTGCACACCCTCTTTGCTTGGATCCTGCCTGCCGCTATTGCCGCTTGAAACCGCCACCTTATCGATCTCGTCGATAAAGATGATGCCCTCGTTTTGCGCGCGCCTAACGGCTTCGGCTTTGATGCTCTCCATATCCAAGACTTTCTCGCTAGCCTCGCTTTTAAGGGCAACCTTGGCGTCTTTTACCTTCATCTCTTTTTTGCTTTTGCGCGTCGAAATTCCGATTACTTTGATGAAGCTTTCCTGCATATTCGCCATCTCGGGCGGCAAATTTGGATTTGACTCAAGCGCGTTTTCGCTTACTTCGATCTCGATACTAAGATCGTCCAGATCGCCGCGCTCGAGCTTGGCCGCCATCTTTTCGTAGCTTTTTTCGTAATCTGCGACCTTCTCCTCGCTCGCTCCACGCGGAAGCGGCGGAAGGACTTTTTCTAAAATTTTACGCTTGATGTAATCATCGATCTTGTCTTTGTTTTTTTCAAATTCCTCGCCGCGTACTAAATTTACCGACGCGGCGGCCAGATCTCGTACCATGCTCTCCACGTCGCGCCCCACGAAGCCCACCTCGGTGTATTTGCTCGCCTCAACCTTGATAAAAGGAAGCCCAAACATCTTCGAAAGCCTGCGCGCGATCTCGGTCTTACCTACGCCGGTAGATCCGATCATTAGGATGTTTTTGGGCATCACCTCGTTTTTCATCTCATCTTCAAGCGCCATTCTGCGGTAGCGATTTCGCAAAGCCACCGCTATCGTGCGTTTGGCGCTATTTTGTCCGATTATATATTCGTCTAGTTTCTCTACGATCTGCTTTGGCGTCATCATCTCTTTTCGTCCCAAATTGCGTATGTTTTAATGTTCTCGTTCGTGTAAATGCAAATATTGCCCGCGATTTTAAGGCTTTGCTTTACAAGCTCCTCTTCGTCTAAGCTTGCAAATTTATCCAAAGCTCGCGCCGCGCTAAGAGCATAATTCCCGCCGCTTCCGATCGCCGCGATCTTGCCGTCGTCCGGCTCTACCACATCGCCCGTGCCGCTAAGCAGAAAGATATTTTTGCGGTCCAGCACCAGCATCATCGCTTCGAGCTTTCGCAAATACTTATCCTTGCGCCACTGCTTGCTAAATTCTATCACGGCCCTTAAAAGATCGCCCTTTGCGCCATCTAAGCACTTCTCAAACATATCAAAAAGATTAAACGCATCGGCGGTGCTGCCAGCAAAGCCCGCCAAGACGCCACCATCTTTGCCGATTTTTCGAATTTTAGTCGCATTGCCCTTCAAGACGGTGTTTCCAAACGTTACCTGCCCGTCGCCGCCGATGACGGAGCCCTTCGCGCCTTTGTAGGCTAAAATAGTAGTCGCTTCAAACACTAGCCACCTCTATCTCAAATTTAGCGCTTATGCCGTGCTTTAGCTTGGCATTTACGTCGTAAATCCCGGTCGTTTTAATAGCCTCAGTCTCTAAAATTTTCTTATCGATTTCGATCCCCTTTTGCTCTTTTAGCGCGGTTGCGATCTCATCTTTGGTCACCGAGCCGAAAAGCGCGCCGCTCTCGCCCGTCTGCTTTACGATCTTTACGCGGATCTTAGCTAGCTCCTCGGCTAGTTTTTGCAGGCTTGCAACCTCATATTTTTCTAGCTCGGCTTGCTTTTTCTTATCCGCTTCAAATTTACGCAAAACCTCCGTCGTAGCAGCTTTGGCGTAGCCTTTGCCGATTAGGAAGTTATTGCCGTAGCCGTCCTTGACCTCTTTTATCTCGCCCGCCTTTCCGAGCCCCTTAACGTCTTTGATCAGTAATACTTTCATCCATTATCCTTTTAAATTTAGCTTTAAATTTATAAAATTTTATAAGCGGCGCGGGCGGATCTAAAATTTCGTAAAATTTTATGAAACCTACCCGCAGCCGCTCGCTACTTTTCCGATAAATTTTAAAATTTCGTTTTGTGAAATTTGCCTGCACACCTTGCCGCTATAGGCAAAATTTCATCTAAAGCTTACGTCCGTTCTTGCCCGCGATGATAAATCTTAGCGCGCTTAGCTTGATAAATCCGTCGCCGTCTTTTTGATTGAAAACCTTATCCTCTTCAAACGTCACGAAATCGGTATTAAACAAACTATCGCTCTTGCTCTCCCTACCCAGCACGGTCACATTGCCCTTATAAAGCTCTAGCTTAACCTTGCCGTTTACGTGCTCTTGGGATTTGTTTATCAGCTCTTGAAGCAGCAAGCGCTCCGGGCTGAACCAAAAGCCGTTGTAGATGAGCTCGGCGTAGCGCGGCATTAGATCGTCTTTTAGATGCGCCGCGCCGCGATCTAGCGTGATGCTCTCGATCGCGCGGTGAGCCTTTAGCATGATCGTGCCGCCCGGAGTTTCGTAGCAGCCGCGGCTCTTCATGCCGACGTAGCGATTTTCTACTAAATCGAGCCTGCCGATGCCGTTTTTAGCGCCGAGCTCGTTAAGTGCTGCCAGCATCTCGTGCGGTTTAAGCGCCTTGCCGTTTAGTTTTACGGGATCGCCGCGTTCGTATTCGATCTCGATGATCTCGCTCTTATCGGGCGCATTTTTAGGGCTTACGGTCCATCGCCACATATCCTCCTCGGGCGCATGAGCTGGATCTTCCAGCACCAAGCCCTCGTAGGAGATGTGAAGGATATTCGCATCCATCGAATACGGCGACTTGCCAGGCTTTGAGGCGATGTCGATGCCGTTTTTCTTAGCGTAAGCAAGTAGTTTCTCGCGAGAGTTCAGATCCCACAGCCTCCACGGCGCAATCACCTTAATATCGGGATTTAGCGCGTATGCGCCAAGCTCGAAGCGAACTTGGTCGTTACCCTTACCGGTCGCACCGTGGCTTATGGCGTCCGCGCCGGTTTTTTTAGCAATTTCGACCAGCTTTTTAGCGATAAGCGGGCGCGCAATCGATGTGCCTAAAAGATATTCGCCCTCATAGACGGCATTTGCGCGAAACATCGGAAATACGTAATCGCGCACGAATTCCTCGCGCAGATCCTCTACGAAGATATTTTCCTTTTTGATGCCCAGTTTCAAAGCTTTGTTTTTGATCGGCTCCAAATCCTCATTCTGACCGATATCTGCGGTAAAAGTCACCACATCGCAGCCGTAAGTATCGCCGAGCCACTTTAAAATAATGCTAGTATCTAGTCCTCCGGAATACGCCAAAACGACCTTTTTTACATCTTTTGCCATCTCAAATCCTTTACGTAAAATTTGGCGAAATTCTACCAAAAATAGTTTAATAGTTGCTTTTAAGGCAAATATCGCTAAACTCACGCTTATGAGAATCGATAAATTTTTAAACGCAGTCAATATTACCAAGCGGCGCGCCATCAGCGAAGATATGTGCAAAAGCGGCGTCGTAGCCGTAAACGGCGCGGTAGCAAAGCCCGCCAAAGAGCTTAAAATCGGCGACGTAATCACGATAAGCTTTTTGGATAGAAAACAAAGTTTTAAAGTCCTAGCCTTTCCTAGCGCGAAAAATACGCCCAAAAGCGAGCAGGCAAAGTATGTCCAAGAGCTTTGAACTCATCTGCGGCGAGGATGAAATTTCGCGCCTCGTGCAGGCTCTACCAAAAAGCGGCATAATATTGCTAATCGGTGATCTTGCCAGCGGCAAAACGACGCTTGCGCGCGCGATCGTACGAGCGCACGGATTAGCCGAGCACGTGAGTTCGCCGACATTTTCGATCATGCAAAACTACGGCGAAATTTATCATTACGACATCTATAACGGCGGCTGTGAGGGGATTTTAAAAAACGGGCTATTTGAAAATTTATTTGAAGAGGGACTTCATCTGATCGAATGGGCGGATGAAAATTTGATAAATTTACTTAAAAAATATGAGCTTGATTTTTGCGTAGTGAGGATCGCGCCGCACGCGCAAGGGCGAAAATACGAGGTAAGCTATGCATAAATTGGAAGTCAGGGGTATTAAAAAAACCATAAAAGGCACGCCGATCATTAAGGGCATCTCGCTAGAGCTTTACAACGGCGAGATCGTAGGGCTGCTAGGGCCCAATGGAGCGGGCAAAACCACGACGTTTTATATGATCTGCGGGCTGATAAGCGCTAGCGGTGGTGATATCTTGCTTAATGAAAATAGCATCGCAAAGGTTCCGCTTCACAAACGCGCTAAGCTCGGCATAGGCTACCTGCCACAAGAAAGCAGCATCTTTAAGGAGCTTAGCGTTGAAGAAAATTTAATGCTCGCCGCGGAGATCACCTATAAAAACAAGGCCGAAGCTTCGCAAAAGGTCGATGAGATGCTAAATTTACTCAACATCGAGCCGATCAGATTGCGCAAAGGCGTGAGCCTAAGCGGCGGCGAGCGCAGACGCTGCGAGATTGCGCGGAGCCTGATGATAACGCCGAAATTTCTACTTTTAGATGAGCCGTTTGCAGGCGTCGATCCGATCGCTGTTAACGATATCCAAAGCATCGTGCGCGATTTAAGCGATCTTGGCATCGGCGTGCTCATCACCGATCACAACGTCCGCGAAACGCTTGCGATCTGCGACCGCGCCTACGTCATCAAAGACGGCGAGCTATTCGCAGGCGGCACCGCAAAAGAGATAGCTAACGATCCGAATGTCCGTAAATTCTACCTCGGCGAGGATTTTAGCATCTAAGTCAGCCAGAGCGCTTTGGATTTTCACTTCCCGCTTCGGCGCGCGCGTTAATTTCTGCGATTTAAATTTTACGATTTAAAATTCAAGTGTACGGCTGCGACTGGCTGTACGCGTGCCTCTCGACCTAAATCTGCGTATTAAAATTTTAAAGCCCGTAAAGCCTCGGCGCTCAATAATTTCACGCCCGTTTTAATTTACATATTAAATTTTGAGGCGTAGCGCTTCGGTGCGAGGCGCGTATTAGTATGGTTTGAATTTTGTGCTTAAAATTTTGAAATAGTTATGACGGCGAGATTTAAACTCGGCGTCTAAATCTCGCGCATCAATTTTTGAAGTGCGTCTCGGGCTCGTTTTTAAATTTCAAAAGGTATTTTGTGCACTGCAAATTTTAAATAATTTTTGCGGCAGGTTCTCTTTTCGCGACCGCAATTTACACCCGTGGTACATAAAATTTAAATCGCATTTTAATCGCGCTTTGTTAAATTCGGTCAAATTTTAAGACGCAGCCGTTTTATAAACACACCGCCGCCGTCCGCGCGCCAAAACCGCGATGCAGTTTGTGCTCGCACACAAAAATATCCGTCCGCAGAATTAAATTTCAAAACGAACACAGCCGCAAATGAATTACATATGCAACGGTGCTTGAAATTACGCGCGAGATGCTGTCTAATTTCACGGCGTAATTTCGCGAGCGATGGCGCAAACTAAAGCGCGCACAAAACCCACTCACTTCGGCTTCGACGCATCAAATTAAAAGCGACGCGCGAAGCAAGGCCCTCCAACCCGCTAGAATTTTGCCGATTAAGCCACCTTGTTTAATTAAAATTGCGCTTTTATTTGCTCTGCGGGTTTAAATTTCGCTCATCTTAAAGCTCACTGCGAATTTTAAAATTTTAACCCGGCACTCATCGCTTCCCTTAAAATTTTAAAATTCTTAAAATTTTGGCGAGATCAAGGAGAGATTATGAAAAAAGTTCTACTTTCGTGCACCTTGGCAGGCGCGCTTTTTGGCCTAGAGATCGACGGATTTAGCGCACCTAGTGGTTCGCTCATTACCGATGACGCTTTTTACATCGCAAATCGCGGCAAAAACGAAGATTCGCTAGGCAGGAGCGGCTTTATCAGCAGGATCGTAAAAAATTCCAATGTCGTTGAGACAAATTTTATAGACGATCTGGTAAATCCGGGCGGAATGGCGCAGATCGGCGACGTGCTCTACGTGTGCGATCTGGACGCGATCAGGGGCTTTAGCAAAGGCCAGGAGGTTTTCAATCTAAAAATCGAGGGAGCGCAGGCCTTAAACGACGCCGTAGCGCTCGGCAGCGAAGTTTTGCTCGCAAGCGATCCCGCGCGTGGAACGATCTGGCGCATTGACCTACTCTCGCACGCTGCGAATGAGTTCACACGCATCGATCCATCGCTAGGCAGCCCAAACGGACTTTTGGCTAAAGGCGATAAGCTTCTGATCACTACATTCGATCTTAGCGGAAAGGTCCCGGGGCGCGTGTTAAGCATGGATCTGAAATCTCGCGAAATTTCGATCTTTGCCGATATGAAGGGGGTTTTCTACGGCATAGCGCGCGGAAAAAACGGCGAAATTTTAGTTAGCGACTGGGGCGAGGATCTTCTAAGCGGCAAAATTTGGCGTATTGATGCAAACGGGCAGATACGCAAAATAAACCTCGGCGCGATGCAAAGACCTGCGGACATCTCAAGCGACGGCAAGGTTTTATTGATCCCAAAATCGCTGGAAAACAAAGTCGAGCTGATAAATTTGCCCTAAATCAGCCGCTTTCTTTTCGCTCCGCCGCTTAAGCGGCGGCATCCGTACAGAACCGAAGCTAGTTGCTGAGGTGCCGAAACCAATCGCCCTTTTTCGCGCGCACTCAAGAGTCAAGTACGCCCAAAAGCCGCGTATGCCATCTTGCGACACGCAAATGCCGAGCCTGCCGTAAAATTTGCAAATCCATCCGCTCTACTTTTAAATTTCCTCGCCTTAAATTTCATCACCGCGGATATTTTTGTAGGCCGAGCGGCGCTAAATTTCAGCGCGATATTTGACGCCGAAGCGTGCTTTTAACATACCGAGTTCATGTCTGTGCGAGACCGAATTCTACGCGGCGGCACGACCTCTACCGCGCGCCGTATTTATAGGCTGCAAGGGCGAGCGGAGCTTATCCTTCTACGCACCGCACGGCGCGTATGTCTGTCTAGGCTGCTTCTGGGTCCCCGCGCGCAGAACCTACCTCTTTACGCGCCTTCCCAGACGGCGGGGGCGTCAAGCTCTACGTATGAGTTTAAAATTTCATACGGCTCGTAGCTAAATTTATACGCTAGGCTCGGACACTGCTTCACCGCATAGCCCAGATAGATCCATCGTAGCCCCAGATCTTGGGCGAACTCGATCTGTTTTAAAAGCGAAAATTTACCCAGACTTAGATGCGATAGATACGGATCGTAGTAGCAATACACCGAGCTGATGCCGTCATCCACGATATCGATGAGATCGACGCAGATAAGCCGCCCGTCCTCGCCGTAGTAAGAAATTTCTTTGCCGAAGTCGCCGTGGCCCTGGACGTAAATTTCATCATATCGCTCAAAATCGATCTCTTGCACAGGCCAGCCCTTTTTTAGATGCATGTAGTCGTGATAGAGCGCGAAAAGCTCCAAACGCGCATCGTTTAAAAGCGGGCGAGATTGCCATACATAGGCAGTCGTGCGATTATTTTTATAGACGCGGCGGTGCGATCTGCTAAATTTAAAATTCGCGGCATCGACACGCAAACTTTTACACTCCGCGCAGGCTGCGCAAACGGGCTTTTGAAAATACCTGCCGAAGCGACGGTAGCCGTGCTGCACTAAGCTTGAATTATATTCGAAGTCGCAGTCTTTTATGTAGAGATACTCGCTGCGCGCGGCTCTGCCGCCTAGATAGGGGCAGGCAAAATCCAGCGTACAAAATGGAATTTCAGTCATTCAGCTTTTTGATGTTTGCCGCGTCCACGTATTTTAAAAACTCGTCTTTGAGGCGATTTTCGCGTGCGGCGATGCTCTCTTTGGCTACGTCGAATTCACCATCTGCGACGCCCTCTAAGCCGCTCTCGCTTTGCGAACTCGAATCATCATCTCTGAAAATATCTTTAAACTCGTCGCGATTTGGATTAGGTTTTTTGGGCTTTTTGGGCGCGGAGCTTGCCGCCTTGTCCTTAAGCATATCCTTTTTTATATCTTTTAGGCTATCTAAAAAATCCATAACTCTTTCCTAAATCCGCGCCGATTTGCGCATCGCAGCGATGATGGCGGCGATCGCTTCGTTTTTATTCGGCTGCATATCGTCGATGGTGTTTTCTAAAATTTTGTCTAAATTTTTCTCGACGTAGCTCGTGTCGAAAAAGCCGAGTCGAAATTCGCGAGACTTGCTTATGCTAAGCAAAAATGGAATAATCGTGCGCACCCCCTCGATACGAAATTCCTTCAGCGCGCGCTCTAGCTTATTAACGGCCAGGTCGTAGTCGGTGGTTTTTATGATGAGCTTGGCTAGAAGCGAGTCGTAAAACGGCGGAATTTTATAACCCTTGTAGATGTGGCTATCGACGCGCACGGAAGGGCCTAGCGCTGGATAATAATCACTGACTGTGCCGGGAACGGGGGTGAAATTTTTCCAGACGTTTTCGGAGGTGATACGCGCCTCGATCGCGTAGCCGTGCGGTTTGATATCGCTTTGCTCAAGCTCTAAAATTTCGCCGTTTGCGATGCGGATCTGGCGTACGACGAGATCGACGCCCGTAACTTCCTCGGTAATGCCGTGCTCGACCTGGATGCGGGTATTCATCTCCATAAAATAGAAGTTATTGTAATCATCAAGCAAAAATTCCACCGTGCCGACATTGGTATAATTCACCGCTTTTGCCGCAGCTACCGCGGTCGTACCCATAGTCTTACGTAGATGCTCGCTAATGGAGGGGCATGGCGCGATCTCGATGATCTTTTGATGGCGGCGCTGGATCGAACAATCGCGCTCGCAAAGGTGGATAATGTTTCCATAATTGTCGCCGATGATCTGAAACTCGATATGGCGCGGCTTGACGACGAGTTTTTCCATAAAAATTTCATCGTTATTAAAAAATGTTTTTGCCTCTCTCGTGCACGAGTCATAGGCGCTCTGCATATCCTTCTCGTCCCACACCTCGCGGATACCGCGTCCGCCGCCGCCGCCGCTAGCCTTTAAAATTACGGGATAGCCGATCTCGCGCGCATATTTTTTGATCGTATCCATGCTCTCGTGATTTAGCTTTTCGGTGCCGGGCACGATCGGGATGCCGTTCTTGCGCATCAGATAGCGAGCGATATTTTTATTGCCCATTTTGCGGATAACGTCGGGTTTTGGACCGATGAAAACAATGCCCGCGTCTTCGACCTCTCTTGCAAAGTCGTAATTCTCGCTCAAAAAGCCGTATCCCGGATGTATCGCATCGGCGCCGCACTCTTTGGCGACTTCGACGATCTTTTTAGCGTCCAGATAGCCTTTTAGCGCATCGGTGCTGACCTCGTAGGCCTCATCGGCTATTTTTACGTGCAAGCAATCGACGTCGGGTTTGGTGTAGATCGCGACACTTCCGATATGCAGATCTCTGCAGGCTCTAATGATGCGAACCGCGATCTCGCCGCGATTGGCGATAAGAATTTTACGTATCATAAATAATTGCCTCTTTTAAAGAAATACCGCGGTAATAATAGTATAAAAAATTTTATAGCAAGTTGAAATTCATAAAAGGCGGTTGAAATTCCGAATAAAATTTAAAGAAGATTTATGGTGCCCGAGGTCGGAATCGAACCGACACGAGGTCGCCCTCGCCAGATTTTGAGTCTGGTGCGTCTACCAATTTCACCACTCGGGCATTTTAAAAAGTTTTGATTGTATAAATTTAAAAAAGATAAGCCCCGAACACGGGGCTTGGAGCAAGAAAATTATTTTTTCTTCTTGCCTTTTGCAGCTGCAACAGCCTCTTTTAGCTGTTTGCCGACTTTAAATTTTACTACTTTAGTAGCAGGAGATTTATAAGTTCTGTTTGTGCCAGGAACTTTACCCTCGCGAGCTGCACGCTCTGCAATACCGAAAGATCCGAAGCCGATGAAGCTTATGTCATCACCTTTTACCAAAAGCTCTTTGATAGCCTCAAGTGCAGAATCAACTACCTTAACGGTATCTTTTTTAGAAAGACCTGCCTTATCGGCAACTACTTGGATAAAATCAGCTTTTTTCATGCTAATCCTTTAAAATAAAGTGGTTTGGGCGGTATTCTACAATAGTTTCGCAAAAAATACAATAGTTTTTTAAGAAAAAAACGCAAAAATCGGCAAAATTTAGCCGAATTTAGCCCAAATTCGTCAATTTTTCAGATTTTGCTTCTTTAAATTTCAAAATTTCGCCATATTTTTGGGGCTGATTTTTGAAATTTTGCCCGATTTCGAAAAATTTCAAAATTTTACCCCTTAGCGCTTCATTTTTATAAAATTTCGCCCAAATTTGCCGCTTTAAAATATATAAACTATATTTTGTTATAATCCGCGCAAAATTTCAAAGGCTTTTTTATGACTAAAATTTTAATGATAGAGGACGATTTAGAACTCGCCGAAATTTTAAGCGAATATCTGCAGCAATACGATATCGATATTACCGTCGCGGACGATCCGTTTTTGGGGCTTTCTAAGTTAAATTTAGAAAATTTCAACCTCGTGATTTTAGATCTCACGCTTCCTGGGATGGATGGGCTTGAGGTCTGCAAAGAGATCCGCAAAAATACCGATATACCGATCATAATCTCAAGCGCCCGCCACGATCTGACCGATAAGATCAACGCTTTTGACTTCGGTGCGGACGATTATCTGCCAAAGCCTTACAATCCGCAAGAGCTTTTAGCGCGCATCAAGCGCCACATCGAGCGCTACGACATAAACTCGCTTCAGCGCGCCGCAAAGCCCAAAAAAGACCTCGAAGTGGATGATTTCCGCCACGTCATCAGCTTCAAAGGACAGCCGCTGTCGCTCACCATCGCCGAATACGACGTGCTTTCGTATCTCATCAAAAAAGAAGGCGGCGCGATCACCCGCGAGGAGCTCATCTACAACTGCAGCTCCATAAGCGAGGAATCCTCGAGCAAAAGCATCGACGTCATCATCGGTCGCATCCGTTTGAAGCTTGGCGAAACATCCAAGGCACCCAGCTACATCCACGCCATCCGCGGCGTAGGCTATAAGCTGATACAATGATCGGACTTGCGCCGGACGGGCGATGCGATAGAATTTAGCCGCTCGCGGCTTTAAAATTTAATAGGCACCCGCGCGGCGAAACTAAAATCGCAAGTCGGTCCGCGCGATCTTGCCGTTTAAATTTAAGACGCCGCAATTGAAGCGTTAAAATTTTACGATAAAATTTTGTAGTTATAGATTTGGTACGCAGTTAGATGCGCGCGGAATTTTATCGTCGAATTAGGCAAGCAATTCGGCTCTACGCGCAGGACGAGTTATAAAAAGCAGAGCCCAGGGCAGCGAGAAGGGGCAAATTTTAAAAATTTAAAGCGGCGCGGCTATTAAATTTAAAAGCGCCCTGCTTTGCAATGAAATTTTAAAATTTACGTGCCGTGCCTTTAAGATGCGTTGCAAATTTAAAGCCGAGCAAGCCGTAAGCCGGTCTGAGCATTAAAGCCAAAGCAAGTCTGCGGCTTCAAAGCTTTGAAATTTTAAAAATTTAAGGATCATATAAATTTAATGAAAGTAAAATCGTCGATTTTTTACACCATCACGTTCATCTTCGCGCTCGCCGCCGTGGGCGTTTCGCTCGCCCTGCTCTGGCTCATCGGCTACGATCAGCAAAACTACACTCGCGAGCTAAACTCCAAATACTCCATCGTTGCGCGCGCGAACCTATATCAGATGAGCAAGCTCATCAGCGACGTAGAATACGACCGTCAGGTCGCGAATTTCGAGTTTTCGACCATCCGCGATGAAGCTAAGCGCGATGAGATCATCAAAGGCGCTGAAATTTTAGATAGCATCTCCGCAGACATCGGCTCTGCAGACATCTTGCTGTTTAAGCGCAAGCACTACTTAAAAATCACGCACGCGGGCGAGACGCGACTTTTAAACGACAAGGAGTATCAGCCCTATCGCTACGATATTTTCAAGGCGATCTACGGCGTCATTTTGGTGATCATCCTGCTTGCGTATATCTTCATCATCCGCAAAATTCGCCCCCTTCGCAAGCTCAAACGCCAGATCGATAAATTTGCTAAAGGCGATCTTCAGATCAAGGACGTAAGCGTAGGAAACGACGAAATTTCCGAGGTTTCGCACGCATTTTACGAGGCGGTCACGCAGATAAATAAGCTTAACGAATCACGCCATCTGTTTTTGCGAAACATAATGCACGAGCTCAAAACTCCCATCACAAAGGGTCGCATCGCCGTCGAGATGATCGAGCACGGCAAAAATCAAGAGCGCCTCATCTCGGTCTTTGAGCGGCTGGAAAGCCTAATCAACGAATTTGCGGCGGTCGAGCGCGCGACCGCGGGTACGGCACTAATCGAACGCGGAATTTTTTCAATGGATGAAATTTTAAAAGAAGCGCTTAGTATCGCAATGATCGAGCCCGGCTGCGTGACGCTGGAAAATCCGCTAGGCCTAAGCCTAAACGTCGATCTGAAGCTCTTTTGCGTCGCGGTGAAAAATTTAATCGACAACGCCGTAAAATACGCCGCAGACGGTAAAATTTTAATCCGCCTAAACGCCGAAACGATGGACTTCATAACGCTAGGCGAGCCGCTACAGAAGGACTTTAGCTACTACAAAGAGGCCTTCGTCAAGGGCACGAACGCCAAGCAAAGCTTCGGCCTGGGGCTCTACATCGTCGATAACATCGCCAAGGCGCACGGGCTAAAATTCCTCTACCGCAGGCAAGATGAGCTAAACGTCTTTTATTTCGAGGGGATCGAAAAGATAGCGACGTTATGAAATTTAAGCACATTTTTTATATCATTGCGCCAAAAATTCGAAACGAGAAGATGCGAAATTTCATATTTTTAGCGCTTTTTTTAAACGTGACCATATTTTTTCTACCTCGCGGCGCGCAAGCCGAGAGCTTTATCACCGACGAAGAATACGGCGCGATGCTGTATAAAAACCCCCGCGGCATCGGCTGCGACAAGTGCCACGGCGAAAAGGGCGAGGGCTCGCTGATCGCGACGTATAAAGAATTTAACCGCACCTCGGGCGCCTACTATGAGCGCGCCCTAAACGCGCCGCCGATCAATAATCTCTCGCTTCAGGAGCTCGCCGACGGGATCAGCAGCTCGCGCGACGTGATGCCCAGCTACTTCCTGACGCAAATCGAGATCATCAT
>CAURUA010000006.1:0-56587 GCA_963528045.1 uncultured Campylobacter sp. | reverse complement strand
ATTTCAAGCCATATTTAAAAGATCAAAAATTAGCGATGATATTTGAAAAAAGCTCGACCAGGACGCGCGTGAGCTTCGACGTAGGGATGAACGAGCTGGGCGGACACGCGCTGTTTTTGAGCAGTCGCGACATCCAGCTCGGGCGAGGCGAGCCGATCAAAGACACCGCGCGCGTGATTTCGCGAATGTGCGATCTAATCATGGCGCGCGTAAATCGCCACGAGACGCTCATAGAGCTCGCGGAATTTAGCTGCGTGCCGGTGATAAACGGGCTAAGCGATAAATTTCATCCCGTGCAGCTAATGGCGGATCTGATGACGATCGTGGAGTGCGGTATTGAAACTCCAAAGATAAAAGCCGCGTACGTGGGCGACGGCAACAATATGACGCACTCGTGGCTGATGCTTGCTAGCAAGCTTGGCTTTGAGTTAAGAGTAGCGACGCCCGTGGGCTATGAGGCTGATCCGCAGATACTGGCGCAGGCGCAAGAAAATGCTAAAATTTCAGGCGCTAAAATTTTAATAACGAACGATATAAAAGAAGCCGTAGCGGGCGCAAACGTCGTGACGACTGATACTTGGGTTTCGATGGGGCAAGAGGCGGAGAAAGAGCAAAGAATTCGCGACTTTGCGGGTTTTTGCGTGGATGAAAGCTTAATGGCTCTAGCAGGTAGCGGCGCGATCTTTTTGCACTGCCTGCCGGCATACCGCGGATATGAGTTAAGCGAGGCCGTGTTTGAAGCGCACGCGGATGAAATTTTTGCAGAGGCGGAAAATCGCCTGCACGCGCAAAAGGGCGTCATGGTCTGGCTGGATCAAAAAAGATAAATTTTAGGAGAACGCATGGAAGAAAAAGATAAGGCGCTAAAAAAGATCGACAAAGCGAGCGAATTTTTCGGGCTGGATAGCTCAAAAAGGACGGTTTTTGAAATTTCGCAGGGCGAGGACAATGAGAAAAAACTCACTCTGAAAAGCGGCTCGTGGAGCGACGAGGAGCCGTGGTTCGGCATCGACGAAAATAACGAAGTACACACGATGATCTCGATAAAATCGCTTGCAAATCTCATCGCCGCGACCAAAAACGCGATGCAGGAAAATTTTAATCTCAAGCTTGAGCGCTCGATTTTGCAGCATACGCCGATGGATTTCGGCGACGCATGGATCGTGTGTATGGACGAGATCAGAAGGCTAACGGGCGCAGATCCGAGTGCGAAAAGATTAAGCTTAGACGTAGATGCCGTCGTTTCGCGCGTAAAAAGTCTGCATCCGAACCTTTTCATCGACATCGAAGAGCTTATCAAAACCAAGGCTGGCGGCCGTGAATAGTATAGACTTTGATGCTTACGCGAAATTTTCGCGCCCCGGACCCCGCTACACGAGCTATCCGACCGCTTTGGAATTTAGCGAAAACTTCAGCTACGACAGGTATTTAAACGAGCTGAAAAATCAGAAAAGCTCCACGCCGCTATCGCTTTACTTTCACATGCCGTTTTGCCGCTCCGCCTGTTATTTTTGCGGCTGCAACGTAATCTACACCGGCAAGCGCGACAAGATGGATCGCTATTTGGACTATATCGAGCGCGAAATGCAAATTTTAAGCGGCGTCGTGGACGGCTCGCGCCAGGTCGTGCAGATGCACTTCGGCGGCGGCACGCCTACATATTTTAGCGCCGAACAGCTCGCGCGCCACATAAAAAATATCAAAAAATATTTTAAAAGCTTTAGCTCTGAAGCCGAGATCAGCTGTGAGATCGATCCGCGATTTTTAAACGCCGAGCAGCTTGACGTGCTCGTTTCAAACGGCTTTAATCGCATCAGTTACGGCGTGCAGGACTTCGATCCGCAAGTGCAAAGGGAGATCCACCGCATCCAGCCTTTCGAGCTTACGAGGGATGTCATAGCCATGGCGCGCGAGAGGGGGATAAAATCGATAAATATGGATCTGATCTACGGCCTTCCGTATCAGAGCCTAGCTAGCTTTAAGCGCACGCTGGAGCTTGCGCTTTCGCTTGATCCGGACCGCTTTGCGATCTTTAACTACGCGCACGTGCCATGGATCAAAAAATCTATGCGTAAATTTGACGAGACGACACTGCCCGAGCCGAAGGTAAAGCTTGAAATTTTAAAATTTACCCATGATTTTTTGAGCGCGAACGGATATGAGATGATCGGCATGGATCACTACTCAAAGCCCGCAGACGAGCTTCATGCCGCGCTTAAAAACGGCTCGCTGCACCGTAATTTCCAGGGCTACACGACCAAGGGTGGCGCCGATCTGATCGGCATCGGGCTAACTAGCATCGGCGAGGGCGCGCGCCACTACGCGCAAAATTTCAAAGATATGGATGCATATGAAGCCGCGATCGATGCGGGCAGGCTGCCGTATTGCAGGGGCATTTTGCTAAATGAAGAGGATCTGCTGCGCAAAGAGGTGATTATGGGACTGATGAGTAATTTTTGCGTCGATATAGAGACGATCGAGGAAAAATTTAAGATAAAATTTTTCGAGCATTTTAGCGCTAGCCTAAAACAGCTTGAGGCGCTAAAGGATTTCGTGCAAGTCTCGCCGCATAGAATTTCGGTAACGCCTACCGGCACGCTTTTGATTCGCAATATCGCGATGTGTTTTGATGAGTATATGGTTAAAAATTTGGGCGAGAAGCGCTTTTCTAAAACCGTTTAAGCGGCGCGGCTATGAGTAGGGCAAAGCTTGGAGCGTTCGATTTTGCGGCACTTAGCGAGCGTTGCGTAAAATGTGGTAAATGTATCCAAATCTGCACGATTCATGGCATTAACGGCGATGAAGTAACGAGCCCGCGCGGATTTGTGGATCTTTTGGGCGCTTACGGCAGGAATGAGCTAAAGCTTGATAAAAACGCTAAGAAAATTTTTGAAAGCTGCTTTTTATGCACCAACTGCGTAGATATTTGCGGCGAGTCTTTGCCCATAGATACGGCAATCGAGAATGTTCGCGCGCGCATTGCGGAAAAATTTGGCATCGCGTGGTACAAAAAAGCTGCGTTTTGGCTGCTCGGGCACCGCAAAGCGCTGGATCTAGCAGCAGCGCTTGGATACGTGTTTCTTAGCTGTGGCTTTAAGATGCGAAAAGATACGCAAAGCTCTATGTCGCCTAGATTTGACTTGCCACTACTTAAAAAAGAGCGCCTGCTGCCTGCTCCTGCGAAAAAGAGCTTTATGAACTCGCACGCAGAATTTATCGACAACGGCGGCGAAAAAACTATTGGAATTTTTATAGGCTGCATGGCAAACTACGCTTACACGGGCGTAGGCGAGGCGATTTTACATATCGCGCGAGCACTAAAGCTAAACGTAAATTTAATGAAGGAACAAGCCTGTTGCGGCGCCCCTGCGTATTTTACGGGAGATTTTGCAGCGGTTGAACGCGTGGCAAAATTTAATATAGCATATTTCGAAAAAGCTCTGCCTGCTCTTGATGCGATTATCGTGCCCGAGGCTACGTGCTCTGCAATGCTGCGGGTGGATTACGCGCATTTTTTTGAAAACGAGCCGCAATGGAAAGCCCGCGCGCAAAAGCTTGCGAGTAAAATTTTTATGGCTAGCGAATACTTTTATAAATTTACAAACTTAAGTGATCTTTTGATGCGCCGCGGCAAAAGGGCTTTAGCGATTACTTATCACGATCCGTGTCATGCCCGCAAAATGCAGGGTATTTGGAAAGAACCGCGCGGCTTGCTCGCTCAAAACTACGAAATAACCGAGATGGATGAGCCTAATAAATGCTGCGGATTTGGCGGTGTGACGATGCAGGCCGAGCGCTATGAGCTCGCGCGTGAAGCGGGATTAGCTAAGGCGCGTGCAATGGCAGATCTGCCTGTGCGCGTAGTTTCTGCCGAGTGTAGTGCGTGCAGGATGCAGCTAAATAATTCGCTTTCTTTAAGCGGCTCGCAGACGAGGTGCGTAAATCCGTTGGAGCTCATCGCTGAGGCGCTTATGGGCGAGGGAAATTACAATGGATAAATTTCGCGCTTGCGAAATTCCTGCATTTCGTTAGCTTTTTACTCAATTCACATCCTGGGACAAAATTCCGTGCTTTTTAAATTTTGATTTTTAAAAATTATGATGAAATTTTATCATTAACTTGCAGAGGTTGTGGTCTGCACTTTTGGGCTTTTGGACAAAGTAGGCTGAAGCGGTGCGCGGGGCGGCAAGCCTACAGGTTTTGCTCTGCGGCGAGGTTGGGTAATGTGATTTTAAATACTAAAATTTTTGTAGTTTAGAATTTTAGCTGAGGGATTTGCGCAAAATTTTAAGAAGTTGAATTGAAGGATGGATTTTGGCAGGAATTCTAATTTTACGCGGTATTATTTGAAATTCTATGGAATTTGCGGCTAATGGCTGGAATTTTGATTTATTAATTCGCATGGATTTGCTTGGCGTTGCAGGATTAAAGCGCGAATTTTAAATTTCGCAAAATTTAAGGATTAGCTACGCGTGGGTTTTTTGTGCTTTTTTGGTTCCGACATTGCGGCAAAATTTCTTTCAAAAATGCCAAAGTGCGTATAAAATATATTCATAATTTTCAGCACGAGATATTTGGCAAAAAGGCTAAGCTAGCGAGATCATGGATTTAAATTTAATTTTATTCTTGCTCTTTTGCGTCATCTTCAGAGTCCAGCTTTGCTTCTTCGATCAAGAGCCTGTTGGCTTCGGTAGCCTTTTTTAGCTCGCTTAAGTTTTCTTCTATCTTATTTAGGCGCTTTTCAAGGGTATTTAGACGCTTTTCGGAGCGGGAGATAAAATAATAAATCAGATAAATCATAAAAACTATTATGATCCAAGGTACGATTTTCATATAAAATTCCTTAAAATTTAAAATCGGGCGCATTATAGCAGAAATTTTATGAAATTTTAAAATAGGCTGTTTTAGCCTTGACAATTGGGGATTTTTCGGTTATAATTGCCACTTCAATTTCAAAATGCTGGTGTAGCTCAGCTGGTAGAGCTACTGCCTTGTAAGCAGTGGGTCGGCGGTTCGATCCCGTCCACCAGCTCCATTTTTTGTAACAGTGTTTGACCAGATTTCATCAAAGGGTGAGATACTCAAGTGGCCAACGAGGGCAGACTGTAAATCTGCTGGCTTTGCCTTCCGTGGTTCGAATCCACGTCTCACCACCATGAATTTTTGATGCGGGATTAGCTCAGTTGGCTAGAGCATCAGCCTTCCAAGCTGAGGGTCGCGGGTTCGAGCCCCGTTTCCCGCTCCACCATTTAGGTTTACTGGGAGCTGTAAAACTTAACTGCTTTTATATGCTTACATAATCTAAATTTTGGTCGCATTGTTGGGTATTGGTAGCGATTTCTCTTTGCCTGAGTTTAGGCTCATATGGCTCAGAGGTAGAGCACTTCCTTGGTAAGGAAGAGGTCGCGGGTTCAAGTCCCGCTATGAGCTCCATAAAATAGAGTCGCTTAGTTTGTTGTGTAATCCACAAATCAATAACGGAGGATATGATGGCTAAAGAAAAATTTAATCGTAACAAGCCACACGTAAACATTGGTACCATCGGTCACGTTGACCATGGTAAGACTACTTTGACAGCTGCTATTTCTGCTGTTCTTTCTAGGAAAGGTCTGGCTGAGCTAAAGGACTACGACAATATCGATAACGCTCCAGAGGAAAAAGAGCGCGGTATTACTATCGCTACGTCTCACATCGAATATGAGACCGAGAAACGTCACTATGCTCACGTTGACTGCCCTGGTCACGCCGACTACGTAAAAAATATGATTACCGGCGCGGCTCAGATGGACGGAGCTATTTTAGTTGTTTCTGCTGCGGATGGTCCTATGCCTCAAACTCGCGAGCATATCTTGCTTTCTCGTCAAGTAGGCGTTCCATACATCGTAGTTTTCCTAAACAAAACCGATATGGTCGATGATCCGGATCTTTTAGAGTTAGTTGAAGAGGAAGTTAGAGATCTTTTAAAAGAGTATAAATTCCCTGGCGACGAAACCCCAATCATTAAGGGTTCTGCTCTTAAGGCTCTTGAGGAAGCTAAGGCCGGACAAGATGGCGAATGGTCTGCAAAGATTATGGAGCTTATGGATGCGGTTGATAGCTATATTCCAACTCCTGTTCGCGATACTGATAAAGATTTCCTTCTTCCGATCGAAGATATTTTCTCGATTTCCGGTCGCGGTACCGTTGTAACCGGTAGAATCGAAAAAGGTATTGTTAAAGTTGGCGATACTATCGAGATCGTAGGTATTAAACCTACTCAGACTACTACCGTTACCGGCGTCGAGATGTTTAGAAAAGAGATGGATCAGGGTGAAGCCGGCGATAACGTAGGTGTTTTATTGCGCGGTACTAAGAAAGAGGAAGTAGAGCGCGGTATGGTTCTATGCAAACCAAAATCGATCACTCCTCATACTAAATTCGAGGGCGAGGTTTATATCCTAACTAAAGAAGAGGGCGGACGCCATACTCCATTCTTTAATAATTATAGACCGCAGTTTTACGTTCGTACGACAGATGTTACCGGTTCGATTACCCTTCCTGAGGGAACAGAGATGGTAATGCCTGGCGATAACGTTAAAATCACCGTTGAGCTAATTGCTCCGATCGCTCTTGAGCAAGGTACTCGCTTCGCGATTCGCGAAGGCGGTCATACAGTAGGCTCAGGCGTCGTTTCGAAAATCATCGCTTAATTTTTTGCAAGCGGAATTTTAAAATTCCGCTTGCTTTTTTATTCAAGGAAACCAAATGGCAAAGAATTCAAGTAGAGTAAAGGTCGGATTAAAATGCTCCGAAAGTGGCGATATTAACTATACTACTTATAAAAATAGCAAAACTACGACCGAAAAACTAGAACTTAAAAAATATTGCCCTAGATTAAAAAAGCACACGCTTCATAAAGAAGTAAAGTTAAAAGGCTAATTGTTATAGGGCAATAGCTCCAACGGTAGAGCGCCGGATTCCAAATCCGATGGTTGGGGGTTCGAATCCCTCTTGCCCTGCCACGAGGATTGGGTATGGAAAAAGTAAAAGAGTATTATAAACAAGCAAAAGTAGAGTTAGATAAGGTAATTTTCCCGACTAAAGATCAAACTAAAACAGCATATATCTCTGTAGTCGTCGTAGTCGTAGTTATCGCACTGTTTTTAGCGTTAGTGGATCTTATTATGTCCGCTTTGATAACGGCCTAAGTAAGGATCGCAATATGGCAAATAAATGGTATGCAATACAAACTTACGCCGGCAGCGAGATGGCGGTAAAGCGCGCGATAGAAGCGCTAAAGCAAGACGAAGCGCTTGAGGCTAAGATCGGCGAAGTGCTAGTGCCTACCGAAGATGTTATAGAGGTCAAAAATACAAAGCAAACCATTAAAGAGCGCAGCTTATATCCTGGGTATTGCTTTGCAAATTTGGATCTGGATACCACTTTGTGGCATAGAATTCAGATGCTGCCTAAGGTCAGTCGCTTTATCGGCGAGGCGAAAAAGCCCTCTGCGTTACCGGAAAAAGATATCGAAATAATTCTAGAAAAGATCAATAATCGAGAGGCTCCTAAGCCCAAGATTAATTTTGATGAGGGTGAGACGGTTAGGATCGTCGATGGACCTTTTGCTAATTTCAACGGCATCGTAGAAGAGTATGATATGATCCACGGCAAGCTTCGCCTCAATGTTTCGATCTTCGGTCGAAGCACACCGATTGAAATTTCATACTCGCAAGTTGAAAAGATTATTTAAATTTTATAAGGAGTAAATTTATGGCTAAGAAAGTTGTTGGCGAAATCAAGCTGCAAATAGCGGCCGCAAAAGCAAATCCAAGCCCGCCGGTAGGTCCTGCATTAGGTCAAAAGGGCGTTAATATTATGGAATTTTGCAAAGCATTTAACGAACGAACCAAAGATATGGTGGGCTTTAATATCCCTGTCATCATCACGGTTTATGCCGATAAAAGCTTTACTTTCATCACTAAGCAACCGCCTGCGACGGATTTGATTAAAAAAGCGGCGAAGATAGATAAGGGTTCGGACAACCCTCTTAAAAAGAAGGTGGCGTCCTTAACGAAAGCTCAGGTTTTAGAGATCGTCGAGAAAAAGATCGCTGATCTGAATACTAAAGATAGAGAGCAGGCGGCTAGGATTATAGCGGGTTCGGCTCGTTCTATGGGTATTACGGTCACTGACTAGACCTTTTGACCGCTAAGGTTTAAAAAAGCGGTAGCACTTTAATTGCGGAGAAATATATGCCAAAAAATTCAAAAAGATTCAACGAACTTTTAAAAAAAGTTGACGTAAATAAAATTTATAGTGTAGACGAAGCGGTAAGTACGGTAAAAACTCTAGCTTCTGCTAAATTTGATGAGACGGTGGAGATCGCTCTTAAACTAAACGTAGATCCAAGACATGCCGATCAGATGGTGCGCGGCTCGGTCGTTTTGCCTGCTGGTACTGGCAAGAGCGTTCGAGTAGCCGTGATTGCAAAGGACGCAAAAGCTAGCGAGGCTAGCGAAGCGGGCGCCGATATCGTGGGTGCCGATGATCTGATCGAAGAGATTCAAAAGGGAAATATAAATTTCGACGTTCTTATCGCCACTCCAAATTTAATGGGACTAGTCGGTAAGGTAGGTCGTATTCTTGGTCCAAAAGGCGTTATGCCAAACCCTAAAACCGGTACCGTTACTATGGATATCGCTCAGGCCGTTAAAAACGCTAAGGGTGGACAGGTAAATTTCCGCGTCGATAAGCAGGGTAATATCCACGCAGGCCTTGGCAAGGCTAGCTTTAGCAAAGAGCAGCTTTTAGACAATCTTACGACGTTTATCAAAACCATAAATAAGCATAAGCCGGCGACTGCGAAAGGTAGATACGTAACTCATGCATCGCTTTCACTCACTATGAGCCCTGCGGTTACGCTGGATAATCAAGAAATAATCGATTTAAAATAAAATTTTAAATTTTTATCTTAGATTGGAGATAGCTCAAGGTTTTTAACTTAATTGATCGAAATTTTAAAATTTCGATCGCTTGGCTTGAAATCACCGATCGGAAAGGAGACCTAATGACGAGAGACGAAAAATCAAAGATAGTAGCGGAGCTTGGCGAGGCTTTCAAAGCTAGCGAAGCTATAGTAATTTCCGATTTTAAAGGCCTTAGCGTTAAGCAGCTTGAAGATCTTAGAAATAGCGCACGCGAAGCGGGCGTAAAGGTTCGGGTTATCAAAAATACCCTAGCCAATATCGCTTTAAAAAATGCCGAAAAAAACGGACTTAGCTTTAAAGATACCAATATCTTCTTATGGGGCGAGCAGCTTTCTGTATGTAAAGTAGCGGCTAAATTTGAAGAGAAAAATGAAATTTTTAAGCTTAAGACCGCTCATATCGATGGGGAAGTAGCCGGCGTAGATAAGGTTAGAGCGCTTTCGAAGATGCCTTCGAGAGACGAGCTTATCGCGATGCTGCTTCAAGTATGGAATGCGCCGATCCAAAATTTTACGATCGGCTTAAATGCGCTTAAGCAGAAAAAAGAAGCTAGCGCTTAATTAAAATTTAGGAGAATAAAATGGCAATTTCAAAAGAAGATGTTTTAGAGTATATCTCTAATCTTTCGGTGCTAGAGCTTAGCGAACTAGTTAAAGAATTCGAAGAGAAATTCGGCGTAAGCGCAGCTCCGGTTATGGTAGCAGGCGGCGCAGGTGCTGGCGGCGCAGGTGCGGCTGCGGCTGAAGAGAAAACAGAATTCGACGTCGTATTGCTTGATGCAGGCGATAAGAAAATCAACGTAATTAAGGTTGTTCGCGCCTTAACAGGTCTTGGTCTAAAAGAAGCCAAAGACGCTACCGAGGCTACTCCGTCCGTTCTTAAAGAGGGCCTTAACAAAGAAGACGCCGAGAAGGCTAAAAAAGAGCTTGAAGAAGCAGGCGCTAAAGTCGAACTCAAATAAATCGCGGAATTTTAAAATTTCGCATACAAATGTGTGCCGGTGCGTCGTATCGGCACTTCTTTCTTTAAAATACAACTACGAGGTAGTGGAATGTTAAACAGCCTATATTCAGGAAATCGTCTTAGGGTGGATTTTTCAAAGGTTCCCAAAGACATCGAAATTCCGAATTTATTACAACTACAAAAGAAAAGTTTTGATCATTTTTTAAATCTTGATAACTCGGGTGGAGAAAGCGGCATAGAGAAGGTTTTCAAAGCCATTTTTCCTATCCACGATGCACAGAATAGACTAAGTATCGAGTATGTAAGTAGCGAAATTTCAAAGCCAAAGTATTCGATTAGAGAATGCATGGAAAGAGGGCTTACTTATTCGGTAAATTTAAAGATGAAGCTTCGTCTGCTCGTGCATGAGCGCGATGAAAAGACGGGCAAAAAAATCGGCGTAAAAGAGATCAAAGAGCAAGATATATTCATTCGCGACATTCCTCTAATGACCGATAGAATTTCATTTATCATAAACGGCGTAGAGCGTGTCGTCGTAAATCAGCTGCACAGAAGCCCGGGCGTAATCTTCAAAGAGGAAGAGAGTCCGACGGTTCTAAATAAACTTATCTACACCGCTCAAATAATACCAGATCGCGGCAGCTGGCTATACTTCGAATACGACGTAAAAGACGTACTATACGTGCGCATAAATAAAAGGCGCAAGGTTCCGATAACGATCCTATTTCGCGCACTCGGTTACAAAAAACAAGACATAATAAAATTATTTTATCCTATTAAGACGATCTATATTAAAAAAGGAAAATTTCTAACCGATTTTGATCCGAAAGAATACGCGGGCAGGCTCGATTATGACATTGTAAACGAAAAGGGCGAAGTGCTTCATCAAGCAAGCAAGCGCCTAACATCCAAAAAAGCGGAGAAATTAGCAGAGGATGGATTAAAGCTCATCGAGTATCCGGCTGAAATTTTAGCCGAGCGCTACCTGGCCGATGCCGTCGTCGATAAAAAAAGCGGCGAAGTGCTTTTTGATTCGCTAACCGCGCTAGATGAGGGCAAGCTAGCAAAGATCGCCAACGTCGAGAAAAAATTTACGATCGCCAACGACCTGGCTAGCGGCGTCGATACTTCGATCATAAATTCCTTCATTCAAGACGCCGACGCGCTTAAGCTCTTGCAACAAAGCGAAGGCGTAGACGACGAGAACGATCTGGCCGCGATTAGAATTTACAAAGTTATGCGTCCGGGCGAGCCTGTAGTAAAAGAAGCGGCAAAGAGCTTCGTAAACGATCTATTTTTCAACCCTGAGCGCTACGATCTGACCAAAGTCGGTCGCATGAAGATGAATCACAAACTAGGCATCGAGGCGCCGGAGTACGTAACCGTGCTAACCAGCGAGGATATTATCAAAACGGCGAAATATCTAATTAGAGTTAAAAACGGCGACGGCTTCATCGATGATCGCGACAATCTCGGCAATCGCCGCATACGTTCAATCGGAGAGCTTTTGGCAAACGAGATGCATCTTGGATTTATCAAGGTTCAAAAGGCGATTAAGGATAAATTTACTGGCATTAGCGGAAATTTAGACGAGCTTATGCCGTATGATTTTGTAAACCCTAAAATCATCACCACTACGCTTATGGAATTTTTCACCGGCGGCCAGCTAAGCCAGTTTATGGATCAGACCAACCCGCTTAGCGAGGTCACGCATAAGCGCCGTCTATCTGCGCTGGGCGAGGGCGGTTTAGTTAAAGAGCGCGCAGGCTTTGAGGTGCGCGACGTCCATCCTACGCACTACGGTAGAATTTGCCCTATCGAAACCCCGGAGGGTCAAAACATCGGTCTTATTAACACTCTAGCGACCTATGCGAAGGTAAATGATCTAGGCTTCGTCGAGGCTCCGTATAAAAGAGTCGTAAACGGCAAAGTAACCGACGAGATCGTCTATCTTACCGCTACGCAGGAGGAGGGACTCGTAATCGCTCCGGCGTCTGCGAAATTGGACGAAGAGGGCAATATCGTAGAGGAGCTTTTGGAGGTTAGAAAAGACGGCGAAAACATCATGGCTAAGCGCGAGGATATTTCGCTGATAGACCTTTGTTCCGGTATGGTCGCGGGCGTAGCGGCGTCGCTGATTCCGTTTTTGGAACACGACGATGCTAACCGCGCGCTTATGGGCTCGAACATGCAGCGCCAAGCCGTGCCGCTTCTGCACTCCACTGCTCCTATTGTAGGAACTGGCATGGAAGCGATAATCGCGCGCGATTCGTGGGAAGCGATCAAAGCTAATCGCGAAGGCGTCGTAGAAAAGGTCGATAATAAAAACATATTCATTTTGGGCGAGGATGAGAAGGGACCGTTTATCGATCACTACTCGATGGAGAAAAATTTACGCACCAACCAAAACACTACCTTTTCACAGCGCCCTATTGTGCGAAAAGGCGACGTGATAAAGGCAGGTCAAATCATAGCCGACGGTCCTAGCATGGACGGCGGCGAGCTTGCGATCGGCAAAAACGCCCTTATAGCTTTCATGCCGTGGCACGGTTACAATTACGAGGATGCCGTCGTCATGAGCGAAAAGATGATCCGCGCCGACGAATACACCAGCGTGCATGTTTATGAAAAAGAGATCGAGGCTAGAGAGCTTAAAGACGGCGTGGAGGAGATCACGCGCGATATCCCTAATATCAAAGAGGAGGAGCTTACCCACCTCGATGATAGCGGTATCGTAAAGATCGGTACTCACGTCAAACCGGGCATGATCTTGGTAGGCAAGGTAACTCCGAAGGGCGAGGTCAAGCCGACGCCTGAAGAGAGGCTTTTACGCGCGATCTTCGGCGAGAAGGCGGGGCATGTGGTAAATAAATCTCTCTACGCTACCGCTTCGATGGAAGGCGTGGTAATCGACGTTAAAATTTTTACCAAAAAGGGCTATGAGAAGGATCCGCGCACGAACAAAGCTTATGAGGATGAAAAAACCGAGCTCGAAAGGGAGCATCACGACAGGCTTTTGATGCTTGATCGCGAAGAGATGCTAAAGGTAGTGGCGCTACTTTCTAAAAGCGCTTTACAAAGCGATCAAAGCCTAAATAAAAAAGATTATAAAAAGGGCGATAAGGTTAAAAAAGAGGAGCTTGAAAGCTCCAACCGCTTTACGTTAAATTCCTTTGTCAAGGCTTATTCTAAAGCTGTTCAGAAGGAATACGAAGAGCTAAAAAACCATTTCCAAAACGAGAAGCGCAAGCTCAAAGAGGAGCATGACGAAAAGATCGAAATTTTAGAAAAAGACGATATCTTGCCAAGCGGCGTCGTTAAGCTCGTAAAGGTCTATATCGCGACTAAGCGCAAGCTAAAAGTGGGCGATAAAATGGCAGGCCGCCACGGAAACAAGGGTATCGTTTCAAATATCGTCCCTGAGGTCGATATGCCGTATCTGCCTAGCGGACAGCGCGTGGATATAGTGCTAAATCCTCTCGGCGTTCCAAGTCGTATGAATATCGGTCAGATAATGGAGAGCCACTTAGGTCTTGTGGGCTGGCGCTTAGGCGAGCAGATCGCTAAAATTTTAGAGGAAAAAATGGGCGAATGGATAAAAACCCTTCGCGCCAAAATGATTGAGATCGCGGGCGTTTCCAAGCTAATGCAGGCTAAAAAAACGCTTGAAAAGATCAGCGACGAAGATCTTTTGAAATACGCTAGAGACTGGGCTAAGGGCGTTAGATTTTCCGCTCCGATATTTGAGGGTATCGTGCCGGAGGATTTCAAAAAGCTATTTGAAATGGCGGGCATCGATCAGGACGGCAAGACCGAGCTTTACGACGGTCGCACCGGCGAAAAGATCAAAGAGCGCGTAAACGTAGGCTGCATGTATTATCTCAAGCTGCACCACCTAGTCGACGAAAAGGTTCACGCAAGAAGCACCGGTCCTTACAGCCTAGTCACGCAGCAGCCCGTCGGCGGCAAGGCGCTATTCGGCGGTCAAAGATTTGGAGAGATGGAAGTTTGGGCTCTGGAGGCATACGGCGCGGCATACACGCTTCGCGAAATGCTAACGATCAAATCCGACGACGTCGACGGACGCTTGGCTGCGTATAAGGCGCTGACAAAAGGCGAAAACGTTCCATCTACCGGAATTCCTGAGACATTTTTTGTTTTAACAAACGAGCTTAAATCGCTTGCTCTAGACGTTGAAATTTACGAGAATGGAGAGAATAAATGAGCGATAATTCAAATTTAGAAAGAATAGAAATAAAAGAGGACGCCAGAGTCCACGACTTCGACGCGTTTGCAATCAGGCTTGCTAGTCCCGAGCAGATCAAGGCTTGGAGCCACGGCGAGGTCAAAAAGCCCGAAACCATCAATTACCGCACGCTCAAGCCGGAACGCGACGGGCTTTTTTGCGCTAAAATTTTCGGTCCAGTAAGAGATTATGAGTGCATCTGCGGCAAATATAAGAAGATGCGCTACAAAGGCTGGAAGTGCGAAAAATGTGGCGTCGAGATCACGAGCTCGAAGGTTCGCCGCACTAGAATGGGGCATATCGAGCTGGTAACGCCGGTGGCGCATATTTGGTACGTAAATTCCTTGCCTAGCCGCATAGGTACGCTTCTAAATATCAAGATGAAAGATCTTGAGCGCGTGCTTTACTACGAGGCGTATATCGTAGAAAGTGCAGGCGAGGCATTTTACGACAACGAAAATTCTAAAAAGGTCGAAAAATACGACGTTTTAAACGAAGAGCAGTACCAGAGCCTAAAAGAGCGCTTTTCGCAGACGGGCTTCGTCGCCAAAATGGGCGGTCAGGTGATCCGCGATATGCTAGCCGAGCTTGATTTGGTAGAAATTTTAAATTCTTTGAAAGAGGAGATGGCTAATACAAACTCCGAAGCGAAGAAAAAAACTATCGTCAAGCGTCTAAAGGTCGTCGAGAGCTTTTTAAATTCCGGCAATAAGCCGGAGTGGATGATGATTACAAATCTTCCCGTGCTACCTGCCGATCTACGCCCGCTTGTAAGCCTTGAGGGCGGAAAATTTGCGGTTTCGGATGTAAACGATCTGTATCGTCGCGTCATAAATCGAAATTCTAGGCTCAAAAGGCTGATGGAGCTCGACGCGCCCGAGATCATCATCCGTAATGAAAAACGAATGCTTCAAGAGGCGGTGGACGCGCTTTTTGACAATGGACGTCGCGCCAATGCCGTGAAGGGCGCTAATAAGCGACCGCTTAAATCTCTAAGCGAGATCATTAAGGGTAAGCAGGGCCGCTTCCGACAAAATTTGCTCGGCAAGCGCGTGGATTTTTCGGGTCGCTCCGTCATCGTCGTAGGTCCAAATTTACGCATGGATCAGTGTGGTCTGCCTAAGACGATGGCGCTTGAGCTATTCAAGCCGCATCTAATCGCTCGCCTGCAAGAGAAGGGCTATGCTACGACCGTTAAGCAGGCCAAAAAGATGATCGAAAATAGGATCAATGAAGTTTGGGAGTGCTTGGAGGAGGTCGTTAAAGATCACCCGGTTATGCTAAACCGCGCGCCGACGCTTCATAAGATGTCTATTCAGGCGTTTCATCCCGTGCTCGTCGAGGGTAAGGCGATCAGACTGCATCCGCTAGTCTGCGCCGCGTTCAACGCGGACTTCGACGGCGATCAGATGGCAGTGCACGTGCCGCTTAGCCAAGAGGCGATCGCGGAATGTAAAATTTTAATGCTTAGCTCGATGAATATCTTGCTTCCTGCTAGCGGAAAACCCGTCGCGGTGCCTAGCCAGGATATGGTTTTAGGAATTTATTATCTAAGCTTAGAGAAGCCGGGCGCAAAAGGAACAAATAAAATTTTTGCAAACGTCGATGAAGTAATGCTCGCCGTGGAGGCAAACGCCCTAGACATCCACGCTAAAATCAAAACGATGATCGATCGCCGCATTATCTTTACGACCGCGGGCCGCTTGATCATCAAATCGATCCTGCCTAGCTTTATTCCGGATCATCTTTGGAATAAGATTATGAAGAAAAAGGATATCGCCGAGCTTGTCGATTACGTCTATAAAAACGGTGGTCTTGAGATAAGCGCGGAATTTTTGGATAATCTTAAGAACTTAGGCTTTGAATCCGCGACTAAAGCGGGCGTTTCGATCTCCGTTTCGGACATCATCGTGCCGAAGTCTAAAGCAAGCCTCGTCGAAGAGGCTAAAAAGCAGGTGCGAGAGGTTCAGAACCAATACGGCGCAGGCTTGCTAACCGACGGCGAGCGCTATAACAAAACGATCGATATCTGGACCAGCACCAGCAAGAAGCTAGCCGATGAGATGATGAAGATGATGGAGAAGGACAAGGATGGCTTTAACTCGATCTATATGATGGCCGATAGCGGCGCGCGAGGTAGTGCGGAGCAGATCAAGCAGCTAGCGGGCATGAGAGGTCTGATGAGTAAGCCCGACGGCTCGATCATCGAGACGCCGATCACTTCAAATTTTAGAGAGGGTCTAAACGTAAACGAGTACTTCATCTCGACCCACGGCGCGCGTAAAGGTCTTGCCGATACGGCGCTTAAGACCGCAAATGCGGGATATCTAACGCGAAAGCTGATCGATGTTGCGCAAAATGTCAGGGTTACGATGCATGACTGCGGTACGCACGAGGGTATCGAGGTTACCGAGATCGTAGAAAACGGAACTCAGATCGAAAGCCTAGCCGATAGGATTATGGGTAGGGTGCTAAGCTCGGATGTGATTGATCCGGTATCGAATGAAATTTTATTCACCGAAGGCACGCTTCTAGGCGTTAATGAGGTACGCACCATAGTCGATGCCGGCATAAAATCCGTAAGCATCCGTACGCCTATTACGTGCAAGGCTGAAAAAGGGGTCTGCGCAAAGTGCTACGGCGTAAATTTAGGCGAGGGCAAGCTGGTAAAACCGGGCGAAGCGGTCGGTATCATCTCCGCGCAATCCATTGGTGAGCCGGGTACGCAGCTTACGCTACGAACCTTCCACGCTGGCGGTACAGCATCTACCGAGCAGCAAGATCGCCAAGTAATCGCCGATAAAGAGGGCTTTATCAGATATTACAATGTCAAGACCTATGAAAACGGCGGCAAAAATATCGTGATGAACCGCAGAAATGCCGCGGTGCTTTTGGTTGAGCCAAAGATCAAAGCTCCAATTACCGGCAAGGTAAGCATCGATATAACTCATGATGATGTGAATATTACACTAAAGGGCAAGAAGGAAGAATTTAAATATACTATCCGACGCCATGATCTAGCTAAGCCTACCGAGCTTGCGGGCGTAAGCGGTAAAGTTGAGGGGAAATTCTACATCGTATTTAAAGACGGCGAAACCGTTGGAGAAAATGATAGTTTAGTAGAGGTTATAAAAGAAGACTGGAATATCCCTACTCGAATTCCGTTTGCTAGCGAACTTCGCGTCAAAGACGGCGAGCCGGTAACCCAAAAGATCAAAGCGGGAGCAAACGGTACGCTTAAATATTTCATCCTAAAGGGTGATTATTTAGAGAGGCTAAGAGATATCAAAAAAGGTCACGTCGTAAGTGAGAAGGGTATGTATGTAGTCATCTCCGATGAAAACGGCAGAGAGGCGATCCGCCACTATATACCGCGTGAATCTGTCATTACCTATGATGATAATAGCGTCGTAAAAAACGATGATCTTATAGCCAAGCCTAAAAAAGATGATCGCTTGATTATCGCCGAGTGGGATCCGTATTCCATCCCGGTGGCTGCAGAGTGCGAGGGTAAGATTAGCTTTGAGGATATCGAGCCTGGATATACCGCTACGGAGCAATATGACGAGACTACCGGCCAGAGCCGCTTGGTCATCAACGAGTATCTGCCTCAAGGCGTTAAACCGGCCATCGTCGTAACTCCTAGCAAGGGCGAGCCTATCAAATACAACCTAGGGCCGAAGACCGCAATTTTTACAAATAAGGGTGATCAGGTAGCGATTGCAGATATTTTGGCTAGGACACCAAAGGCTGCTGCAAAATCAAAAGACATTACGGGCGGTTTGCCGCGCGTATCGGAGCTATTTGAGGCGCGCCGTCCAAAAAATACCGCGATTATCGCAGACATCGACGGAACCGTCCGCTTCGATAAGGCGCTACGTGCAAAAGAGCGCATCATAATCGAGGGAGAGGACGGAACGAGTGCCGAGTATCTAATCGATAAGAGCCGCCAGATCCAAGTGCGAAACGGTGAGTTCGTCCACGCGGGCGAGAAGCTTACCGATGGAGTTATCAGCTCGCACGACGTGCTTAGAATTTTAGGTGAAAAAGCGCTGCATTATTATCTAATAAGCGAAATTCAACAGGTTTACCGCTCTCAAGGCGTCGTCATCAGCGATAAGCATATCGAGATTATCGTATCTCAGATGCTCCGCCAGGTCCGAATCGTCGATAGCGGCGATACTCAGCTAATCGTCGGCGATCTGATTAGCCGCCGCAGATTTAGAGAAGAAAATGAGCGCATTATGAAAATTGGTGGTGAGCCTGCGATTGCAGAGTCCGTACTGCTGGGCGTAACTCGCGCCGCAGTAGGAAGCGATAGCGTCATTTCAGCGGCATCCTTCCAAGAGACTACGAAGGTTCTAACCGAGGCTAGTATCGCGGGTAAATTTGACCGATTGGAGGACTTGAAAGAAAACGTAATTTTAGGTCGCATAATTCCGGTCGGAACCGGTCTGTATAAAGATAAGGAAGTTAAACTTAAAAAATAATTTAGGGCAAAAAAGCCCTAAATTTAAAGGATGAAACATGAATATGATCAACATAAATTTCGGTCTATTGTTTATCAGGTTGGGGCTTGGAGTTTGTCTTTTAATGCACGGAATTTTTAAGCTTACTCACGGCATAGACGGCGTAAAATCGATGCTGGTGGCTAGAGGAATTCCAGATTTAGTGGCTTACGGCGCATACGTAGGCGAGGTACTGGCGCCAGCGATGATAATCATAGGCGTATTTTGCCGCATAGGCGCTCTACTTGTGATCGCAAACGTGCTCATGATAATATATGTCCTACATACTCCGTTGAGCGCGCTTACCGGCGTGGGCGGATTTGAGCTGGAAATCGTATATCTGTATCTTTCCGCTGCGATCTGCCTAGTGATCTGCGGTGGCGGAGAGTTTGTGCTGATTAGAGATTGAAATTTAGTTAAATTTACGTTTCTGTAAGTTTAAACAAAGTATAATCCAAATCTTTTTGAATAAATTTTTGTGAAAGGAAAGATGTGCCAACCATAAATCAATTGGTCAGAAAAGAGCGCAAGAAGATTACCGAGAAATCGAAGTCTCCGGCGCTAAAGAATTGCCCTCAACGAAGAGGAGTTTGTACTAAGGTCTACACCACGACCCCTAAAAAACCAAACTCTGCGCTTCGTAAAGTTGCCAAAGTAAGGCTTACTAGCGGATTTGAAGTCATCAGCTATATCGGCGGTGAAGGTCACAATCTGCAAGAGCACTCCATAGTGCTAGTTCGCGGCGGTCGTGTAAAGGACCTACCGGGCGTTAAATACCACATCGTCCGCGGTGCACTCGATACTGCAGGCGTTGCGAAACGAACCGTTGCAAGATCAAAATACGGTGCTAAACGACCTAAAAAATAGTTTAGCCGAAACAGACCGGCACTAGATTTTGCCGAGTTTGAGTAAAATTTTAAAATTTGAAGGAATAAAATGAGAAGAAGAAAAGCTCCCGTTAGGGAAGTTATGCCTGATCCGATTTATGACAGCAAAGTAATCACAAAATTTATTAATTCGCTTATGTTCGACGGCAAAAAGAGCGTCGCTACTGAGATCATGTACGGCGCCTTAAATTTCATCGACAATAAAGGCGGCGAGAAGAAGGGTATCGAGGTTTTCAACGATGCTATCGATAACGTTAAGCCTTTAATGGAAGTCAAGTCTCGTCGTGTAGGCGGCGCAACTTATCAAGTTCCGATCGAGGTACGACCGGCTCGCCAGCAGGCTTTGGCTATTCGCTGGATCATCTCCTTTGCGAGAAAAAGAAGCGAGCGCACGATGATAGAGCGCTTGGCTTACGAGCTTATGGACGCTGCAAATTCTAAGGGCTCTTCATTTAAAAAGAAAGAAGATACCTACAAGATGGCGGAAGCCAATAAAGCTTTCGCGCATTATCGTTGGTAGGAGGGCATCATGGCAAGAAAAACTCCTTTACATATGGTTAGAAACATTGGTATTGCTGCCCACATCGACGCCGGAAAGACGACTACGAGCGAAAGAATTCTATTTTTTACCGGTATGAGCCATAAGATTGGCGAGGTTCACGAGGGTGCTGCTACTATGGACTGGATGGAGCAGGAGCGTGAGCGCGGCATTACGATTACGTCTGCGGCAACGACCTGCTTTTGGAATAATCATCAGATAAATTTGATCGATACCCCAGGCCACGTTGACTTTACTATCGAAGTCGAGCGCTCGATGCGCGTTTTAGATGGTGCGGTAGCAGTATTTTGCTCTGTAGGTGGCGTTCAGCCTCAAAGCGAGACCGTTTGGCGTCAAGCTAATAAATACCATGTTCCGCGCATTATTTTCGTAAATAAGATGGACCGCGTAGGCGCAAATTTTTATAATGTCGAACAGCAGGTCAAAGATAGGCTCAAAGCTCATCCGGTTCCGATTCAAATTCCTATCGGCGCCGAGGATGATTTTAAGGGCCTTATCGATTTAGTTACTATGAAGGCGCTCGTTTGGGATGATAGCAAGGGTCCTTCTGCTCCCGAGATCGTTGAAATTCCTGCCGAGTTACGAGAAAAAGCGCAAGAGTACCGCGACAAGATGATTGAGGCGGTAGCAGAGACTGATGAAGCTTTGATGGAGAAGTATTTTAACGGCGAAGAGCTAAGCGTAGAAGAGATTAAAAAGGGTATCAAGAAAGGCTGCTTAAGTCTGAGTTTTTTTCCTATGCTATGCGGCACCGCATTTAAAAACAAGGGCGTGCAGCCTTTGCTAGATGCGGTCGTAGATTATCTGCCTGCGCCTGATGAAGTGCCTGCGATTAAGGGTCAGTATGAGGACGGCAGCGAGGTTCACGTAAGCTCTACCGACGAGGGCGAGTTTGCGGGTCTTGGATTTAAAATTATGACCGATCCTTTTGTAGGTCAGCTTACCTTTGTACGCGTTTATCGTGGCGTTTTGGAAAGCGGCAGCTACGTCGTAAATACCGGCAAGGGTAAAAAAGAGCGCATCGGACGCTTGCTAAGGATGCACTCGAATAAACGCGAAGAGATCAAAGAGCTATATGCGGGCGAGATCGGCGCCGTTGTGGGTCTTAAAGACACTCTTACGGGCGATACTCTAGCTAGCGAAAAAGATAAAGTAATTTTAGAACGTATGGAATTTCCTGATCCCGTTATCAGCGTAGCTGTAGAGCCTAAAACCAAAGCTGATCAAGAAAAAATGGGTATCGCGCTTCAAAAATTGGCGCAAGAAGATCCAAGCTTTAGGGTTGCGACCGACGAGGAGAGCGGACAAACTATTATTTCGGGAATGGGCGAGCTACACCTCGAGATCATCGTAGATAGAATGCTTAGAGAATTTAAAGTCGAGGCCGAGGTCGGACAGCCGCAGGTCGCATATCGCGAGACTATCCGCAAAACGGTCGAGCAAGAGTACAAATACGCCAAACAATCGGGCGGTCGCGGTCAATACGGTCACGTATTTTTGCGCCTAGAGCCTTTGGAGCCTGGCACCGGATATGAGTTCGTAAACGATATCAAAGGTGGCGCGATTCCTAAAGAATACATCCCCGCAGTCGATAAGGGCTGCCAAGAGGCTATGCAAAATGGCGTTTTGGCGGGATATCCGGTCGAGGACGTGCGCGTAACGGTCTATGACGGAAGCTACCACGAAGTCGATAGCTCCGAAATGGCGTTCAAACTCGCCGCTTCTATGGGCTTTAAAGAGGGCGCTAGAAAAGCGGGCGCCGTGATCTTGGAGCCTATGATGAAGGTCGAGGTAGAAACCCCTGAGGAGTATATGGGCGACGTCATCGGCGATCTAAATAAGCGCCGCGGACAGGTCAATAACATGAGCGAGCGCGGCGGAAACAAGATCATCGACGCGTTTTGCCCTCTTTCGGAGATGTTCGGTTACTCGACCGATCTGCGCTCTCAGACGCAGGGTCGCGCGACCTATTCGATGGAATTTGATCACTACGACGAGGTTCCTAAGAACGTCGGCGAAGAGATCATCAAAAAGCGCAACGGTTAAGCTTAATGGGTGTCAGGGCGCGGCGATAGCTTTATCGCCAATCCCCGACGCTTCTTTAAATTTTAAAATGGCGTTTAAATTTAACCTACTTCATGAGCCAAAATTTTAGCTCATACTCTAGCTTCAAATAAAATTTCAATCCATAAATTTTCATTTCTGTAGATTGTAAATTTAGATCAAAAAATTTCAATTAAATTTAAAAATCTAAAGCCGTAACTTAAAGTATGTCCAAGACGTCGCACCTGTCGTTTTACTAGTGATTTCTTTCTTTCGCAGAGAAAGCACTCATGTCGTTATAGCGCTTTGATTTTTATTCACAGACAAAATCGCCGCAAGCGGGATCGCGCAAACGGGGCGAAATTTTACTTTCGGTGCAGCCTTAAGGCGGAGCGCAACTATCATAGACTTATATCGGATCGTGACCATCAGTGCTTTATGCGAGTAGCGGTATTCTCGGGGTACTTTATTGCGCCGTCGCTTCGCGCCGTAAAATTTCATCTTCGCAGACCGATCCACGCACCGCTCATATTAAGTTGAGCTAGTACCCAAGCTCGCTTGTTTTCAGATTTAGCAGGGGCCTGCTTTCACGGGCTTATAATGCACCCGTTTTAAATTTCAAAACAAAGGAAAATCATGCAACAAACCAAATTACAAGGCGTAAGCGTCGGCCTTTCGGGCGGCGAGCTTAAGCTCGGCGATAAGGCGCCTGTGGTTAACTTGGTCGCGGCTGATCTTAGCGAGGTCAAAGTCGGCGGCGGCACGGGCAAGGCGCAGGTCATCATCGCCGTGCCGCCCCTGGATACGGACGTGTGCGCAACCGAGACGCGTAAATTTAACGAGCGCGCCGCGAGTATAAAAAATACTGAGGTTTTCGTGATCTCGATGGATCTGCCGTTTGCCGCGGGCAGGTTCTGCTCTACCGAGGGGATCAAAAATTTACGCGCCCTAAGCGACTTTCGCGATAAGGAGTTTGCGCGCGCATACGGCGTGCTGATCGCGGACGGCGCGCTTGCGGGGCTAACGTGCCGCGCGGTTTTCGTCGTGGATACCGCGGGCAAGATCGCCTACAAGCAGATCACGGACGACATAGTAGATGAGCCCGATTACGACGCGGCGCTCAATGCAGCGGCGTTTGCGAGCGGAAGCGCTGCGACGCAGGGCTGATGCAATTTCTAGGTCTGCGGTGCAGACGTTGCCCGCTTAAATTTAGCGGGCTTAAAACACGCGGATGGGCGCCTTGCTCGCCCGCAACTTTAAATTCTAAAATTCTACGGCGCCCTGAAATTTAGCAGGTCGTGTCTGAAATTTCGACGGATCTGCGTTCGTGATCCTATTTGCGCAGTTCGCAATAGAATTTTAAAATTCATCCCCAATCAATTTATAAATTTATCTCACATTCGGCATCCTTTTTTATCCGTCGGCAAATATTTTGGATTTAGAAAAAACAGCGCGCGATCGGGGTTAAATTTTAGCGCAAAAATATAGGCGGCAGTATCGCAAGGCCAGACGAGGCGCGGATGAAATTTGCGGGCGGGGAGCGCATGTGCAATACGTGACTGAGCAAATTTTAGACGCAACGACGTATGACAAAGCGAGACAACGCGCAAAGATAAGGCGCGCTATTTTTCTTTAGACGAGGCGGAAATGAGCCGAATGAAGGAGCGTATATTATAATACGTGACTGAAATTCGGCGAAATTTCTAACGACGTATAAAGGAAAAAAAGAGTCGCTAAGTGTTCAAGTCCGGATAATCCCACGCATTATATTCATCCATCAGATTATCGTTCTCCGCCCCCTTGCAGCACAGCCACTCTAGCCCGCCGCGCCTCTCCATCACGACCTCTTCGTCGAGCCCCGCGCAGTCTGAGCCATGCACGCGGGCATTGACGCACGCCCAGTGGTAGCGGGTAGATGAGATCGAGCGCCTGCAAAATTTCATCGGTGCCTCGCAGCTTCACGCGCGCCGAAAAATCGCCGCCGCCAAAGGTGTCCATCACAAAGGCGCAGTCGCAGATCTCGCTCGGAAATCTTAGCTCCTCCACGAGCCCCATGGCCCACATCAGCGCCCACAGCGACTCGTATTTCCAGCCCATATTTACGGCCTCGTCGCGGCTTGCCACACCCTGCGTGACGCGGCGCTCCATGCGCGTGAGTTTGTCTATGCAGCCATAGCGGTTCGTAAGAAAGCCCTGCACGCCCTGCTTATCCTCATCCGCGAGTTTGCCCTCGTCTCTGATCGAGCAGGCGCACATTATCGCCGCGTACGAGCAGATCGCGCGGGCGATGACTTCGTCCTTTTCGCGCGGAGTGACCTCGTCCGTCTCGTACCGCAGCGGCAGATGGAGGGTATACGGCACGCCCTGCGATTTTAAAATTTCGATGCTTATATCCTTGCGCTCTTGCGCGCTCTTGCCGATCTTTGCGGCGTTTGCGCTATTTTTGCTGCCTTTTTTGAAAAAATCTGAAAACGCCATGAGCTCTCCTTAAAATTTTAAATGTATTTTAAAACAATCGCGCAAAATTTCAGCTTACGGCGACGACGCGGATTTTTAAATTTAAGCTCAAACCGAGCTTTGCAAATCGGACGGAAATTTCACGCTGCGCTACGAATTTATGCGGCGCCGCGCAGGCTCGCCCGTGCCCGTATGATCCGATCAAAAAGGATCGTTCTTGCCGCAAGGAGGTGGCCGAATTATGGTAAAATTCGGCAAATTTAATGCAGGAGCGGCGAATGGGACGGCAGATAAATTTTTAAAATCGCAAAAAACATACTGAGAACACATTCGCTCGCTAAAATCCATCTAAAATTTTAAAGCGAAAAGTGCCGCAAAGGAGAAAAAATGCAAATCTACGACATTAACGTAACTACAGGCAGAGGCGAGCAAAAATCTATGGGCGAGTACCGCGGCAAGGTGCTGCTCATCGCAAATACGGCCAGTAAATGCGGCTTTACGAACCAATACGAGGAGCTTGAGGCGCTAAATCAGGAGTTTAAAGACAAGGGGCTTTGCGTATTGGGCTTTCCTAGCGATAATTTCGCTCATCAAGAACCCGATGACGACGAGACGATAGAGCAAAATTGCAAGCTAAATTTTGGCGTAACGTTTGAGCTATTTAAAAAAGGCGACGTGCGCGGCGAGAGCGCGATAGAGCTGTTTAAATTTCTAACTTCAAAACAGGGGTTTAAAGGCTTTGATGCCACCCATCCGTTAAGCGCAAAACTTGAAGAATCGCTAAAAAGTAACTTTCCTGAAATTTTAGAAGGCAACGGCGTGAAATGGAATTTTACGAAATTCGTAGTGGATAGAAATGGCGAAGTCGCAGCGAGATTTGAGCCGACGGCTAGCTTTGAACAGATAAAAGCGTACGTGAAAAAGTTACTAGATTAAACGGCTGCTCGCTGGCGTTTGAGTAAAGCGCGGCGAGCCTGAAATATAAAATCAAATTTAAGGAGAGAAAATGCAACTACTCGAAGCTATGAAAAAGCGTCGAAGCGTACGCGAATTTAACGCCGAAGTCCCGTCAAAAGAGGAGATCCGGGCGATTTTGGAGGCAGCGTATCTGGCGCCCGCTCTTTTTACCACGAAGGACGCTCACATAAGCGTTATTACAGACAAAGATCTTTTGCTCGAGCTTAATGCGGCGGCCGTTAAGAAATTCGGCAAAATGCTTGAAAACATGGGGATGAAAACCAAAACTACGCTTTACGGCGCGCCCGTTCTTATCTTGCTTTCGGGTAAACTCGCGACGGAACTGCCGAAGGAATGCGAAGGCGCCAAGCTTGAAAACCTACACCGCGGAATTTACTGGGCGATGGGTTCTGTGATGCAAAATATGCAGCTTCGCGCAACTTCGCTTGAGCTTGCCTCGTGCCCGATAAATACAGTCGTCGTTACGCTTTTTGACGAACCTGTTCTCGCAGCTCGCGTGGGCATTCCAGAGGGATACTCGCCGCTTTGCTCGCTTGCGATCGGTAAAAGCGACGCTAAACGCGAGGAGCGTAAGCCTAGCTGCGATCATTATAAGGTTAGCTATATTTAATTTGCTTGTGCCCTGCCGTTTAAATTTGCGCCTGCAACGAAGCCTAATGTGGCGTCTGAGTGGATCGTTCATAGTGGCTAAACGCTTAAATTTGCAGGCGTTTTAAATTTATAGCCCTTTGCGAACCGTCTGCGAAGCGGCGCAAACTAGCGGCGGCGAAGGCGGCTTTGAGATCGTGCGGCTTGCGATATGGCGGGGTGACCTTTTGTTTGCACGGAGGCCCTTGGCGAGCGATCGCCTTTTCTTGCATAACCAAGCCGTTTAGGCGGGAAAACGATTAAATTCTAAAAGCGCGCGTGATCCAAGCGGCGCTTTTTTGCGTAGGCGCCACCTTTTGCTCGCGCTATCGATGCCGCCCGTTTACGGCGTCGTAATATTCGGCAGTTTGTCGTTGTTCAGATCAAATTTCAAAATTTTACCGTCCGCGCAGCGCTTCGCGTAAAAATAATCTTTGTAAAAAGAAGCGCCGCAGCTAAGCCCGCGACCGATCGCTTCGTCGTTTTCTAGTTTATTTCCGGAGAAAATTTTCCCAAGTAGCCGCGCCCGGATTTTTGCGACGAGCCGCAGCGCGATCGTCTCTATGGCTTCTTGCATCTCTGCTCACCCGTGCCTTCGATGATGCTTCGATACATATCGTCGTAAAATACCTAATACCTTTGCAGGCGATTCGGACTCTTGCGGCGATTCCGGCGAGATAAAAAATTTTAAGCTTTGCCCCCCCCGATCGGTTAAGTTTCGGAGGTCATTCGAACCTGTTTTGGCGGCGCCATAAGCGCTACCGCTTCTTTTTTGCAAATATACCGTCCCGCCGCAGCCGGCGAGGATGTCTGCGATATACGGAATAAAATCGCTGAGCGGCATAAGAAGGTGGACGCGGGGCATTTTATCTGCGTTTTAAATTTTACTCTTTATGGCTTCAGGGGTCGCGCGCCGCTTTAAATCGATGCTTATCTTTTGGCCGCGCGTCCGCATAAGCAAAGCGCGCTTTGCCGCGTAAATTTAAAAGCGGCGCCCGAATTTAGCCGAGCGCCGCAATTAAAATTTAACCGATTCGCGCATTCAAACGAGCAGTGCGTCTGGCGCCTCTCAGTTAAATTTAAGCGGGTGCGATCAATACTTAAACGAGCTGCCCGGCTCGATCAACTTAACCTTTTGTTTATAGTTCATCTTAAGCACCGCAGCAGGCCCTAGCACGGTCGCCTTTTCGCCCTCTAGCCAAAACGCCGTACCCTCCGGCATCGCATACACCGTCGATTTTTGATTGGCGATCAAAAATTCCTCCAGTCTCTCCTCTCTACTCTCGCCGTTGTGCCCCGCAGGCTTGCCCGAGATGAAGTGCGGATTGATCTGGTGCGGGAAGATGTTGAAGGTATTAAACGACTCGGGCTCGATGATCGGCATATCGTTCGTCGTCATCATCGTAGCGCCCGCGACGTTCGAGCCCGCGCTCCAGCCGATATACGGCGTGCCGTCCTCGACCATTTTGCTAATCAGAGCGATGAGCTCGTTTTCGTACATATCGTGCACGAGCTTGAAGGTGTTGCCGCCGCCTACGAATATGCAATCCGCGCTCGCGACTTCCTTCGCGGCGTTTTTAGCGTGATGGACGCCGACGATGTTTAAATTTAGGCTCGCAAGCGCCTCTTTGACGCGCTTTTCATATTCGTCGTAGCTCCTACGTAGGCTCGCGTAAGGGATGAAAACGATCTTTTTGCCCGCGAGGTTGTTCTCCTGCGCAAATTTACCGATCCACGACACCGCGTGCGATAGATACTTCGTGTCTTTGTAGCCCGAGCTTGAGAGCAGCAGCGCTCTTTGCTTGCTATGATCGCGCTTTGAGAGCTTAAACGCCTTTTCGCTCGCAGCTAGTTCGCTCGTGCTGAGCATCGCAGCGCCCGCCGCCAAAGCGGCTACCTTTAGTAGGTCTCGTCTTTGATTTTGCATCTTTTCTCCTTTAAATCAAAGTTGATATCTGTTTTGAAATTATATTCCTTTACATATAAAGAGGGGCTGAATATTCGGTTTAAATTTCGCTTGCACGCAGGCCTTGGCAAGGTAAAATTTTAAAACTACTAAATTTCGAAATTAGGCGAGGCGCCGCATCGCAAAATTTTAAAAGCGCGGCTAAATTTAATGAAATTCAGGGCGCCGGCATCGGTTAAATTTAGTGAAATTTCGCCCAAATTTAAACGCGAAAGAGTATAATCGCGCCATGGTTTTAACGCAAAATTTGATCTATGAAATTTTACCCTTGTGGGGGAGATCCCTGCGGGCAGGGTCGCTAGCTACGGACAGATCGCGCGCCTGATTGGGCTGCCCGCTTGCTCGCGGCTTGTGGGGCGCGTGCTCTCGCAAGCAGAGCTCTACGGCGACTACCCGTGCCACCGTGCCCTTTATCACGCGGCCTTGGCGGCGAGCTTTGCGGCTCAGCGCGAACTGCTAGAGACCGAAGGCGTGGAATTTAGAGGCGAGCGCGCCCGTATGAAAAAGCATCGCTGGGAGTGCTAGGCATGGAATTTTGATCGAGCGGCCCGGCATAGAATTTACGGATCGTTTGAAGCGCGAAATTTTAAATTGTCCGCGACATGGAATTTTAATTTATAAAATTTTAGATCCGCGCAGGTTTAAGCGGCGTAGCGGCAGCGCCACCGACCGCCAAGAGCCTGCGAGCTTAATTTGCTTGTAGATGCGGCGCAAATCATCATGCGCGAAAAGATAGAATTTCATCTTTTTTGCGCGGCGGCTTAAAACGCTAATTCAAGCGGGCTCCTAGGTAATCAGCTCCGTCGCAATTTTACGAAGCAGGCGCGACGCCGCCTATTAGTTTTTTCACCGCGAGCTTTGTCGCGCCCGTTTCGACGCCGCTTGTAGATTTTGGCTATCGCAGATTTTGCAGCGGCCGAACTGGCGGCCGATCTGTCCGTCCTCGGCGCGTTAAAATTTTAAATCGATGCGGCTTCTGCGAGAGGCGGAGAAAAAGCAGCGAAATTTTAAAATTTGCTCATCCGCTCTATGAGCGCATCGGTGCGGGACGTTTTGCGGTGCGCCGATTTGAGTTTCGCACGGGGCTCCGTTTCGACGGCGTAGCTAGGCTCATTTAGCGATACGGCTCGCAACGCTTATCGTCCTTTTGGCGGCAGGCCCCATCTTGCGCGGCTTTGCTATCCGGCTAGCTTTTTGGGCGTTGCGCGCGCTACTAGCCGCTTAAATTGCATTCTTACGGCGCGGTGCTATTTGGGGGCGTGAAAAAAATCCTCGCATATCGACGCCCCCTGGCTGCAGCAGCTTTATTTTTCTATCGATGCCGCCTGCGTAGCCCGTGAGGCTGCCGTGCGTGCCTATGACGCGATGGCAGGGGATGATGATCGAGATTTCGTTGTGCCCTACGGCGCCGCCCACGGCTTGCGCGGACATCTTCGCTAGCCCGCGTGCTGCGGCGATTTCGCGCGCGATCTGCCCGTAGGTCGTGGTTTTTCCGTAAGGAATTTTAAGCAAAATTTCCCACACGGCGCGCCTAAACGCCGAGCCACGGGATTTAAAGCGGGTGTAAAACCAGGCTCGCGTCCGCCAAAATACAGATCGAGCCAGCGCCTAGTTTAATCAAAAACAGCCAGGTTTTTCTCCTAGGAGTACCCGCCTTGCTCGTTTTGCCCGTTTGCGAAGAATTTTCCGCTCGCGCCTTGCGCCGAAAGATTGGTGGCACGAGGTTTTTTGCCCGTGTCTTTAACTGCAAAACCGCGCGCGCAGAATTTTTCGCTCGCTATAAGTGTGTGCGCAGAATTCTACGTCCACATCGCTTGCCGCTTTTGCCGCAGTATTGCTCTTTTCGCTCCTTTTCAATGCCATAATATCGCGCTGTGTTTCGCTCGCGGCGCGCTGCTCTTTTGTGAGCAGATCGGCGCTACCCCGCTTTTTATCCGCGCCACCTCTCTCGTAGCAACCCTCTCTCGCGGCGGCATCTGTTTTTGCCGCAATATCGCGCGCGTAGAATTTGCCGTCCGTGCTGCTTACCGCAAGAGCGTGCGCGTAGATTTCTCGCCCTCGAACCACAGTCCGCAAAGCCCCGCCTCATCGCCTGCGAGCGTGATTTTGCCAAGCGGCGAGTCGTAATATGCGATAAATTTCATCGTTGCTCCTGTTTTGCGATTAAATTTAGGCGCCGCAAATAGCGCCTAAATTTCCCAAATTTCTAAAATTTGCGGACAGATTTTAGCCACGCTTTGCTTAAACTCCGCCTTTTGCGCGCTACTCGGGTTGCTAATGGTTTCAAATTTGAAAAAAACTCCGCGATCTTTAGCCAACCCGCAAGATTGAGATCGAATTTTTTTAAATTTGCCTCGGACAAAAACTCCAAATCATGGTCGTAAAACGCGATCTCGCCGCTAGAGCTTAGTAGCCAAAGATCGCCGGTGCCGCCCTCTGCAAATATACAAAACTCGCGCAACAGCTCGCTATCGCCCTCGAAAGGAAATTTTGCCGCGTCGTTGCAGCGCGCGATCTCATGCTCTTTCAGCACTCTAAAATCGCCCGCAATCTCCCTGCCAAGGTATTCGCCTAGGATATTTTTCAGCTCGTTTTTGTTCAAAATTTAACCCTTCCGCCTTAGTTTCGCTTTTTGACGTAGAGCATAAAAAAGCCGACCATCGCTGCGAAAATCACGCACATCGCAAGCGTCACGATGAGCGTGCCGTGCTGCGAGCCGCTTAAAAACAGCCCCGTCGTGTTCATCCCGAAAAAGCTCGTGATGAAATTTAGCGGCAAAAGTAGCGACGAGATGATCGTGAGAATGTAGATGTTGCGGCTAATTTTGTCGTTTTTGAGGCCCTGGATGAACTGATAGATATCCTCGATCCTGACGGCGTATTCGCTCATCACGCCCTTGAAAACGCCCGCTTCGTAGGCGTAGTTTTTCAGCCGCTTTTTAAGCGCCGTTTGCTCGTTTCCGCAGATGAGCAGCGCCTCGTAAAAATGCGAAATTTTGTTTTGAAATTTGCGGATTTCATATTTTAGGATCGAGTGTTTTTTCATAAATTTTGAAAAATCGCCGCGGCGCGTGTAGATTTTTTCGTAATTCTCAAGCTCCGCGGAGTGCTCTAAAATTTTATCTCGGTACTGTGCTAGGATCTTTTTTACGACCGCGAAAAACTCCGCCTCGCTGCTAAGCCGCGGCTCGGCGGCACCCTCTTGCAAATAGATCGCGCCCGCGTCGAAAATAAAGCGGTAGTTTTGCTCGCGCGGTGCGTCTGTTACGAAGTACACATACTCGCGATCCTCGGCGTAGTAGTAGCCTGAAACGCTACGCTTTTCGGTAATCGGGTTCAATGAGGCCTCCTTATTCAATCGTTTTAAATTTGCGGAATTTTAGAATTTCGCTCAAATTTACGGAATTTTGAAATTCTGCTGCCGATCAGAATTCTGAAATTTCGCCGCTAATAGGAATTCTAAAATTCCGCCGCCATTTAAATTTTATCGTATTTGGAATTTCAAAATTCTTTTGCGCTTGGAATTTTAAAATTTTGTGAGCTGTAAATTTCGGCTAAATTTTAAAATTTCGCATGCCGTAATTCAACCCGTATTAAAATTTAACGCGAGCCGTAAGGCTCGCCCCTTGAGCGTGCCAGGGGTTGGGGATTTTAAGGGGGAAGGGGAGCGCCTCGCAAGTAGCGCCCCTTCCCCCCTTAAGAGAAAACGCCGCCACGACCTAAATTCCATAGGCAGAATTCTACATAGAGAAATTTTAAATTTATTACAAGATGAAATTTTATTTTGTAAATTATTACAAAATTTTATGATATAGCCTAGCTCTCGGGTGCATTATGCGCAATATTCGTAAGGGGGCGGCGCTCAGAGTTGCGAGGCGCGCCCGCCCCCTTACCAACCCCCACCCGCGCGACGCTAGAAGGGCGAGCTACGCTCGCGTTAATTTTTATGTCGCGGCTACGCCGCATGAAATTTCAGCATAGTTGCACCTTCATAAAATTTTAATGTTAAGCCGCGCTGAAATTTTATCGCAAAGCTAAACTATAAAACTCTTGTGCAAAACTGTATTAGAATTTCGCCGCAGAATTTTAAGGTAAAATTCTGCGTCTAAGCTCAGTACCGCATTTGGGGCGGGAAGGGGGCCCCGATTGCTAGGTCGTTCCCCTTCCCGCCCCAAAACCCCACCCATCCCCCTACGACGCTTTAAGCGGTGCGGACTGCGTCCGCGCTTATTTTACATTGCGGCTACGCCGCATGAAATTTCAGCGAAAAGCCATACTATAAATCCTGCGGCGAAATTCTACGTTAAAAGCACCTGTGCTTTTGCAAAACCTCGGCGAAGGCATAGATGAAATAGGGCGAATTTCGCATCGTTTGTTCTCGCGTCTGAAGCGAAAAGGTCTTTGAGCTAGAGCCTAAAGCGAGACGACCTTTGAGCCGAAGCCTCCTTCTGCGGGCGTGCCGTCGCGAAAGCCCTTGACGCTAGGGTGCGATTTTAAAAACTCCTTTACTGCGTAAGCGAGCTTGCCCGTGCCGATGCCGTGCTTTACGATGATCTCATCAAAGCCCATCACGAGGCTTTGGCTGATGAATTTATCAAGCCTGCTGATTGCTTCCTCGGCGCGCAAGCCGTGCAAATCGAGCACGAGCGACGCGGAGGAGGGCTTTTGCACCTTGATGCTGATGTTTTTTGCGGGCGCGGGCGCCGCACCGCTGCGCTTTAGTTCGCTAAGCGGCACGCGCAGCCTGATGCCGTCGCTTAGCATCAGTGCCTGGGTTTTACTGAGCGATAAAATTTCGCCCTTGATCTTGCCGTATTTTACGCGATCGCCCACTTTAAAGCTTTGCGGCTCCGGCGCGCTAAATTCGGGCTGCTGCACGACCCGTGCGAGCTCGTTTGCGCGGTTTATGGCGCGCTGCTTTTCGCGCACGTCGCTTAGGCTTACGCTGCGTTTGGCCTCCGAAATCGCGCGATAGTATTCGTTTTGCAGCCTTGAAAGCTCGGCTCTCAGCTCGCTTTGCGCGCGCTCGCGCTGATCTTTTAGAGCCTCGCTCAGCGCATCCAGCTTCTCCTCTTTTTGCTGCGTCTGGGCTAGTTTTTGTTTTAGCTCAAGCTCTAAATTTATCGCTTTTGAGATCGCTTCGTTCAGGTTTTCTTTGTTTTCGCCGTAGTTTTTGCGCGCCGCAGCGATCAAATTTTGCGCTATGCCGTAGCGCAGCGCGGTTTCAAAGGCGTAGGATTTGCCGATCGTGCCCTTTAAAAACTCATATTTCGGCGCGCTGTTTTTCTCGTCGTAAAGCGCCGCCAGCAGCTCCACGCGCGGATCTTTCGCCAGCAGCATCGCCAGGCGCTTGTGATGCGTGGTGATGATCATCTTCACGTCGCCGCCTATCAACTGCTCGATCATCGCGCCGTATAGGCTCGCAGCCTCCTCAAAATCGGTACCCAGTTCGATCTCATCGACGCCGATTAGAATTTCTTTGCGCCCAAAAAGCTTGCTAAAAGCAACCATCCTGCCCGCAAAGGTCGAGATGTCGTTTTTGGAGTTTTGCGGATCCTCCATTATGAGCTCGAACTCCTTAAAGGTGCCGATGCGGCTGCCGCTTGCGCGAATAGGCATCGGAAGGAGATATTTGGCTAACAGCGCCGCGCTTAGAATGCTTTTTAAAAGCATCGATTTTCCGCCCGCATTCACGCCGGTGATGAGTAGAATTTTGCCGCAAAACTCCACGCTCACGCGCTTTGGATTTTTAAGCGCAGGGTGGGCGAAGCTATCTAATACGATGTCGCGCGAGGGCTCAGGCAGGATGAACTCATAATCGCTCGCTCTTGCCATCGCCGCGCGCGCAATCAGCGCATCGATCTGATCAAAGGCGGCGTTTATAAATTTCAGAAAGGCTAAGCTTTTATTAAAAACCACGCTTATCTGCTTGCAGTGCTCGAATACGATCTGCTCTTTTTTATCTAAAATCGCGCTTTGAGCGGACTTCAGAGCCGCGATCGCATCTGGCAGCACGTAAAAATAACCTCCGCTTGAGCGCGCTACGACGCTGCCTTTTAGCACGTGATTAAAGCCGCCGCGCACCAGCAGAGCCTCGGTGTCGCTTATGTAGTGGATCTGCGTGTCGGCGAGATAGGGCGAAAGGGCTTTGGAATAGATCAGCCTTTTTAAAGTCTGCTCGATCTCGTCACGCTTTATCTTAAACGCCTCGTTTAGCGCGCCGAAGCGCTCGTCTATCGCGTCGCGAAAACCGCCCTGATCGTCGAAATAATCCTTTAATTGCGCGATGGGCTGCGGAATCTCGATCTTGGCAAGCCAAGCGGCGAGTTTGCCTTCGAAGGGCTGCTTTTTGAGATACAAAAAATATCGGACGATCTTGCTAAACTCGTAAATTTCGCTGATATGCAGCACGCCATGCTTTGAGATGCGCATCAGCGCGTCGTCTAGGTTCGCGACGCTCTCGCACTGCGCCAGATCAAATTTCGTAAGCTCTGAAATTTTTTCAAAATTTAGCTTGCTATCGCCGCTTAAAAACAGCGGCTTTTCGCGCGCCAAAAAGCTTTTAAATTTCTCTAGATACTCGCCTAGATCGAGGCGCGTAAAGAGTTCGTCACTGATCATAAACGCACTCTTTAATCTTGTAGGTTTTGCCCTTAAACTCCGCGCCCGCGCTTTTTTTGGCGATGAAAGCGCCCAGCGAAAAGGAGTAGGTGAAATTCTCTCGCGTTACGATCTGCGCGGAGCTTTGTTCTTTGTCTGCAGCAAAATTTTGCGTAGTTTTAGAATTTTGAGCGGAGCCTTGCGGATCGGAGGTTTGTGTGTCGCCTCGTTGCGCGGAATTTTGCGTAGAATTTTGTGAGGCAGGGCTTCGCGTATCTCCTTGATTCGCGGAATTTTGCGGCGCGAGGCTCTCGCTTTGGGGTGCGGAATTTTGCCGTGTGCGGTTTTGCTGCGTAGAATTTTGCGAAGTAGGGCTTTGTGCGGAATTTTGCCCGTCCGAGACGGCGCCGTTCATTTGCGCGGCTGAAGCTTGTTCGTTCGTTTGCGCAGCGGAGCTTTGCGCGGCAGAAGCGGTCTTGTCCTGCTCTTTTAAATTTGCTTCATCCGCTTGCGAGCTTAAATTTTTCGCATCCGAGCCGCGTGTTTCAGAAGTGGAATTTATCGCGCCGCCGCATCTTAATCTGGCGCCTGCGTTAAATTTAAACACCATCTCCTCCTCAAGCTTGGCGGATCGCTCGCTCGCGCTTTCGTAAAGATACGCCCCCGCGCATAGCAGCACGATAAGCGCCGTGGCGATGATTTTAGCCCTTTTGCTTAAAATTTCGTCCCGCACGAAAAAGATCGCCGCGATAAATAAAAACGCGAAAATAAACACCAAAAATCTCAAATTTTATCCTTGCCCGCCCGTAGCGGAGTTTGTCTAATAAATTTGGCGAGAGTTTTCAAGCCTAAAATTCTCCGCGTAGCTGATAGGTGATGTCGCCCGCGCCAAATCCGATCACGAGCCCGTCGTTTATGATGTGGCGGACGCCGAAAATATCGCTAAATTCTATCCGCTCGCCGTTTCTAAAGACCCGCTCGGTAAAAAGTGCTCCGAGCCCCTTAAATTCCTCTTTCAGATCGATGCCGTTACTAGGCTCGCCAGCGGCGTAAACGGGCAGTACGACTAACTCCTCCACGCCCGCAAAGCACTCCTTAAAGGCGTTTAAATTCGCCTTAAGCCTGCTGAAGCGGTGCGGCTGAAAGATCGCCGTGATCTTGCTAAGACCTAGCAGGCTAGCGTATTCGCGCGCGCTTTGCAGAGTCGCTCTGATCTCGGTGGGGTGGTGACCGTAGTCGTCTATGAGCACGAAGTTTGGGGTGGCGCACAGGATGTCAAAGCGCTTTTTGATCCCTTTGTAATTTAGTAAATTTTTGCGGATCTGCTCTAGTCCCGTCTCGCACGCTGCGGCTAGGATCGCTAGCGACGCATCGATTGCGATGTGCCTTCCGAGCCCGTAAACTTCGAAGCGTCCGAGCTCTTTAAGATTAAAGCTCATAAACGGCTGATGATCGCGCAGTAGCACCTTCAGATCAGTTATGTCGCGCGAAGGAAAGAGCTTGATGCAGCCGAGCTTAATGGAGCTTAAAAACTCATCCTCGGCGTTTATCACGCGGATCTTGGCGCGCTCCAAAAAGCCGCGATACGCCGCGTGAAATTTATCCAAATCGTTGTCGTAATGATCCATATGCTCGGGCTCTGCGTTGGTAACGACTGCGACGTAGGGGTTGGAATTTAAAAAGCTAGAATCGCTCTCGTCGGCTTCAAAGATGATGTTTTCGCTATTTTCGTATTTCATATTCGAGCCGAACTGCTTGGAGATCGCGCCGATGATAACCGAGCCGTCTATTAGCGCCGAGGTTATCGCGCTCGTCGTGCTTTTGCCGTGCGCGCCGGCGACTGCGAAGACGCGCTTGTCTTTTAGCACGAATGGCAGGGCCTCCTTGCGCGAGAGGCAGACGATACCCTTTTTGCGCGCGGCTTGCAGCTCGACGTTGTCCTCTTTGATCGCGGCGGAGTAGATGACGATCTCCTGATCTTTGATTGCCGAAGCGTCGTGCGGAGTGATGATCTCCATGCCGTCCGCTCTTAGCTTGTAGGTCGTCTCGCTCTCTTTGATATCAGAGCCTGAGATGATAAAATTTTTCTCGTGTAAAAATCTCGCTAGCGCGGAGATGCCTATGCCGCCGATGCCGATAAAATGAACCTTTTTCACCTTTGTCCTTAAATATTATAATGGAAAATTACGTTTAAATTTTTAAATCCCACATCTGCGAAATTTAAAAATTTAAACCATTTTGTGCGCCTTGAAATTCGCCTTAAATTTTACGAGCTCGCAGCGTCGCGTAACCCCGTCTCGCTACTTTCGAAAGCGCTTTTAAAATTTAGCGATCTAAATTTACCTTTAGAATTTCGCCTTTTAAAATTTGAGCGCTCGAAATTCCGCCTTGAAACGAGAGCGCTTAAAATTTTGCGGCTCAAACTCGCCGTTAAAGCTCGCAGCGAGCGAGGCGCCGTTTGTCGCTGTGCCTGCCGCATCGTTTCGCGCACCAAAACCGCGTAATTTCGGTAAATTTCATCGCGTTCATTGCACGTCCATTATTTAAATTTGGTGCCCAAAATTTCGCCGCTTGGGGCTCCGTGCAAAACATATTCCCGCTTTGCGCTTTAAATTTAGCCTATAAATTTACCCGCATAAATTTAAAATTTCGTCGAAATTTTAAATATCGGTGCGCCCGTTGATCGCCTTTATTAGCGAGAGCATATCGACGTTGTCTAAGCTCACGCCCGTAGGCACGCCCTGAGCGAGCTTGGTAAATTTCAAACCTAGATCCGCGAGCTTGTCCTCGACGTAAAGCATGATCCCGTCGGAGTTGATGCCGGGCGTCAGCGCAAATATCAGCTCGCGCGCGCCGTTTTGCTCCACCATGGCGCGCAGAGCCGCGATTTTATCTTCGTCAGCGGCGTCTAGCACGAAGTAGCGACCGTTGTAAATTTTATTGCTCTCTAAAATAAAGATATCTTTTGGGTTTTCGACGATGCAAATTTTATCGCTTTCGCGCTCGTCGTCGGCGCAGTATTCGCAGATCTCGCCCTCGCATACCGCACCGCAGATGCGGCATCTGTGCAGTCCGCGCACCGCCTCTTCGATATTGTGCGCTAAATTTAGCCCTAGGAAGGAATTTTGCACGCTTACGTAGTAGGCAAAGCGCAGGGCGGATTTTTTGCCCACGCCCGGAAGCTTTTCAAAGCTTGCGACGAGCTCTTCGAATTTGTCTGTGCCGCTCATATGGCGCCCTTCGGCGAAAAGACGATCGAGAAGTAGTGAGTGCCGTCGCTGTAATTGTACTCGAAGCGGAATTTGTGTAGCTCGCAAATTTTATCGATGATGTAAAGCCCGAGCCCCATACCGGTGGCTTTCTCGTCTTTATTTCTGATAAAAGCCTGCTTGTAGTGCTCGAATGATTTTGCAAGCGCTGCGCCGCGGTTGGCAACGCTTACTTTGTTTTCATCGCAGATGATGAGGACTTTTTTATCGCTGGAGTATTTTAGGGCGTTATCGATTAAATTTTTAATCGCCAGCGCAAATAGCCCGAAATCCACGTTTATCACCGCATCGCACTCGATATCTGTGCTAATGAGCTCATCCCAATTATCGAGCATCGACATATCTTTGACCTGCTCTAAAATGAGGCTGAAATGATAATCCTGATAGTTGAGCGAGTAGCTTTTTGAGAGCAGTTGCTCGATTTTGGCAAACTCGTTGATTAAAATTTCAAGCCGCTCGAAGACATTTACGAGCCGCTCTTTTTGTGTTTCGTCATCGAGCATTTCGGTGATGAGCCTGCCCTTGCCGATCGGGGTTTTGAGCTCATGCATGATGGTGCGTAAAAACAGCTGGCGCGAGCGAATGAGCTCTTGAATTTTAGCGATTGCGTTGTTAAATTCCTGTGCGACCTGCCCGATCTCGTCCTCGCTATGCGTGGCGGCTAAATTTACGTCCAAGTTGCCTTGAGCGAATTTTTTAATATTTTTGCTTAGTTTTTTTAATGGCGTGAAGCTTCGCACGATCGATAGATAAAGTGAGATCAAAACCGCCATCGTAAGCAAAAACCCGACCCAGAGCGGATCGTTTAAATTCTTCGTGCCAAGGCTTTCGAAAACAACGACGAAAGAGTTGTTTTTTATATTTAAAAACAGCGAATTATTATACTCGACCGAGCTAAACTCGCCGATAGAAGTGTCTTGGACGAAAAAAATTTTACCACTCGTGATGATGTTTTGGATTATATTTTTGTCTTTTACAAGCTCCAAGCCATAGCTGGAGAAGTAGCGCTCAATATCGCTGGGAGGTGCATTACGCTTGTATAGCTCAAGTAGATTATTGACCGCGTTTATTTGATTAGCCTGCATGCTGCCTAGAGCTCTATTCATCTGCATCCGTGCGAACGTGATGAAAAGCACGCAGACTAAGATGATCGCGATTACAAAAAAAACCGAAATTTTGGTGATTAAGGAGTGCTTCATCCGATGAGCTTGTAGCCGATACCGCGAACCGAAAAGATATGCTTAGGTGCTTTGGAGCTGTCGCCGATCTTGGTGCGTAGGCGTCCGATGATGACGTCTAGGCTCTTTGAGTCCTTATCTTTTAGGCTCTTGCAATGGTATACGAGCTGCTCGCGAGAGACGGAGAAGCTGTGCTGCTTGATGAGGTATTCTAAAATTTCATACTCCGCAGGCGTTAGTACGAGAGACTCCTCGCCGAAGTAAATTTCATGGCGCTTGTCGTCGATACGAAATACGCTATCCGTGGCGGTTTCTTCCTTCTCGCTAGCTTTTTTATAGCGGCGGATGAGACTCATGATGCGCGCGTGCATCTCTTTTGGATCATAAGGCTTTGGCAAGTAATCGTCTGCACCGATCTGAAGGCCCACGACGCGATCGCTCACATCGCTTCTAGCCGAGCTGATGATGATCGGAATGTCGTATTTCTCGCGGATCTCTTTGCAGACTTCAAGTCCGTCCATCCCAGGAAGCGTAAGATCCAAAATTAGTAGATCGTAGTTTTTGATCCCAGCGCTAATGCCCAGATACGGGTCTTCAAAGTTTGTAACTTGAATGTTAAATTTAGCCAGATATTCGGTTAGAAGCTGTGCGAACTCGCTGTCGTCTTCTATCATCAATACATTTATCATTTTTTATCCTTTGCATCGTTGATTTGAAATTTTAAATATTGCATTATACATAAAAATAGTTAAGTCTTAACTTGCGTTTTATTAAATTTAGATAAAATTGCCCCTTTTGTTATAGTTTAAGGAGAATTTCGTGGAAGAAGATTATTATGAAATTTTAGGCGTGGCGCGCGACGCGGACGCCGAGACGATAAAAAAGGCATTTCGAAAACTCGCTTTGCAATTCCACCCTGACCGCAACCAAGGCGACAAGGAGTCGGAGGAGAAATTTAAAAAGATCAACGAAGCGTATCAAATTTTAAGCGACGATCAAAAGCGCAGGATGTATGATCGCTACGGCAAAGAGGGCATCAGCGGCGCATACGGCGGCGCGGGCGGCGGCGGATTTGATTTTAGCTCTATTTTCGGTGATTTTTTTGAGCAGGCATTCGGCGGCGGCAGTCGCTCGGCTCGTCCTAGCGATCCATACGGCATAGATACCGAACTAGCCGTAACGCTGGAGTTTAAAGAGGCTTTGGAGGGCGTACATAAGGAGATAAAATACAAAATCAAAAAGCCGTGCTCCACCTGCGACGCCACTGGCTCGAAGGATAAAAAAAGACATACTTGCTCCGCTTGCGGCGGCACGGGGCGCGTCGCGGTCAGGCGCGGATATATGAGCTTCGTCCAAAGCTGCTCCGAATGCGGCGGCACGGGCGAGATCGTAAAAGATAGGTGCAAGGATTGCGGCGGCAAGGGCTTTACCGAAGAGGACGTGAGCCTTAAATTTGACATCCCCGCAGGTATCGACGACGGACAGCGCGTGCGCCTAAGCGGCAAGGGCAACGTCTCTAAAACCGGCGAGATCGGAGATCTATACGTGATAGTGCGCGTGAAGGAGGACAGCCACTTCCTACGCGATGGAGACGATCTGTATATCGAGGTGCCGGTGTTTTTCACGCAGGCGATCTTAGGCGAGAGTATCGAGGTGCCGACGCCGCGCGGAAAGGCGGAGCTGAAGCTCAAAGTAGGTACGAAGGACAAGCAGCGCTTCACGATCTACGGCGAGGGCGCGCCGAATATTCGTACCAAGAAAAATGGCGATCTGATCGTGCAGGTAAATGTCCAGACGCCTAAAAAACTCAGTGAGAAGCAGGAGGCGCTTTTGCGCGAGCTTCAAGAAAGCTTCGGTAGCAAGGGCGGAGACGACGAGGGGATACTCGATAAAATCAAGAATTTTTTCAAGTAAACTGCCTTGATTTGCCTTGCGCGGCGGTCTCGCGGTTTTATTCACCAAAGTACGGGATTTTCGCTTGGAATCTCGCTAAGAGTTTGGATGTAATTTCGGTGTAAATTTCGTGTCATTATTTGGATAAAATTTAATTAGCATTTAATATTATTTAAATTTAAAGATTATTAATATTAGTAAAGCAAATTAAAATTTTTATAATTAAGAGGTAGGATGATGTTAAAACAAATTTTAAATGTAGCGTTAGCATATGTTGGGGTTATTGTCGGTGCTGGATTATCGTCCGGTCAGGATCTGATGCAATATTTCGTCAGTTTTGGCAAATGGGGTATTCTTGGAGCCGTTATTCTTGGTATCCTCAATGCCGTCTTTGGTAAAATCATTATTACATTCGGTAGTTATTTTAGATCCAATGATCACTTTGAAGTTCTTTCACAAATTGCTGGATCTATCACTAATAAAATTCTTGATATTTCTTTAATTATTTGCTGTTTTGTGGTAGGTTTTGTCATGATTGCCGGGGCTGGATCAAATCTTAATCAGCAATTTGGCATGCCATTCTGGTCAGGAGCACTCCTATGTGCCGTATTGATAATCCTTGTTAGCTTTCTTGATTTTGAAAAAATCACGAATGTGATCGGAATATTTACGCCTATTATTTTTATCATGATTATGATTATGGCAGTGTATACCTTTGCAAGTCAACGTTTTGATTTTAAAGAATTAGAAACAATTGCAAATACAATCTCTACTCCAATGCCAAATATCTGGTTTTCTGTTCTGAATTATTTTTCGCTCTGCGTTATGACAGGTGTATCAATGGCTTTTGTATTAGGGGGATCCATTATGAGGATTGGTGTAGCAGAAAAGGGTGGTACTTTGGGTGGATTTATAATCGGTATTATCATCACAGTTACAACCTGTATCTTATATGCAAATGTAAAACTTGCAACGACTGTTGATATTCCTATGTTGGCTATTGCCAAACAGATTCACCCTGCATTTGCGTTTGTGTATGCACTTGTTATCTTCGGCTTGATCTTTAATACTGCTTTCAGTTTATTCTATGCCTTAGCAAAACGTTTCTCATCTAATCAATCAAAACGTTTTTATCCAATTATGATTGGCACCGTAGTTGTAGGGTATATATTATCCTTTATGGGCTTTAAAAAATTAGTATCGATTATGTATCCAATTCTAGGTTATATTGGTTTTATAATGTTGATGGTATTACTAATTGGGTGGATCAAAGAGAGGTCAAATGTTAGAGATGAGAAGTTTTTGCGTCGCAAGATGATTCGGTTGATCACAAAAAAATATGATGATGAACAGGAATATACGAAGGCAGATAAAGAAAAATTTCAGAAGCTGGGTGAGGATTCAATAGTTGATACTAAAAGTATTAAAAGCGATATCAAAGATCTTGTCAAAGAGCAGTTCGCTGATGATAACAAATAAATAAAGTTCAAAAAAATAAAGAAAGAACGATTATTTGAATTGGTTGAATTTTAAAGGGCGGTAAAGGATTTCGCTTGAAATAAAAAGAGCTCGGAAAACCTTGATTAGCCTAATTTAATATAATGATTTTAAAAAGATTAAATCAAACATATTTTCTGTTCTTTATCGTAAAAATTTCAAAATAAAAGCAACCTATGAATTTAAAAAGGACGAAAATGGATCATAAAAACGGACCTATAAATTTCAAATCCGCGGATGATGAGATGTTTGCGTTTTTATCGAGCTTGGGCGATTGCTGGCAAGTAAGCGAGGGCGGAGCGCGCTTTATAGAGGAAAATTTCACCTTCATCGGCTCCAAGCCCGTCTTGCGGGGTTTGAAAGATTATGCGACCGCGGACTGCCCCAGCTTTGCCGACGCCGGGAACTTCACAGACGCAAACCCCGCGGTAAAAGCGAGGATTTTAGGCGGCGAAATCTGCTATCTGGGCGATAGTCTAACGAGCGCCGAGGTTAAATTTGCGCCCCAATATTTTTACAATTTTTTAAAATTTATAATGGAGCAAGTCCCCGAACACCACTATTTTTTCAGCCCTACCGCGCGCTGGCTCCTGCTGGTTGCGATGGAGAAATACGTGGAATTTGCGGCTTTGGATTAGCGTTTTGGCCCGCGAAAATTTGCGAAATTCGCTGTCTGCGCCGCGCGAGTTCGGACTGGCTGCGGCTTGCTACGGCGTGGGGCGAAAGAGGAGTGAAAGATCGGTTGAAATTTATCGACTGCAAAGATCTGCCGCAGTGACGCAAAATTTAAACGAGCGCTCCGTTCGCGAACTAGCCCTTGCCTAGCTTGATACGTGCCCTAAAATCGGGCATGATCTGTGCGATGAGCGCGTAAAAATCCGCTCCGTGATTTGCGTGGATGAGGTGCGCGAGCTCGTGCAGCACGACGTATTCGACGAAGCGCGGATCCCGCTCTATCAGGCTTAGCGAGAAGTTGAGATAGCCCTTAGCGTGGTTGCAGCTGCCCCAGCGCGTCTGCATTTTGCGCACCCGCACCCGCGCGATTTTGCGACCTATCCGCGGCGAAAATTTCGCGATATAGCGCAGATAAAGCTCAAGCGCAAAGGCCTTTTTAAACGCCGCAAACTCGCCCTCGCTCTCGCAAAAGATCACGCCTCGTGACATAAAAATTTTATCTTTAAATTTAGAGCTTCGGATAAAATTTTTGATCGTAAAATCGGGCTCGTCGCGCTCCGCCGCTTGCGCGCTTTGCGCTACATTTTGCGGCACGTTTTCGCTCGCGGATTTTGAAATTTTTTCGCTCATGAGCGGAATTTCCTCACTCGTATCAAAACTAAAATTTGAAATTTCTCCGCTCACAGCGGGTTTAAATTTTAAAATTTCTTCGCCCGCGACAGGTTTAAATTTTGAAATTTCATCCCCTGCGGCAGGGTTAAATTTTAAAATTTCACCGCTTGCGGCGGAGTTAAATTTACCTGCGTCGTCGCTTTGTGGAGCGCACCCGTCCGAGTGAAATTTAAAAATCTCGCCGCAGGATTGCTCGAAAACATTTTGAGCCGCCGTATCTATAAACCCGCTGCTTTGTCGCATTGCGCTTTGCTGTGCGAGCCCTTGCGCAGCATCGTCCGGTAGGTCAAATTTCAAATCCTCGCCCGCCGCACTACTTTGCGAAGTGCGTTCGCCCGAGTGAAATTTTAAAATTTCACCTCCCATATCGCCGTCCGCACCGTCATTCATGCCGCCCGTGGCATTGTTTGCGCTGCCGCTCACATCGCCGCCGCTACCGCTTATGTCCGCGCCGCTTTGTAAATGGGCTGAATTTACGCCGCCTGCGCCGCTACTCGCATCGCCATTCGCCCAGTTCATGCAGCTCCGCACGACGCCATCGTCTAAATTTTTACTCGCGCCGCAGTTTGTACCGAGCTCGACCTCGCGGCTAAATTTCAGCTTGTAAATTTTGCCTAAAATTCTAACCTGATCGCTTGCTAAGAGTTTGCTTCGCAGCCGCTCTAGCGTTTGGCGGATCCAGCTTTTGTGCTTTAGGATGAAGTCTTTCGCCTGCGCCGCGGTATAGGAGTGCGGCACGCTGACGCTGATCTCGCACTCTTTATTGATGCGGATGCGCGCGTATTTCATCCGCTTAAAACGCAGACTGATCGGCAAGCCTAGCAAATTTAGACTAACTTTTTGCTCTGCCATTTTTTACTTATCCATCGCGCCGTATTGGCGCTGCCGCGCAGCCACTCGTCGCAGAAAAACCCGATCCAAACGCCCAAAATTCCATACCCCAGATGAATGCCCAAAAGCCAGCCCACGGGGATCGAGACGCCCCACATAAAGATCACGCCCATCGCAAAGGGAAACCTCGCGTCGCCGCTTGCGCGCAGGGCGTTTACGAAGACGATATTAAGCGTCCGTCCGAACTCAAGCCCCAGTGTGAGGTAAAAAAGTGGCCGCATGACCTGCTTGTGCGCCTCGTTTAGGCTCAGTAGCTCCATGATCTGCTCGCGCGCTAAAAACACGATCGCGACAAAAAGCGCCGTCGCCCCAAGCCCAAAGCGCAGCGCGGTAAAAGTGTGTCGGTACGCCTCCTGCGGCTTGGCGGCGCCTACGAGGCGGCCTACGATCACTTCGTTTGCCATGCTGATCGCGCTTCCGCCGAAGAAGATGAATGATGAAATTTGAAAATAGATCGTCTGCACGGTAAGGCTCGCCTCGCCCATGCTCGCTACAAAGGCGAAGGCGACTAGATACTGCACGATCCACAGCATGTTTTCGCCAGCGCTAGGAAGCCCTACGGATAGAATTTTACGCAGCGTGGCGAGCTTGATCTTTAAAAACATCGTGAGGTAAAATTTTATTTTTAGCACCTTCGTAATGATGAGAAAGAATAAAAATACGCCGATCATGCGCCCCGCGATCGTGCTCACGCCGATGCCCTCAAGCCCGTAGTACGGCAGTCCGAACGGCCTAAATAGCACGACGTAGTTGCCCGCGAGAGTTACTAGATTCATCACCACGGAGACCGCGATGATGAAATTTGCGTATCCGTAAACGCGCACGATGGCGCTAAGCACGATCGCGACGGCGTCTATTGCAAAGACGATGCTGATGACCTTAAGATAGATCGCGCTTTCGCTCAAAAGCTCGGCGGGCACCTGCAGCGCGTGCAGCAAAAACGGCGCGCAGCTAAAGACGAAAACGCCGCTACAAAGCCCAACAAGCGCGTTGAACGCGATGCTCGTGTGGATCGCGCGCATGGCTAGGACTTTGTTTTTCGCCCCGAGCGCCTGCGCTACGAGAACCGAGCAGCCCACGGCCAGAAAACCGAAAACGGTGACGAAGAGCAAAAATATCTCGTTGCCCGCCCCCAGCGCGCCTACTAGCGAGACGTCCACGCGCGAGATCATGTAGGTGTTGATAAACGTAGTCACGAGGCGCAAAAACATATCGATGTAGATTGCTAGTGAGAGCCTTAGTAGCGAGATTTCTTTCATATTTTGCCTTTATTTGGGGGAAATTGTAGCCGAAAATTCTTTTAGGTTTGCTTTTGTATCAACATCGGCTATTTTGTGCGTAATTGCTCTTTTACATACTTTGCCCTTTGCCCATTTTTCCTTAAAATATTCCATCCACAAAAAAATATTCGTACGGCAAGTTTGATAACATGGAGTGCTAAACTTTCGCTGCATAATTCTATTAATTTGGCTGTAAAGTTATAAATTTCAATTAATAGAATTTTGCAATTTTACATTTTAAAATTTTGTTTAAAACTCTAGTTGTGTAAATCCTGATTTTGTTGAACATACTATTGCGTTTACGTATAGATGAAATATCTTGGGGGCGGAAAGGAGGCTTGAATTGCGAGGTCGCTCCCCTTTCCGCCCCCAAACCCCCACCTAACCCCCGACGACGCTTTATAAGGGGCGGACTACGTCCGCGCTAAATTTTATGCGAGGTAGGGCGCGGTGCGTAAATTTAAACCCGAATTTAAAATTCTAACCATTTACCGCAATTTGATATAAACTCGGCAAAATTTTCCCAAGGATCCCCGATGCAAACGCTTGATTTTCACGTCCATTTGCTAAGCAAGGAGGTGCGCTTCGACCGCCCTTACGACAGGCTCGCGCTACGCCTTTTCGGCAGGCGCTTCGGCATAGACGTATCGCGCGCGATCAAAGAGCCCTATGAGGCCTATGTGGACGCTCTGCTAGGCGGGCTTAAAGCTTCAAAATACGTTAAAAAGGCAGTGCTTTTCGGCGTGGATGCTAAATTTAGCGACGCGGGCGAGCTAATCCATCGCGATAAGACCGTCTGCGCGGACAACGACAGCGTGTTTGAAATTTATCAAAAAAACCCTGATCTCATCGTGCCGTTTTTTAGCATCAATCCAAAAAGGGCGGACGCGCTAGATGAGATCGATCGCTGCTTCGAGCTCGGATTTAAGGGGGCGAAATTTTTACAAAACTATTGGGATCTGGATACGAGGCTGCCTCGCTACGTGCCGTATTTTGAAAAACTCGCCAAGCTCGGCTTGCCGCTGGTGATCCATGTCGGCAACGAAAGCTCGGTGCCGAGCACTCGCCGCTGCGAGGCGCTGGAGATGATCTACGCGCCGCTTGAGCTGGGCGTTACGACGGTGTGCGCGCACATGGCGATTAACTACGAGTATTCGCATATCTTTCGTGCGCTCTCACGTCGCCCGCGAAATTTCGGACACGATTATTTCGCGCTTTTAGCGCTTCTGCGCACGCACAAAAACCTCTACGCCGACGTTTCCGCGCTTATGACGCCGGTGCGCGCCAAGGCTCTGCCGCATCTTGCGAGCCAAACGGACGTGCACTCGCGCCTGCTTTACGCTTCGGACTTTCCAGTACCGTATTCTGCGATATACAACACCTACGATCTACGCCTGTCGCAGCGTATCGCGCTGCATAAAGAGCCCAACCCTTTCGATCGCAACGCGCGCGGGCTGCTCGCGTATTTCGGCGAGGATAACGAGCTGTGGAGCAACTACAAAAAAATTCTACCCTTTGCGTAGACGGCGAAATTCGATGAAATTTAGGAAGCGGGCGTGAATTTTATAAAATATTTTTTCTCGGAAATTTTTAGGTTATTTAAACTCGTTATGAGCGCCGCGTTTGTGCTAGCTGCGGGGTTTTTAATCTACAAATTGTTCTTTTCGGAGCCGGATTTGGCGGAAAATTACGAGCAAAATCGCGTTCAAATTTTATCCCTGCGCGATTTTGCACGCGAGATAAAGCCCGAAGGAGTTTCTTTTGACGTCCGTTTTGGCGGCGACGAGGTCTCAAGCATGAGGGTCGTAAATAAAGACAAAAACCAAAGTGTGAGTTTTTATAATATAGACGAAAAGACGAACGAGCGCGCTGTTTTAAAAATCCTAGGCTGGGATTTTGGGACTTTTAATGAACTTAAAGCCAAAGCAAAAAGCGCAAATACCCAGGGCGTAAGCATCTGGGAAGGCGAGGGCAAAACCGTTATTTATTACAAAGACGGGTTTGTATCGGAATTTTATGAGATTTTCGAGGGTCCTGCAAGCGAGGCGGCGAAAAAAGACTACGAGATCGGCTGTGATGATAGATTTGCCGCAGACGGCGTGGTGATGGCGCGCGACGGAGGCGCTACTACGGGCTTTATATGCGTGGATCGTGACGGCTACGGCATCAAACGCAGGTAAATTTTTCAGCGGCTTCGTATGAAATTTTAGCGGGAATTTTTGCCGTTATTGTGAATACTTTGCGGTGCCTGTTTGTCGAGCCTATCATTTAATCGCTCGTTTCGTTTGCGACAAGGGCATATTCTCACCGTTTGGCGCGTAGAAATACGGACATAAGCAGGGCAGGGCGCGTAAATTTACCCGATATTTACGATGCCAAAATTCATAGTGTGCGGTTAGAATTTAGCGTGTTTGTGGCTTTTTTTGCGGAGCGGCGCGCGCGGCGTATGTGCGGCAAACACGACGTAACGTGCGCAAAAATGGAGCGGCGAGCAGCTTGGCGTAGTTGCGGAAAGCAAAGCGTATGCCGCTCGAAGCGCGGTAGAGAGCTGATTGAAGCATGCGCCGCGAAATTTCGCAGGACGAATTTTGCAAACGGTAATTCGCAAAATTCCGCATATTACGCCGCCGCAAATTCAGCAAGTGTCTGCTGAGTACTCACTAACTGCTAAATTTTAAAATTTAAACCTAGCGGCACGTATCGTAGCGCCAAAGCGCTCTTTGGTGCAGTGTAAATTTTGAAATTTCAGCGTAAATTTAGTTCGCCGGTACACTAAACAAAACGGGCGGGATCATACACTGCGCTGCTTTAAATTTAGCTTGCAGACGCGCCAAATCCTAGCTGCGACATAATTTGCTTTAAATTTTATAATGACGGCTCGCTTGAAATTTTAAACCACTAACGCAACCTGCAAAAATTTAGCGACATCCCGCCTGAAATCTGCATTGCACCACGCCGCCTGTGCCGCATCGGCGCCGCGTCGCATGATTTACGCTCAAAACAGATTTACACTTATCAAAGCCGCTAAAGCACCGACGGCGCGCTGTGTCATTCGCGCCGAATTGCGTAGCGCCATTTTTGCGACATTGCTCATGCTATAAAATTTAACGTGGGTTTGTCTTAAATTCCATTGCATAGCACAAAAAACCGTTGCGCGAGAAATTCCAGCGGCAGATTGCTTAAATTTACGCTTCTTGGCTCGTTTCTTTCAGGCTTCCACAGCCTCTTAATCTATCGCCCCGCTAAATTTTAAAATTTACCCGAATTTTAGGAGTTTACGAGCCTTAAAAGTGCCTTTGAAATTCTTGCGATCTCATCTTGCATATGCCCGCCCAGATTTTGCTCAAACTCCGCTTTCGCGCCCGCACTGCGGCATTTTGTGATGAAATTTCGCGCTGTCTCGCCGCAGAGTGCTCCGCGCGGATTTTTCGGGTTCATCTCGGCCTCGCCCAAGGACGCGTAGACGTGTGCCAGCCCCCTTTGCGGCGAGTGTGCGGCGACGAAGGCGTCAAAGCCGCTAAACCAAAACGACGCCGAGACGCAGGCAATCTTTTGAAATTTATCGCTTGCAAACGCCGCGTACGCGCTAAAAAGTCCAGCCAGCGAGTATCCCGCGCACGCTCGCCACGCAGGTTTGCCAGCGCCGAATACGTGTTGCTCGATACGCGGGATCAGCTCGTTCGTAAATTTTTCCAAGTGCGCCGCGCCGCCGCCTGCGAAATCGCGCACTCCCTTAAACGGCGATTTTGCCGCCCACGGGCTGAGCTTATCGCCCCACTGCGCCTCGTTTAGATAGATCGCCGCAAGCACGAAATCCGCGCCGCTTCGTCGCGAGACGAGTTCGTAAATTTCGCCCATGCCGGTCGCGCCAAACTCCAAGGCGTGCAGGTAGATGATCGGCGGCGCGGACACGGCTTCTTTTGTAAAGGAGGGCGCAGCCGCAAAAGACGGCGCGTGCGGGGTGAAAATTTCTACGCGCAGGTCGTTAAATTCCAAACTTTGCATCGCTGAACCTTTAAAAGTTATTAAAATTTAATAGAATTTTGTGTAAAATCACCGAATTTAACACTAGAGGAACTTAAAATTGGCTTTGATCGAGCTTATCGATGTTACGAAAAAATTCGGCTCTCACGTCGTTTTAGACGGCGTAAATTTCGCACTGGACGCTAACGAGCGCGTCGCCGTGATCGGCAAAAACGGCGGCGGCAAGTCCACGCTGATGAAGATAATTGCAGGTCTGTGCGAGATTGACGAGGGACGCGTGATCACTCAAAACGGGCTAAATATCCAGATGCTCGCTCAAACGCCGAAATTTGACGAAAATCTATCGGTCAAAGACGCGCTGCGAAGGGAGCTAGCTGAAATTTACGCCGCCCTTAGCGAATACGACGCGATCTCAAGCGAAATCGCCGCACAGCCCGAGAACAAGGAGCTTTTGGCGCGCCAGGATGAGCTTATTAAATTTATCGAGGCCAAGGATGGCTGGCAGATCGACAATAAGATCGAGCAGGTGCTGCAAAATTTCGGGCTTAAAATTTACGAAAACCGCTCCGTCTGTACGCTTAGCGGCGGCGAAATTCGTCGCGTGGCGCTAGGCGCGCTGGTGCTTAAAAAGCCCGACGTGCTGCTGCTGGACGAGCCCACGAACCACCTCGACGTCTATATGGTGAAATTTCTAGAGGAGATGCTGCTTAGCTCGAAGCAGACGATCGTTTTTATTAGCCACGATCGTTACTTCATAGACCGCTTGGCGACGCGCAGTATCGAGATCGAAGAGGGTAAAATTTCAAATTTCGACGGCGGATATGAGAACTATCTGAGGCGCAAGCAAGAGATGCTTGCTTCGCTCGAAAAGTCCCACGAGACGCTGCTTAAACAGCTGCGCGCCGAGGAGGAGTGGCTGCACCGCGGCGTAAAGGCGCGCCTAAAGCGCAACGAAGGGCGCAAAGCGCGTATCATGCAGATGAGGCAGGATGCTAAGAAAAACCCGGGCGCGATCCGTCGCGTGCGACTCGAGCTGGAGCGCGCGAGCAGGAGCTTTAACGGCACGGGCGGCGACAATCGCAAAAAGATGCTTTTTGAATGCACGAATATCGGTAAAATTTTAAACGGCAAAGTGCTTTTCAAGGGCTTTTCGGCGCGGGTTTTGCAGGGCGAGCGCATCGGCATCGTAGGCGCTAACGGCGCGGGCAAAAGCACTCTGCTTAAAATTTTACTCGGCCGCAGTAAGATCGATGCGGGCGAGATCAAACGCGGCGAGATCAGGATCGGCTACTTCGATCAGACCCGCAGCGGTATCACGGACGATAAAAGCATAATCGAAATTTTCTGTCCCAACGGCGGCGATCACATAAGCGTCCGCGGCAGCTACATGCACGTCTATGGGTATTTGAAAAATTTCTTGTTTCCGAAGGAGTTTTTAGATAAGCCCGTGGGCGTGCTTAGCGGCGGCGAAAAGAACCGCCTGGCGCTTGCCAAGCTCTTTACCGAGCAGTATGATTGCCTGATCTTGGATGAGCCGACGAACGATCTTGATATCGCGACGATCAATATTTTGGAGGATTATCTATTAAGCTTCGAAGGTGCGGTAATCATCGTAAGCCACGATCGATATTTCATCGATAAGATCACGAATAAGCTTTGGGTTTTTGAAAAAAACGGCACGATTGATCAAATTCAAATGCCCTATTCGCAGTATTTGGAGTTTGAAGACGAGATGGCGGAGATTGATCAGATCGAGGCCGACGCTGGCGCGAGCGCGAGCACAGACGAGAGCGGCCGCGAAAACAAAAAGGAAAAAACGAGCGCCGCGAAACTTAGCTACAAACAGAATAAAATTTTAGAGGAGTATCCCGCTAAGATCGAGGCTATCGAGGCGCGCATAAAAGAACTAAATCACGCGCTTTCGACGCCTGAAATTTATCAAAAGCTCGGTATGCAGGGGCTTTTTGAAGAACTTGAAGAAAAAAGAGGAACATTAAACAGTATGGAAAATGAATATTACGAAGTGCTTTCGCTCGCCGAGAGCCTAAAGTAGGCGCGATGGTTTGGTTTTTGATCTTTTTATACGCGCTTTACACGATTTATAAAATTTCGCTCGATCTGCTTGAGTTAAATTTTATCCGCGCTAAGCTAAAAGAGCCTGCGGTGGTGCTTAGCGAGGAGGATTATCGCAAGGCGGGCGAGGTCGGCGCGGTAAATTTAAAATTTAATATATTTTCGCACTGCTTTTCGTTTGCGGTGGCGCTTATTTGGATACTTGCGGGTGCGGGCGCGTTACAGCGCGCGATATATGATCTAGCTGGCGACGGGATTTTTGCGCAGAGCTGCTTCGTAACTGCGTTTTTAATCATCGGCGGCGCGATATCGCTTCCGCTTGAGATTTACAAAACCTTCGTCAAAGACAGACGCTTAGGCTTTTCCACGATAACGCCCGCCGTTTTCGTAAAAGATACGCTAAAATCGCTCACGCTCACGCTGGTTTTTGGCTTTGCAGTAGCCTCTGCGCTCGTTTTTTGCGTAAATAGCCTGGGCGCGCACTGGTGGGTCTGGGGCTTTTTGCTAAGCTTCGGCATAGTTTTACTGATAAATTTAATCTATCCGACCGTTATCGCGCCGCTGTTTAATAAGATGCAGCCGCTAGAGCAAGGCGAGCTAAAAGAGCGCATAGAGGAGCTTTTGCAGCGCTGCGGCTTTAAAAGTAGCGGCGTTTTTACGATCGACGCGAGCAAGCGCGACAAGCGCCTAAACGCCTATTTCGGCGGCTTCGGCGCGACGAAAAAGGTCGTGCTCTTCGACACGCTCATAGAGAAGCTGAGCGAGGATGAAATTTTAGCCGTTTTAGGGCACGAGCTCGGGCATTTCAAACACGGCGACATTTTGAAAAATTTAGCGCTTAGCTTCGTGCTTTTGGGCGCGACGTTCGCGGTATTCGGAAACCTCCCTGCAGGCGTATTTGGCGCGCTAGGACTTAACTCGGACGGCGGCGCGACGCTGGTTTTTATGATTTTGTTTGCGCCGATTTTGCATGCGTTTTTTGAGCCGGTGATCTCCAAGTTTAGCCGTATGCACGAATTTAGCGCGGACCGACATGGCGCGAGCATGCAGGATAAAAAGAGCATGATCGGCGCGCTAAAGAAGCTGGGCAGCGAAAACAAGGCGTTTCCGCTCGCTCATAAAATTTACGCCGCGGTGTATCATTCGCACCCGAGCCTGTACGAGCGCATAAGAGAGCTTGATGAGGATTGCTGAGGCGCTAAGATGGGGCTTGGGGCAGTGCGGCTCAAAATACGTCGCGCGCGAAATTTTAAAGCTTTGCGAGCGACTTAGCGATGAGCAGCTCGTGCTAAAATGCTCTGAAGAGCTCGCGCATGAAGTAGAATTTCGCGCTAAGATCGCTGAATTTAAAGACGGTCGCCCGCTTGAATACATCACGCAAAGCTGCGAGTTTATGGGCTTTAAATTTTACGTTGACGAGCGGGTGCTGATACCGCGCTGCGAGACCGAAATTTTAGTAAAAAAGGCGCTTACTTTGGCGCAGAGCTTGGGCGAGCCGCGCATTTGCGAGATCGGCACGGGCAGCGGCATAATCGCTATCTGCTTAAAAAAACTCCTTCCCGCTTGCCGTATCACGGCTAGCGACATCAGCGCGGATGCGCTTGAGGTGGCGCGCGCAAACGCCGCAAGTTTAGGCGCGGACGTCGAGTTTGTACACTGCGCCTACGCAGATGAGATCGCGGGCGAGTTTGATCTCATCGTCTCAAATCCGCCCTACATCGCAAACTCCTACGCATTGGACGCGCGCGTGCTGCAGGAGCCGAAACAGGCGCTGTTCGGCGGCGAGAGGGGGGATGAAATTTTAAAACGCATCGTGCTGATCGCCGCGCAGCGCGCAAAATTTCTAGCCTGCGAGATGGGCTACGATCAAAAGCAGAGCCTGTCGGCGTTTTTGCGCGAGCAGGGCTTTAGGCCGGAATTTTACAAAGATTTGGCGCAGTTTGATCGCGGATTCGTCGCGCGAAATTTAAACAGATCGTAGGCGCGCCGTGCAAAGCTCGCAACTACGCAGGCTGCTTTATTACAAAGCGTTCGGATACCGCTACGTAGGCGCCGAAATTTTAAGCGGCGGCGCGCGATTTTTTAAGGCGCTGGACGCGCTGAAATCCGCTACTGCCGAGTGCAATCTCTGCGAGCTTGCTAAAACGCGCACGGGAAGCGCCGAGCAAAATTTTAAAAATTTCAAAACTATCAAAAATTTTAAAACTCCTGCGAGCATAAAACTTATGATCGTAGCTCTTGCGCCTAGCTCTAGCGAGGGTTTTAGCGGCGGTTTGGAGGCTGAGGTAGCAGCGGCGCTAGATCAAATTTGCGCGCCGGAAGAAATTTATTTTAGCTTTTTGATAAGGTGCGCGGTACCGCAAAATAGGCGCATAAGCTCGGAAATGATCTTAAAATGCGCGCCCTATCTGACCGACGAGATCAAAATTTTAAAGCCCAAAGTCGTGCTCTGCCTGGGCGAAATTTGTTCCAAAATCGTGCTACGAAACGGTGATCTGGCGGGCATGGACGCGCTGCACGGCTCGGTCTTTAACGAGGGCGGCATTAGTTTCGTGCCGAGCTTCGATCCCGCATTTATCGCGCAAAATCCGAGCAAGGCGGAGCTTTTCAAAGAGGATCTGCAAAAGATAAAAGGACTGCTGTGAGGCGCATTTTGGCGCTTTCTTTGCGTGCTATTTTGATTTTGCGCGTAGCTTTACGCGTGCGCCGTGATTTTTATTGCGGCAAGCGAGCGGACGGGGCGAATTTAACCTGCTTAAATTTCACGGACTAACGGGATTTTAGCGAGGCAAAACACAGATTCGATCTGCGCGGGTTTAAATTTAAGGACGAGAAATTTCATAAAGCGGCGGAGTAGGGCAAAATTTAACGCCATTGCAAAATTCTGATATTTCAAATTTTGTTTTCTATCTGGCTATCTCGGGGCGCGTGAGGGATTTGCGTCGCGACGTAGCGTTAAATTTAAACCTTAACGCCGAGCGAAATTCTATGTCGTAAAATTTTATCTAGCCTGCAAATTTTATTTCGTCCAAGAGCTCTGCGCATTCTTAGATTTTATGCCGAAAAGCCGGTCTGCGCTATGTTTGTGCCGCACACGACTAGGTAAATTTGCACCCGCGAAATAATTTATCTCAAAGATTTGAAAAATTCTAAAATTTCAGCGCTAAATTTGATTGGCCTGCCGTCTTTTACGAAGGCGATTTTTACGTCCTGTGCGTATAAAAGCTCACTGAAATCGACGTTTTTAATATCTTTGATCTTGTAAATTTCTTGCCGCAAAAGGGCACTGGCGTTTTTGAGCGCGGCTAGGCTCGTGCGAATTTCAAGCGTGTCGCCGAGGCGCGCGGGACGGAGAAATTTAGCGCAAAGCTCGCTAACTACGAAGTGTGCGTCTGCGCGCGCGAAGTCCACTCCTGCCTGCATAAGCGCCTCGCTGCGCGCCCGCTCGCAAAATTTTATGTAGTTGGCGTGATACACGATGCCCTGCGCGTCGGTGTCTTCGTAGTAAATTTTAATCTGCATCGGCTGCGCTTTGCTCCGGTGCTGCCTTTTTCGCGGCGAGGGTAGGGAGGATTTTTGCGAAAAACAGCACCGTTTGAAACACGATGATGAGTTTCATGCACCACTCGCTAGCCGCGTGGATTTGGGCAAATTCCGGCGTCATCGTCGCTTCTGCGCCGATCTTTTGGGCGTTTATGACGTAGTCGGTAAAGTAAAGCACGAAAAGTAGGGCAAGTATGATATTTACGAGCGTCAGCATCAGGGTTGAAAGGCGCAAGCGAAAGGATTGCGATTTGTTATTGTTGAAATTTATCATCTCAAAAACTAGGCAGATGATCGAGACTGCGATGAGGATGCCGCCGTATTTTACGAAGATCTCGCTCATTAGCTTACCGCTTTGAAAGTGCGATAGCACGCCCTCTCCGATAATCTGCTGCGGGAAAAATACCACGGGTGCGACGAGTGCGCCGAGCGAGAGCTCGATGCCGATAAGGGCCGCGATGATGAAGATATAGATAGAAAAAATTGCGCGCATAAAAGTCCTTTTAAATTTTGATAAATTTTAAATCGGACGTGATTATAGCGAAATCTTATAATCGTGCGCTTAAGCGTTTTGTAGGCGGATTTTATGGGCGAATGGGGCGGCGGTCATCGGTCGTAAAATATGATAAAATTTTGAATTTTTGGGTGCGGTCGCCTGCGAAATTTATAAAATTTTTACGGAGGGCGAAGAATATGAAATTTTGTATTGAAACACACCGTGATCAAAATTTCGTAATGAAATTTGAAATTTCAAAACTGTTTTTAAATTTCTTAATGCGTATTCAGCCCCCTTTAAGCATCACTCTTGTATAATCACAATTCTGTTTCGC
>CAURUA010000005.1:0-60293 GCA_963528045.1 uncultured Campylobacter sp. | reverse complement strand
TTTAAAAACTTCATGCTTATCCTTTCTTAAAATTTTAAAAACTTCTCGTAAATCTGCCGTATAAAAAACTCGCAAACATCACGGCCAAAATCGCCGCGAATGCCGCAAACGCTACCTGCGCGCACTGCGCCGCATCTGCAAATTTGATGCTCGGCACCAGATAAAATCCCTCGCCGTAAAATCCGCCGAAAAGGCTCTGCACATCGCTAAGTGCGGTGCCTGCGGGGAAGGACGGGGTGCCCGTGCAGCTTGCGGGGCGAAATAGCTCCGGCAGCAGGCTATCAAGCGGCGCCGCAAAAGGGAAAGCGGGTGCTGAGAGGCAATTTGCGGTATCTGCGGCGGGGTGCGGCGCGGAGCTTTGTAAATAGCCGTATATCGCGCCCGCAAAGCCGAGCAGGTAAGCAACGAGCCTTGTTATGAAGCTAAACGGCAACAGTAGGCCGATGAGCGCGCCCACGCCCGCTACGGCAAAGCCCAGACGTACGAGGGTGCTCATCTGCGTAGGCGACATAAAAAGGCAGCGCTGAAAGAAAAAATATGATGTCGCAAGATAGCCTGCGCTTATCACAAAGAGCCAAAACCACGGCGTGGCAGTATTTTGCCACGCGTAAATCTTCAAAATCAATCTATTCAAGATCTCCTCCATCTTATAAAATTCTTAAGAATACTTTTTAATCTTAAGATTTAAATTTATAAGGGAATTATAGCAATAAAAGATAAAAATTCGAGTCTGTATTGCCCTAAATATCGGAGTTTTATAAGCTTTAAGCTTAACGTATAAAATTTCAATTTTAAAATTTGACGCTCCTTGCGTAGCGGCGGAAAGTTTTTGAGATATGAAATTAAAATGGTAGATTTTATAAAATTTATCTTTATTCAGCTCCATTTTGAGGAAAAATAAAATTTTGATCCGAAGTAGGGCGGTTTTTATCTCGATCGCACGCCTTCCTTGAAAAAAGAGCGGGGCGCGGGGCAGAAAGGAGAGCGAGGCAAGACGAGATGCGGTAGAAGATAGGCGCGGCAAAACGGAATCCTGCGCGACAAGATAGAATAAAGCTAGCGGCGCGGCGCAAATTTTAAAATGATGCGCGCTTAAAATTGTAATCGCCCGAAGTTACGCTCGATCAAAACAGCCCGTGATCGAAATTTACGCCTTGCGATAACGCGACGCAGCAAATCTAAAATTTAAAATTTGAGGCCACTAAAAATGCCGCTGCACAAATCCTCCGACTAAATTTTATCCGTTTAATTCGCCCTGCCGCAAGCCCGTTTAATTCAAACTCTCTGCGCCCGAGATACTGCGCGCGCTTGGGATGAAATGAAGAAAAGGACGGTTCTGCGTCAAATTCGAAAAACTATTCCCGCGCGTTAAAGTCGGTTTGGTAAATCAAACCGACAAGATCGATTCTGCATGAAGGCGGCGAGAAAAGGAGGCGATTTGCGCTGCAGATCAAAGCCATAAATACGCATAGGCGGGAGATAAAGGGAGGTAGCGGCGCGGATCGATTTTGCGCGCAAACCCGCAAGAGTGCGCGCAGTGTTATCTCGCAATAGAATTCTACGGATTTGATCTCGCGCATAAAGGGCGAGATCAAGCCTAAATGCCCGCGCAAGGGCAAATTTTACGCAAGACGAGCCTTGCGCGAGGCGCTAAATCGCGGCTTTTAGCGCTTCGAATTTAGCGTCTTGCTCGGTTAGTAGCTGTCCTTTCTCATCGCGCGAGACGTAAATTTTAAAGATATTCTCGCCCGCTTTGTCGTAAAAGCCCACGAATTTCGAAAGCATCCCCATAAAAGTTTGCGTCACGAGGATGATCTTATCGATCTCATCCGTCTTTAGATGACCCCCCAAAATGCCCAGCCCATGCGCCTCATCGCCATTTGCGCCCATGCCGAAATTATAATATCCGCGCGCGCTCTTGCCGCTTGGGATCTTGGTTTTAAACTCGATGATGAAGCTCGGCGTATTTTTCACGAAAAGCACCTCGCCCCAGCCCTCAAGCTCTCTAATGACCTCGCCGAATTTATCGCCGGCAGCGCTTTTTCCGAAGCGCTCGGGCAGGTTTAGCAGTACGTCGATCTCCTTGGCGCCGAGCTCCTTGCAGATCTGCGCGATCGAAATTTTAGGATTTTGCGCAAACAGCGCCTCGATTCTCTCTTTCATTTTCATCCTTTCTAAAATAAAATTTTGAGCGCATTATAATATAAAAATTCTAAGTTACAGATAACGGCAATCAATTAGAGCGAATTTTCGAAGCTTATTTGAAGAAAGATTTAGCGCTACAAAGTGCTTATGCGTAGAATTTTAAACGACAATACAAAGAATTTTATCTGCACGGAATTTTAGAATTCTAAAATTCCGCAAAGCTTTAGAGCTTTATCATAGCGTATCGTATCCGAAGCGATTGGACCCGCTATCGCCGCGCTGCACGAAAAACACAAGCAGCACTATCCAACCCACAAATGATACCAAAAGCCCGATATCGCCGAAAAAAGCACCCACGATCGGCATTAAAATAAGCAGAAAAAACCAGCCGCTTCTATCGGTGTCATGTAGTCGCCTGACTGATACGGCGATGGCTGGCACGAGCATAGCTAGTTGAAAAAGCGCATCTATAATGCCGATTTCTTGATGGACGATTTTGCCGGCTATTATTTGATTATACCCTATCGTAGTGCCTAAAACGCCATCTATCAAGCTCAAAACAATCCCGCCAAGCACGGTAAATAGAAAAAACCACCAGTACTCCGACCTTGATGCTCGCCCGCTAAATGCGGCGTATTTTTGCTTTACGCAAGTTTGCACAGACTCCATAAAAGTCATTTTAAACTCCTTTTTTTAAAAATAATCTAGGATTATACTAATCGCCCCTTAAATTTAAATACCTAAAACTCCCGCCCGTTCATCTGCCTTACGTGATACGCCAGATTTGCTAGATTGTAGCCACCTTTTGAAGCGGTAACCTCCCTAGTGCCATAAACCGCTGAAACATTTAGAATTACCGAAGCTAACCACCCTATGGCAAATACTAAGGCGAAAAGCTGTGAGTCAAGCGCTATCAAGACTAGAGTTACTATCTCCGTAGCTGCAATAACATAAAACGCTCTTAGATAGTTCTTCTCTGCGCTGCAATCGTAAAGCTCTTTACTAACTAGCAGCTGATAGATCAGATATACCGCTGTGCATACGCAATAAATGCTTATCATAAAAACTGATGGTTTAAACAATTCAAATCCTACAAATATAGTGCTTACTGCGCTTATGGCCGAGGAAACCCCGACTATCACGGCGTTTGATAGTAGATCCGTGCTACGTATAGCGCGCGCTAAAAAATATAGCCCCACAGCTAGGCATATCGTCGATATAAGTCCGACGCCTTCCAACGCACCCACTTTATCTGCATTCTTGATATATCTGCCTACCGCATTTAACGCCTCAAGCCCAAATGCTATGTAAAGGGTAGTTTTGGCAGTAGATAGATTCTCGCTCTGCTCTTTAGCGTCATCCGTATAAACATACAGGATTGCTCCCGCGTCTACGGATACATTTAGCTTTCGCACCATTTCAGGCAACCTAAAAAAGTCGCTAATAAGCCAGATCAAAAACAAAACATTAGGCACTGAGAAAATAACCATAAAATGAAAAAAGCCCTGTTCTATATCCTTTAGGTCTGATGCTTGCACGCCCAAATCCGGACGAGATGAGTTTATAAGCGCCAACAGATCGTTACCTTCTATACTCGTCCACATGACAGTAACCACTACTAAAAAAAGCCAGATGAGAAATGGCAGCCCGCCTAAAAGCTGAAAAATCGCGGAGATTATACGCCCAAGATAAAATCTATGCGCGCCGAAAGGCCCGAGGAACATATAAAATACGTAGGCTTTATTTAGATCGTAAGCCCTAGCTGAGCTTTGCGTAGAGCTAATTCTATCGGAATTTAAGGAAGCTGAATTTTGCCAAGTGAAATTCTGCTCTACAAAATTTTGTGAGTTCGCAGCATTTTCGGTAGAATTCAAGCCTTTCGCGTTAGAATCTTGCTCGCTAGAGCCTGTCGCGGCAGAATCTCGCAAAATAGAATTTTCTTCATCCAAGCCTTGAGCTTCAAAAGCTAAATTTTGCTCCGCAGAATTCTGTGGCGTAAAATTCTGCCTTGTGGAAGCGGAATTTTGCTCTATAGAATTCTGAGCCGCAGAATTTTGCTCGCTAGTATCATCCGCCGTAAGTTCTTCTTGCGCTAAATCTAAATTCTCAGGTTGCTCCTGTGGTTTCTCATCCAAGGGCTTTTTTTCTTCGCCGCTTTTACGTCTTATGCTGGCTAGCGACGCAGGATTGCTGCTGCCGCCCCAAATATCTTCGCCCATCTGCTCTCCTTGATTTTTAAAGCAATTTTACCTGAAATTTAAGGAATTTCTGTATATTCGCCGCTACAAATTCAAAACAAAGGACAAAAATGTCAACAGTAACATTTCAAGGAAAGCCTGTAGAGCTAAGCGGGCAAGAGATAAATCTAGGCGATCGCGCGCCGCAAGTGCGCTTAGTAGCCCAGGATCTAAGCGAAATCGAGATCGCTAGCGGCAAGCATGTGCAAATCATCGTCGCCGTGCCGTCGCTAGATACGCCCGTCTGCGCGACGGAGGCACGCAAGTTCAACGAGCGCGCCGCATCGCTTCCTAATACCGAAGTAATCGTCGTTTCGATGGATTTACCGTTTGCGATGGGGAGGTTTTGCACGACTGAGGGGATCAAAAATCTACGCGTTGCAAGCGATTTCCGCGATAAGGAATTTTGCCGCCGCTACGGCACCCTAATCGCCAGCGGCGCATTAGCAGGTCTTAGCGCCAGAGCGATCTTTGTCATAGATACCGCAGGCGTTGTGGTTTATAAAGAGCTCGTAAGCGACATAGCCTCTGAGCCCGACTACGACGCAGCGCTAGATTTTGCAGAGCTCGTCGCTCGCAACAGCTGCTCCAATTGCGCCAGAGACTAGATCGTGCCCTCTTATACGGCGCGGCTTTGATGCGCCCGCCCGAGATTTGGGGTTTTGCCGCTAGCCTTGATCGCAATGAGATTTGAGATTTTGCTGTTAGCCCCTGCTCGCAGCGAGATTAGAATGCTTTGCCGCCAGCCTTGATCGCAGCGAGATTGAAGCGTTTTATCGCCGCTCCGCTCGGGCTCGGATAGTCTTGCTCGCTTGCGAAATTAATTAGCTTCGGTCGCAGGCGAAAAAGAGCGGGCTTTGAATTTGCGTCCGCAAGCCTGCTTGCTCGCGATTTAGAGCTTGTGCGAGACGCTTGATCCGCGTCCGAGCTTAAAATTTTAAATTTACGCTTCGATTTTATGCTCTTGCGGAGCCCGCACGCGCAAGAGCGTATACGCGAAGCGGCACGGGCGAACGCGGAATTTATATGACGCGCTAAGCTTAAAATTTAGCCGAAGCCGGAATTTTCAAATTTTGATGTCGCCGCTTAGTCGCGCCGCGCGATAAATTCGCTAAGAGAGATCTTCTGCGCGTAAAATTTAACTCCGAGCGAGGCGAGTTTGTCTTGCAGCGACAGCGCCAGCTCCTGTGTGCCGCTAAAGAGGCAAAGCGGCAGGTTTTGCACCCTCTCTTTGGTCGCGGCAAAGCTCGGCTCATCAAAAAATTTCTTTAAAAACACGAGCGTTTTTACCTTATCGGCACCCAAGTCTTCGATGAAAACGCTAAAATATTTATATTCGGGCTCCTCGCGCGCTTCATCTTTCCGCACGTAATCGTCCGCCAGCTCGCGGTAAAATTCGTTGTTTAAATCAGTAAGCGGCGTAATCGCTTCAAGCGAGCAAGGCGCCTCAAGCGCGGCAAGTGCGGTTAAAATTTCTTCAAATTTAACGATGTCGTCCGCTACCTTTATCGGCTCCCAAGAGCCGGCGCCGTGATAGGCAAAATACACCGGCGAGGCATCCCCCAGGGCAAAGTCTACGAAAAACGGATCATCCATTCCGTTACGCGCGATGACCCGCTAGCTCTTGCGCCACTGCCCTGGTGCATCGTCTGCTAGCTCCTCGCCCGTTTTGTGATTAACGAGCCTATATCCCTCCTGAAAACTCTCAAACTCGCCCTCCTCAGGGTAGAAAAAAGGCAGTAAAATGCACTCTGAAACGATGCGTTTACGGATAAAATTTCGGATCAAATTGAGGATTTGCACAGCGCGGCCTTTGGGTTAAATTTGAGCGAATTTTAGCAGAGTTTTTAACCTGAGCAAAATTTACATTCAAATTTGACGCACACAAAAGAAGCAAATTGTGCTCAAATTTTCACCAAATTTGAGCACAAAAAGACAAGCGGAAGTATCGCGAGATGATTTTGAGAGAGATTTGAAATTTTAAGTCAAGGCTAGACAAGTAGTCTGCCGCAGACTTAAAATTTCAAATCTCTCTCAAAAGCACTCGCGAGACGACGCGTTAAATTCTACAAAGATTGTAAGATTTTTGGTTTACCAAACGCCGTAATCGGCTTAATCTCCCCCTTAAATTTCTCAATCTGCGCTAGCACGGTGTGAGCCGAGTTGCTTTGCGCGAGACTTGACGTGCCTTTATCAAAGGTTAGCACGTTTACGCAGCCGTGCTGGCAGAGGCTCTTCTCGCCCCAAACCTCGGGATCGTACCACGCGCCCTCGCAGATCGCTGCGACGTGCTCGGGCACGATGTCGGTGACGAGCACGCCCGCTAAAATTTCGCCACGGTCATTGAAAACGCGCACGATGTCGCCGTTCGCAAGCCCACGCGCTTCGGCGTCTTTTGGATTTATGAGCACCGGCTCTCTGCCGCTAACCTCGGCAAAATTTCTGATGATCGAGTTGTTTAGCTGGCTGTGCAAGCGGTAGCGAGAGTGCGGGCTTACGATGTGAATCGGGTACTTCGCCGTCTTTTTCGCATCCCCCAGCCACTCTTTCGGCTCGATCCAAGTAGGCATCGGCGGGCAGTCGGCATAGCCCATCTTGGCGATCGTTGGTGAGTAAAGCTCGATCTTGCCAGATGGGGTGCCTAGGCGGTTTTTGGCGGGATTTTCGCGGAATGCCGCAAGGCGCGTATATAGCGCGCTGCTCTCGTCGTCCTTTTCAAAGCGCACGAAGCCTTTGTCATAAAATTCCTCGAAGCTAGGCATCGTTATATTTAGGCCTTTGGCTTGCTCTACGGCATCGGCGTAGAATTCCTTCATCCAGCCTAGCTCGTCCTTGCCCTCGCTAAAGACCTCGCCGTATCCCCAGCGCTTGCAGATCTGCTCGCAGATCCAAAAGTCGCTCTTGCTCTCGCCCATCGGCTCGATTGCAGGTCTGTAAGCGACTATATATTCGCCCGTAGCGCCCGTTTGGTTGATGTCGTTGCGCTCGACCTCGATAGCGACGGGAAGTACGATATCGCTAAGTTTTGCGGTGCTCGTCCAGTAAGGCTCGGCGGTGATGACGGTGTCAAATTTACGCCACTGCTTAACGATATTATTTACGTCTTGGTGGCGCGTAAACATCGACCCGCACGCCATATACGCGACTCTCATATGCGGCAGCTTGATCTTGGTGCCGTCATAATCGATCTGCTTGCCCGGATGCTCCAGCGCCTCGATGCTGCGAGAGGACGGGATAGTGATATTTTTCGCGTTTTTCCAAGGCGTAGAGCCCGTGTTTTGGTATTTCTCATCTATGCGCGTGCTAAGTCCCTTTAAAATCGGAGCCACTTTATTCGTAGCGCCCGCGGAGTCGTATCCTAGGCTAAATTCAAAGCCGAGACCCTCCTTGCCGATATATCCCAGCATCGCATTAAGCGCCACTAGCGCCCAGAAAGGCTGCTCGCCGTGATCTGCGCGCTGCAAACCGCGACCGATTAGGATCGTGCTCGGCTCCTTTGCAAGCGCCGTAGCAAATTTCGCAATAGCCTCCTCGCTAAGTCCGCAAATTTTGCTCGCCCAAGCGGCGTCCTTTACGATTTTATCGCTCTCGCCTAGAAAATAGGCTTTAAATTTATTAAACCCGACGGTGTATTTTTTGATAAATTCCTCGTCGTAGAGGTTGTTCGTAAACAGATAATGGCACATACCGATGATGAGTGCAGTATCGGTATTTGGGCGCACGATGATATCTTCGCTGCCGAAGTAGCGCGCGGTGTCGTTTCTCATCACGTTTACGCTGTAGGTTTTGATGCCCGATTTTTTAAGCTCTTGCATGCCGATGTAACCGTCGTGCGTAGGCGGAATGGATGAAATTTGATTGGTTACCGCAGGATCAGTCGCCCAAAATACGACGTTCTTGGCGTTTTTGACGATCGCTTTCCACGTAGTAGGCGCGTCGTAAACGGCGCTTGAGCCCAGCACGTGAGGCATGATGACGAGCCCCGCGCCGGTCGAGTAATCACCGCTTTCCTCTACGTAGCCGCCTAAAATTTTAAGCATTCGGTGCGCTACGGTGCGTCCCCAGCCGATCTTGCCGCTGCCGCCCCACCAGTAGCACTCGCCGTAGATCGCCTCGGCGCCGTATTTGTCGAAATTTTCTTTCAAAGCCTTCGCCGCTAGATCAAGGGCTGTGTCCCAGCTAACGCGCACGAACTCCTCTTTACCGCGCAGTTCGCTCTTTGCCGCGCCTTTAGCCTTTAGATAGCTTTTGCGCACCATCGGATAGAGCACGCGGTTTTCGTTTTGGATATTATCGGGCAGGCTATAGTTCATCGTATTTGGAAATTTATCGCCTTCAAAATCGCTTACCGAAACGATCTGCGACGAGTTTAAATTTAGCCAAAAAGTACCGAATCTATTCGCGCCGAATACCTTTTTGTTATCAAAAATCGTCTGCGTTACTCCCTCAATCCTGCTAGCACTTGCTGCGCTTGCGCCTAAAATCCCTACCTTTAAAAAGTCTCGCCTTTTCATCTGATCTCCTTTATCATTCAGGTTTTTTTGCGTTGTGTTGTAGATATTTTATGATCAAATTTAGCTCGTCGCCCTCGAGCGCTACGTAGTTTGCATTGATCATCTCTTGCAGATTTGCAGGCCATTGATTTGCCGTGAAGCTCTTTGGCTCATGCAAGCGGTGACACGCCGAGCAGATCTGCTCGTAGTTCGTCTTTGCTTCCGCATAAAGCGCCTTAGCGTCCTTGGCTACGGCATCCGAACTGATCTCATAAATCCCCTCCGCCTCATACCAGATCTCGCCATAATCGTCCTCGAGCTTTTTACCCTTTTTAAAATTCGCTTCGGCTTCGTTCGTAAAGGTCGCGTAAATTTCAGCCTCTTTCATATTTTTTTGGATTTGAAGCTGATAATTTTCGCTCACGACGCCTTTAATTTTAATCTTGGTAACGCCACCTTCGCTGGATATCACCTCGATCGGCGTTAAAATTTCAGCCTCGCCGATTGCTTTGCCGTCTTGCGAGATCGTAGCGGTTTTGGAGATTACCTCGCCGCCAAAAAGCGAACACACACAGATAAATGAGATAAAAATTTTCCTCATAAAGTATCCTTTCTAGGTTGTCTTTAACGCGAATTATAAATCAAAGATAAATTTAAATTTGTCGCGATTACGACGAATTTATCCTTTTTATGTAAAATTTACGTGAAATTTTATGCAAAGAGCTGCTATGATAGATAGATTAAATAACGATTACAGCGAGAAATTCGACTTTTTAAGTAGGGAGCGGATTGCCAAATTTAGGCGCGAAAGCTACGCTCGCGGCGACGTGATCTACGCGCAGAAGTTTAAATTTATCATTCTGCTGCGTGGCAGGGCGAAGCTAAACTGCTACGAAAACGGCAAAGAATTTATTTTTAGCTTCGTAAAAAGCGGCGCCTACGTCTGCTTGGATAAAAACACGAGCCTTGAAATTTTAAGCGACTGCGAGACGCTGCAGATCAATATCTCGGAGCTTTTCGAGCTGCTTGGAGACGAGTTTGCAAGCTCGATCATAAACGCGCTTATCAAAAATATCTACTCACAACGGATTTTAATTAAAGAGATCGTCTTTGCGAAAATCCAGACGCGGATTTTAAATTTTCTAAATCGCATCGCAAACGCAGATAAGATCGTGGAGCTTCCCTTTAATATAATGACGCTTGCAAGCCTGCTCGGAGCACCCAGACAAAACGTCTCTCAGGCGATTACGAAGCTCGTAAACGACAAAAAGATCGTGAAATTAAAGGGCAATAGAATTAAAATTTTATAGTTTGGATCTGCGCGGCGGTCTAAATTTAGACGAAAAGGATTATTTTAAGCGGAACCGCCTCATAAGACAAAGGGCTAAACCCAAAATGGGATTAGCCCTAAATTTAGCTTATTTGCGAAGCCTATATATGTGCTGCAAAGCTACGTTTAAAAAATCGAGCCTCTGCTTGCGGGTCGCAACGGATCGTCTCCAAAGCGGTTGCCTCCGTTAGTGCCTTGCTGGATAAAAAATACGATCAATACTACCGGGCCTATTATCGGGATAAAAATTAACAGATAAAACCAGCCGCTTCTATCGGTATCATGCAGACGCCTTACTGCTACGGCAATAGAAGGTAAAAGTATTGCCAATAAAAAGATTGAGTTAATGAAACCGATCATTCTACCGGAACTCGTAACGGCATAGGTGCCTAAAAAGCCATCCAATACTAACGTTACAATTCCTAAAAGTGCCGCAAATAATGCAAACCACCAGTACTCTGAACGTGGTGCACGCCCCTCAAAATTGCAATAATTCTCTTTGAGACAAGTGCGAACAGACTCTATAAAAGTCATCTCAAACTCCTTTTTAAAAATAAGATAAATTATATAACAATGGCACTTAAATTTGTCCTTTATATTGATTAAATTTTAAAATTTACCTCCGCCGCCGCGCTGTCTGGCAAATACATTAAAATTTATCTTGAATGAACTTAATAGCGAGCTATTTGATAAGCGGAGGAGGGTAGGTTAGGCGGAACAAATTTTGCTTTTTCGCTCGCGCTAAATGACAAAGTAGGGCGGATGCGACTAGCGCAACTATAATAGCGAATTTATCTGCTTTACACCGCCATATAGCCGCTCAAATTTTAAAATTTACTTCTCTTTGCGGCTTAAAATTTTAGAAATTTTTGCAGCGTCGTAAGTTTTTGCCTGCGCTTTTAGAAACTCGCAAAGCTCTTTCTGCTCGCACAGACCTCGCGAGAGCAGAAATTTCGCCGTCATCTCGTCATCCAGCACCACAGCTACTTTGATAAGCGTTTTGATCTCCTTTTTATCAATGCTCGCAAAGCTTTGGAATTTTAAAATTTCGTCCAAATAGCGTAATCTCTCGTCGCGGAATTCTTTAAATTTGGCTCCCGCGGCAAACTCCCTCGCAGCAAGCGGTAGCGCCTCTTTATATCCGAGAATAGAAACGTTGTTGTCACTTAAAAATATTAATTCGCTACCCGCAACCGAGCCGACCACGTCTTTCGTATCTCGCGCGCCGTTTGCGATCAAAAACTTAAATGCCTCGAAATTATCGTTTGCCGCGGCATCTCGCAGCAGCCCGCTAGTCTTGGCGTTCGCGCCGTTTTGCACCAAAAGCTCTAAAAGCCGCATCGCATCGGCTTTATCAAAATGGTAAAGCTTCGCTATCTCGCTGCTAAATTTCGAGCCGAAAAAGATCGCGAGCTTTAGCGGCGAGAAATAACCGCCGTCTCCGCCGTAATTGAGATTTGGTTTAAATTTAAGGATTTTTTCTATCCGCTCGAAGTCAAATTTTGAATTTCGCAGCACCTTTGGATTAAAAATGAAAGCGGTGAAAATTCTATCTTTAAACTCCCCGAAATCCTCGTCGATCCTGCCCCTGTTTTGCGCCGCGAATTCTAAAAGCGCATCCAACCCCGCATCTATCTGCGCATCGCTAGCATTTTCATCGTAAAAAATTTCAAAATTTGGCTGCGATAAATTTGACTCTGCTTGCTGTGAAGCAGAAACTCTCGGGTCATCCTTATCGGCGCCGAAAGCGCAGCCCGCAAGTAAAAGCCACAAAAAGATAAAATTTTTCATATCGCCCTCGCTTAAATTTTGCGCGATTATATCAAATCTAAGGCTAAATTTAACGGCGTCTTGAAATTTCATAAAAAGCAAATGACAAATAAATTTAGCCTAAAAAAGCGCCTTTTGATCTTAATTTCGCTAGAATTAGCCGTAAATAACCTAAACAAAGGAGCGGCAAATGAAACTACTTTTTACTTTGATCTTGCTTTGTGCGGGGCTTTTTGCAAACACGTTGCAAGAGATCAGAAATAGCGGCGTCATCAGAGTAGGCGTCAGAGATGGCAGACCGCCTTTTAGCGAGATTAGCGGTGGTAAATTTGAAGGCTTTGAGATCGAGCTTGCCAATGCGATCGCAAAGGCGATTTTCGGTGCCAAACAAGGCGAAGTGCAATTTGTCTCCCTAAGCGCCGCCGATCGCGTCTCGTATCTAGTCAATAATAAAGTCGATATGGTCGCAGCTACCTTCGTCATCGATTCGGCGCGCAAAAATCATGTAGACTTCTCGATGCCGTATTTTTCGACCAATCTCGGCGTACTAACTCGCAAAGCGGACGCCATCAAAGATATATCACACTTGCGCGATATAAGGCTCATAACTGAAGAGGGCACGACCGTAGATAATTACCTCAAAAAAGAGAAATTTAGCAACGTAAGCTACTGCAAAAGCACGAGCGAATGCTACGCGATGATCCGAGACGGCAAAGCCGACGGATACATCAACCTTAACATCACGGTGCTAGCCTACGCCGTCGTGGACGATACGCTCGAAGTGCCGTTTCAAAACTTCGGCAAGCCCGATTTCATCGGTATTGGCGTGCAAAAGGGCAACAAAGAGCTGCTTGATTTCATCAACGCAGAGCTTGTCAAGCTAAGCAAAGAGGGCTTTTTCAAAAAGGCTTATCAGGACACCTTTGAGCCTTTTTACCGCGGCACGGCGGATAAAAAATACTTCCTGCTAGATGGAATTTATGATTTGCTATAAAAGCGTAGAGCTAGGAATTAAAATATAAAATTTATCGAAGGTAGTTTGCATAACTAATAAATCTTGGGATTTAAAATTTTCCAAATTCATTAAATTTTAAATCCCCGCTTCGCCCCTAAATTTCAAACTTATATACGCGCGGTGATTAAATTTTAAACCGCTTGTATTTATTTTCTCTAAAATATATAGTGCTATAATTATTTCAAAACTAAAAAGTAGGGGGCTTTTTATGAGATTACTTTTTATTTTAGCCTTATTTTGCACTAGCATTTTTGCAAATACACTAGATGAAATCAGGCAGGCAGGGGTTATCAGAGTAGGCGTGCGCGAAGGTCGTCCGCCGCTAAGCGAGTCTAATAACGGCAAGTTTGAGGGCTTTGAAATCGAACTTGCTAGCTCAATCGCCAAAGACATTTTCGGCGATAAAAAGGGCGAAGTGCAGTTCGTAGCCGTAACCGCAGGCGAGAGAATCCCGTTTTTGAAAAATAACAAGGTCGATATGGTTATCGGCACCTTTATGATTACGCAAGAACGTAAGAAGCAGGTGGATTTCTCGCTTCCGTATCTATCGGTAAATTTTGGCATCGTAACGCGTAAAGAGGATCAAGTGAAGGACTTCGCACAGGTTCGTGATATGAGAATTTCAATCGAAAAAAATCCCAACGGCTCGATGACCGAGCGCTATTTGCGCAAAGAGAAATTTAGCAATTTGGTCTATTGCAAAAATACCTCCGAGTGCTATGCGATGATGAAGGACGGCAGAGCCGACGGTTACGCCAATGACAACATCATCGTCCTAGCCTATGCCGTCGTGGACGATACGCTCGAAGTGCCGTTTAAAAACCTAGGCGCGGCGGAATTCTTAGGCGTCGGCGTGCAAAAAGGCAATCAAAGCCTGCTTGATTTCATCAATGCCGATCTAATCAAGCTAAGCAAAGAGGGCTTTTTCAAAAAGGCTTATGAGGACACTTTCGAGCCATTTTACCGCGGTACTGCAGATAAAAAATACTTCCTTTTAGACGGAATTTATAATATGCTTTAGACCTTAGAATTATAAGGCGCGGAATTTTGAAATTTTAGAATTCCGCTTCGCACGCGGCGAGTAGATATTCTGAAACCTGCAAATTTTGAAATTTTAGTAAGCAAGAAATTCCAGAAAATTTTAAAATTTATCTCGCTCGGCTTCAAAATATCTATTCCATTCGAAGCAAAATTTCACGCTACGATAAAATTTTAAAATTTTATGCACGACGGAATTTCAGAATTTTATCTGCACCAAGAATTTTAAAATCCCATTCTGCAACAAAATTTCGTAATTCAGGGCTTTTGCGTTGCGATAAAATATGAAATTTATCGTGCGGTGTAGAATTCCGCAGATAAGCGCGATAAATTTAAAAGGATAAAATTCCGCGTGAGGCGAAATCTAGCTCTCAGCAAAAGTGCAGTCGCCGCAGATGCTATTATTCACCTTTCAGCCGTTAAATTTTACTCAAACGCCTTATAGTGAGCCTCGTCGGCAAACTCGAGCATCTCGCGATCGCCTCTGCTGTCGCCGTAAGCGATAACGCGATCGAAAGCCTGCATGTCGTATGCCGCACGCACGCGAGCGACCTTTTGCGCGCCGTAGCAGTTCTGCCCCTCGATCTCGCCCGTGATAATGCCGCCTTTGCGCCGTATTTTGGTGCCTAAAAGCTCCAAGCCCTGCGCGTCGCACCACGGACGCAGCCAGTCTTCGAGCGAGGCGGTGACGATGACGATCTTATCGCCCGCGGCTTTGTAGGTTGCGATCTTGTCCATCGCGCTTTGTTTTAGGATATCTTCGATGTGGGTGGTGGAGTATTTTTTGCAAATTTTATCGAATTTATCGGCGCTCATGCCCGAAAAAAAGTAGCCCAAGAGCTTTCTGCGCGTAAAATTATTACTCGCAAGGCCTAATTTATACGCCGCCAAAATGGGAGATAGCACCAAAATCCCGCGAAAAAATTTCTTAAATCCGACTACGTAGGCGACGAACTCAAGCAGCGAATCATCGCGCGTGATCGTGCCATCAAAGTCGAATAAAACAAGATTCATTGCCTCTCCTAGCAAAATTTTAGCAGCGCAAATTTTAAAATTTGCCTATAAAAAAGGCGTGAAATTTAAAGCTAAATTTCACGCCGAATTTTAAAATTTCATCCAAAAATTCTATTTTTTCGCCATTCGTCTGCGCGTCGTAGGATCCAGGTATCGCTTGCGCACGCGGATATTTACGGGCGTGACCTCCACAAGCTCGTCCTCTTCGATCCACTCCAGCGCGCGCTCTAAATTTAATGCTCGCGGCGGCACGAGCTTGATCGCATCGTCGCTGCCGCTGGCGCGGACGTTGGTTAAATTTTTACCCTTGATCGGATTGACGTCCAGATCGTTCGGACGGCTGTGTTCGCCGATGATCATGCCCAGGTAGACCTTCGCCTGCGGAGCAATAAAAAGCACGCCGCGATCTTGCAGGTTCCACAGGCTGTATCCTAGCGCCACTCCGTTTTCCATGCTCACGAGCGCGCCGTTTTGTCGCTTCTCGACCGCGCCGATGAAGGGGCGAAATTCCAAAAAGCTATGATTCATCACCCCTTCGCCGCGAGTATCGGTCAAAAACTGCGAGCGAAAGCCGATAAGACCGCGCGCGGGGATCTCAAACTCCATGCGCGTCTGCCCGTCGCCGGTCGGATTCATCACCTTCATCTCGGCCTTTTTGCGACCGAGCTTTTCGATGACGGTACCGGTGCAATCATCGGGCGCGTCGATGACTAGATGCTCGAAAGGCTCGCATTTGATGCCGTCGATCTCTTTGATGATGACTTCCGGGCGCCCGAGGCAAAACTCAAAGCCCTCGCGGCGCATATTTTCAGCTAAAATCGTAATCTGCAACTCGCCGCGGCCGCTTACTTTAAATTTACCCTCGCCCGCGTTTTCATAGCGCATCGCGATATTGGTTTTCATCTCTGCTTCCAAGCGCTCGTCGATCTTGTTTGAGGTTACGAATTTACCCTCCGTGCCGGCTAGCGGTCCGTCATTTACGCTGAAAATTACGCTAAGGGTCGGCTCTTCGATATGCAGCGCATCAAGCGGAATCGGGTTATTGGGATCGACGATACTATCGCCTACGTCAAGCGCGTCAAAGCCCGCGATCGCCACGATGTCGCCGGTGCCCGCCGAGTCGATGTCGGTGCGCTCAAGCCCGTTAAAACCGATGAGCTTTGAAATTCTACCGTTGATGTGCGTGCCGTCAGCTTTGGCTAGCATAACGCTTTGGTTTTTGTTTATCGTGCCGTTGAAAATCCTAGCGATGCCGATCTTGCCGACGTAGTTGTCGTAATCGAGCGTGAAAACCTGCAGCTGCAAAGGATTATCGTCGCTGCCGCTAGGGGTCGGAACGTGAGAGATGATCGTCTCAAAAAGCGGCTTCATGTCGGTGCTCTCATCGCTTAAATCGTATTTTGCATAGCCGTTTTTGGCCGCGGCGTAGATGACGGGAAACTCAAGCTGCTCGTCGTTTGCATCAAGCGCTACGAAAAGATCGAAAATTTCATTTACCACGCGGTCCGGATCGGCTGCGGGCTTGTCGATTTTATTTACGACCACTATCGGCCTGAGACCCAAAGATAGTGCCTTTTTTACAACAAATTTTGTCTGCGGCATGACGCCTTCTTGCGCGTCGACGAGCAAAAGCACGCCGTCGACCATCTTTAGCACGCGCTCGACCTCGCCGCCGAAATCGGCGTGGCCCGGAGTGTCGATGATATTGATTTTAACGCCGCCGTAGTGGATGGCGGTATTTTTGGATAGGATCGTAATGCCGCGCTCGCGCTCTATGTCGTTGCTGTCCATCACGCGCTCGCCGACCTCTTGGTGATTACCGAAGGTGCCGGACTGTTTTAAAAGCTCATCTACGATAGTGGTCTTGCCGTGATCAACGTGCGCGATAACCGCGATATTTCTGATATTTTCCAAATTTCTCTCCGTTTATAATTTCAAAAACTGATGATTATACTAAAAAAATTCTTAAGATCAAAATTTACGAATACTCTTTGACTTCACAGACAAAAAACTCATACACGCGCTGTTGGATTAGCGCATCCTCGTCATCATCTCCAATCAGACGACGCAGATGCGAAAAATCGATTTTTTTGATATATTTTTTATTATTTTTGATATCTCTGTCGATCTCTTTTAAAAGCGAATCTAAATTTAAGCTTTTATAGGTTTTTGCCTTTAAGATATACTCTTTTACGATGGAGACCAGCACGCCGATGCGCTGCTCATCGCCTGGATAAATTTCACCCGCTATATCTTTAATCGCGTCATAATCCTCGTCGGTCTGCTTCTTTTTGGCAAGCAGCATCGCGGCAAAAATTTTAGCTCTGAACTCAATAGAGCGATGATGAGGGATAAAAACCTCGCGAAATACGGATAAAAGATGATTTTTAAAATTCATTTATAACCTTACTTTAAGAAACATTTCCATATAATCCCATTTGCCCTTTCTTAGACCTGTGCAATGCTTTTTTTAGGCACCGCTTCAGGGTAGGAATACAGCAGAGCACTTAGATCTCGCATGTGCCGCAGCCATCTGGGAAGGGGTTTTATAAATCGATCCTATTAAGTCCGAAATGCTCTTTGAAATCCTCGCAAACACTATAAAAATCGACGCCTTCGATTTTTGGCTTGGCTTTGAAAAACTCTAACATCGAATTATACCCGCTAAGCAACTCCTTGCTTTTAACGCCGTAGCTGATCGAAATCCCCGCCTCAAAAAATGCTGCTAGCTTGTCGCAATACTTAAGCGCCTTGCCGTCGATTGCGCGAAATTTATCTTCGTTAAACATCTTTAGGCTGCCCTCCGCAAATTTAGGCTCCTTGCCTAGCTCGAAGGTGCGGTTTTCAAACTCGTCTTTTATAAATTTGCCGCCCTCTTTGCGGATACCCAAAATATAGCTAAAATCATCTCTCATATGCTCGGGTACGAATGGTAAAATTTTATCGTCTATTAGCCGCATCTCATATTCGCTGATGATGTCGCTAAGGCCCTTGACGCCGTATTTTACGGGGCTAATGATGTCGCGAGTGAGGCTTTCGGGCAAATCGTGAAATAGAGCGCAGAAAAAATTATATGCCGTGCGCGAGCGGCACGCACCAACTTCAATCGAGAAAAAGTAGCTTAAAATCGCGACTACCAGCATATGTCCCAGCACCGATGTCTCAGGAATGCGCGGCGTCTGAGCCCAGCGTTTTTGAAAACGAAGTCTGCCGCTAAGATCAACTATGCGGGCAAGTTTTTTGTTCATCACGATCTTTCGCACGCCGATTAGCTCATAATAATCCTCGAGCTCCTCCTCGACCTTGGATTTTAGCTCCTCGATATCGTTTAAAAACTGGCTCGTTTGATATACGATATTAAATTCCCACCGCGTAGAAAGGTAGCTTGCCGCCTTTAAGATCACGGCTTCTTTTTTATGATCTTTGGAATTTAGATATTTTTTAAATCGCTCTAAAAACTCGCCGTTTTGAATAGGCAAAAGATCGCTTTCTAGGACGCTTAAAACCCATTCGTTAATCTTTTTTCTCTTAGTTTTTTGTATCTGATGAAAAACGTCCGGGCGGATGTCGGTTACTACGATACGCGCTAAAAACTCGAAAATCCCCGCTTCTATCACGTAGTTGATATCCACATCGCGCTCAAAGCTAGCGATAAAATAAGCGATGATAAATTTGTGCGCCTGCTTGTCGAGCTCGACTAGACTTACCATCTTTGGGTAATCGTTCCAGCGGCTAATGCTTGCGGATTTAAAAATTTGTTCGACCAAATTCGAGCTTATCATCGGTAAATTTGATCCGAATTGATTTCTATTACGGTGTGGACGTTGCCGCGCGGATTAAAATCGCCCGTGATTTTCATAAATTTAGGCTTTAGCTTGCTTTGCAACGCGCCATAAATTTCATTTATGCTATCTTCGTGGCTAATATAGCGGTTCATAAAGGAATTTATGTAAAGTTTAATAGCTTTAAGTTCGACTACGAGCTTATCGGGGATATATTCCAAATAGATCGTCGCAAAGTCCGGATAGCCCGAGCGCGGGCAGCGGCAGCAAAACTCGGGCAGAGTGATTTTTATTAGATAATCACGCTCCTGTTTATTGGGCCAAACTTCTAAATTTTCGATGTCAAATTTCTCAATTTCCTCTTCGCCGTATCTCACTGCACTCTCCTTAAATTCGATATATCGTTCGGCTTTTCGACGCAAAATCCCTGAATATAATCAATACCCATTTTATAAAGCTGCATTTGAAATTCCTGCTTATCTACAAAGCGCATTACGGTTTTGATGCCCGATTTAGAGCAGGCCTCATTAATGCCTATGAAGATATTTTTAATCTTTTCATCGTCTAAATTTTTGTTAAATTCTATATCATAAACAATAAAATCGACATTTAAAAATTTTAAATACTCAAAGCTCGCGTTTGAGCCGCCGAACTGCGACAGCGCGAAGCTAAATCCAAGTTCGCGGAATTTAATTAAAATTTCATCAAAGCGCTTAATCTCCGAATAGATAAGCTTTTCGTTAAACTCAAATACGATCTTTTTCGGATCGATCAGATTATTATCGATGAGCTTTAAAATTTCATTGCGAAACTCGTTATTTCGCAGGGTCTGAGGCATGATCTCGATAAAAATTTTAGCGTCGATATCCTTAAAATAGATGATCCTAGAAATCTGCCTCATCATCGAAATATCGTATTTAATATCGTAATGATTTAGAAGCAAAATATCTAAAATTCTACTTTTTGTAATCTTTTCACCGCTTCTTAGATCAAGCTTCGGGATTAAATTTATATGCGATTTTACGCCGTTTTTATCTGCAACGCGCTGATATTTAAAGCTAAAATTTTCACTATCGATTGCTTCCATTACATCGGCGGAAAATACGTCTATTAACACCTTTTCTACATCGATCGCCTTCTCGCCGTGCTCTTCGTCGTCCAGGTGATTTATCTTATAAAATAGCGCATTTACGATATTATTTAGATTGCGATCATATGAGCTTGGAAGCATTGCAAATTCGCTTTTTATCTCTACATTTTTAATCGTTTGACTTGAAATTTTATGCTCAAACATCCGCAAAATATGGCTTAAATTTGTAGCTTTTGATTCTACGCCGAATACAAAATAGCCATTTATAAAGCGCCCGATCGGGAGGTCCTTAAAGCCCTGTTCCGCCAGAAAATTTGAAAGTTCCTTACAATACTCGTATAAAATTTCATCGCCGTTTTTATAGCCGTATCGATCGTTTATGTCGATGATATTTTTAATTCGCAAAAGAACGATATTTATTTGACGATTTTTAGCTAGATCATTACTTAAAATTTTCTCGATCTCCTCGCGCACGAATACGTGAGTAACGGGATCAATCAGCGTTTTTTGAAAGCCAAAATAAATTTGATAGATGACATAATAAACATAGCAGATCAAAAGTATCAAAAACAAAATTATATCATCAAATTTAAACTCACCATTTCGGAATAAAATAATTCCAAAAACAATCAAAACACAGGTGAACGGCACCGAAATTTTAAGCGCCGTTATGAAGCGGTTTTCGCGCTCTTTGGTCTCACTAAATAGAACAGACATTATATATCCAAGTGTTTAACGTCTTTAGCATGATCTTGAATGTAGTTCCTACGCGGTTCAACCTCGTCGCCCATGAAGAGATTAAAAGTATCACTAGCACTTTGTGCGTCTGCAATGCTGATTTTTAAAAGCCTTCTATTTTCAGGGCTCATAGTGGTTTCCCAAAGCTGCTCCGGATTCATCTCTCCAAGACCTTTATAGCGCTGAATATAAGCGCCTTTTTTCGAGCTTTTTTCGATTTCGTCTAAAATTTCAATAAAATCTTTACCAAAGCTTACATCCCGATCTTTGATCTTAGAATAAACTCTGATCGCCTCTTCAAAGATATAATTGCCGAATAAATTCTCATCTATCACGAGCTGTTCTAAGCCGCTCGGCGTCTGGACATAAATTCTAATGCCTTCATCATTTACGTAGGAATTTAAGATATTGAATCCTTCACTTTCCAAACGCGGTTTTAAAATTTTAAATAGATCCTCGTAGCCGAGGCTTCGCGCTTCGTCGTTTTCTATTAAAAATCTGATCGCACTAAGCACGCTGAAGCGCTTTTTAAGCTCATTTAGAAGCGAGCGATAGTTTGAGACGATTTTTAGATAATCGATCAGATCCTCGTTACCGATGCCTTCAAACTCACCCATATCGATGCCCGTTTCAATCAAAAACTCGCTAAGCGCCTTTTCGTCTTTCAGATAAATCTCTTTTTTGCCCTTTTTATATCTAAAAAGCGGCGGCTGTGCCAGATAAACATAGCCGTTTTCTACAATAGGGCGCAAAAATCTAAAGAAAAATGTTAGAAGCAGCGTCTGGATGTGGCTACCGTCAACGTCCGCATCGGTCATAATGATGATTTTGTGGTAGCGAAGTTTTTCTTCGTTAAATTCTTCGCCGATACCGCAACCAAAGGCCGTGATCATATTTTTAATTTCTTCGGATTGTAAAATTCTATCCAGGCGCGCTTTTTCTACGTTTAAAATTTTACCTCTAAGCGGCAAGATCGCTTGAAACACGCGGTCTCTTCCCTGCTTCGCCGAACCGCCCGCACTATCGCCCTCGACTAGATAAATTTCGCTAATGCTTGCATCTTTGCTCTGGCAATCGGCTAACTTTCCGGGAAGGGTTCCGATGGAATTTATATTGTCTTTTTTGCGAGTTAGATCGCGCGCCTTCTTCGCCGCTTCACGACCGCGCGCGGCTAAAAGGGCCTTATTCATAATAGCGCGCGCTTCGATCGGATTTTCTTCAAAATACTTGCTAAGCACCTCAAACGCCATCTTTTGCACGATTGGCTTAACGTAGCTGGAGCCTAATTTTCCCTTCGTTTGTCCTTCAAACTGTGGTTCGGGAACCTTTACGCTAATTACCGCGATGAGTCCCTCGCGAACGTCGTCGCCGGTGATCTTCGTGTCTTTTTCACGTGCAGCCGCATTCGCCGCGACATAATTTGTTATCGCGCGCGTAAGGCCCGCTCTAAAGCCTGCCTCATGCGTACCGCCGTCCGGAGTTTTGATATTATTTACGAAGCTTAATAAATTTTCGCTATACGTTTCGTTATACATCAGCGCAAAATCGACCATAACATCATCCGCGCTATCACTAAACGATACGGCTTTGGATATGGCAGGCGCTTTATTCATATCGTTTACGAAGCTCTCCAAGCCGCCTTCGAAGTGAAAGTGCTCGTCCCTGCCCGTGCGATTATCTTTAAAATTTATCGTAATTTTTGGATTTAGATACGCTAGCTCGCGAAATCTTTTTGATAAAATTTCATCATCAAATTCTAAAATTTCAAAAATTTCATCATCGGGCCAGAACTCAATAGTAGTGCCCGTGCGATTAGTAGTTTTTATCTTTTCAAGCTCGGTAGTAGGAATTCCTTTGGCAAATTCTTGTCTATAAATATTTCCGTCACGTTTGATTGTAGCGATGAGCTTTTTTGAGAGTGCATTTACGACGCTAACGCCCACTCCGTGCAGACCTCCGGAGACTTTATAAGTGTCTTTGTCAAATTTACCGCCTGCATGAAGCACGGTTAGAACCACCGTCGCGGCAGGAATTTTTTCAGTCGGATGTATATCGACGGGGATTCCACGACCGTTATCGCTAACTATACAGCTTCCCTCACTAGTGATCTCGACATCGATCGTGTCGCAGTAACCTGCCATCGCTTCATCAATCGAGTTATCCACTACCTCGTAGATCATATGGTGAAGTCCGCCGATATTGGTGTCTCCAATATACATTCCGGGGCGCTTTCTAACAGCCTCAAGACCTTTTAAAACTTTAATATTACTAGCGCCGTAATTTTGCTTCATAATTTTCCTTTAAATGTTATTTATCGGCATGACGACCGTTTTTAAGCCATCCGCGCTAATCACAAACGCCGTATCGGAACTGTTAAAATCAAGCTCAAAAATTTCGCTCTCGATATTACTTAAAAAATCAAGCAGAAAGCGATTTTTAACGCCAAAAACTATTTCTCCGTTTATATCGATTGGCGCTTCAATTTCGGTCTTTGCCTCGGAATTATCCTCATTAATGCTCTCGAAAACCATTCCGTCCTTTTTAATGGTAACCTTCATCTCCTCGCACATCGCGTTTATCGCTCGCACGCCGCTTACCATCTTATCGCGCGGAATTAAAATTTTATACGCCGTATCGCTTGGGATCACGCGCTCGTAGTTTGGAAATTTGCCATTAATAAGCTTTGTAAAAAACTCAAAATTCTCGCTCACTGCTAGTAGCACGTTTTCGTCGTAGTAAATTTTAATTTTATCCGAAAATAACTTTTGAATTTCGCCTATCGCCTTTTTAGGAATCAAAATTTTAGTATCTAGCTCGCCCGCTTTTGATTGAGTGATCAGCTTATAAACGCTAAGTCGTTTTGTATCGGTTCCGACTAAATTTAAAAAGCCCTCTTTTACATCGATTAAGGCTCCGTTTAGCTCATATTTTGGATTGTTTGTATCGATCGATGGGTAGATTTTTTTAAGACTTCTGCCTAAAATTCCAGCATTTACGTCAAAGCTGTTTTTGCCCTCTACCGCGGGAAAGATTGGAAAATCCCTCGTCTCAAACATCGGAAGTTTATACTTGGATTTTTTTTGCTTTACAAATAGTGCTCCGTTAACGGTTTCTAAAGTAACGCTATCGTCGCTTAAACCTTTGATAACGCTAAGGAGTTTGCCTCCGTTTGCAGTGGCTTCGCCTTCTGTCTCTATAGCGACGTTTTGAATATTATAGCTAAGGCCTATTTCATGATCGGTAGCTTTTATACTAAAAATTCCATCTTTTGCACTCATTAAAAGATGCGAAGTTATCGAGCTTAGATCTTTTTTATCAAGATAGGAGCTAGTATTTGAAACTATCTCTTCTAAAAGTTTTTTAGTGATTAACACTTTCATATTTTTATCCTTTTAAATTTTTATCGTTGTAGTAGTTGGTAAGCGGTTTTTGTGAAAAACTTATCCTAAAGCTTGTCTTTAGGTAGTTTATCCAGTGAGTAGGTAACCTTGTTTTATTCACTTTCATTCACCTTTTTTTGCTTTATTTTCATAAAGTTTAAATTTCATTCTTATCCTTTTTGGTTATTTTGTTTTTCAGCTCTTCAATTTTTATTTTTAACATCTCGTCGGTTTGTATGAGTTCATTGATTTTTTTGATATTTTTGCTGATGGCGCTGTGATCTTTTAGATTAAAAAATGCGGCGATTTTAGGCATTGAGTTTTGAGTTAACTGTTTGGTTAGATATATGCAAATTTGGCGCGCTTCGACGACGTTTTTAGCTCGCGTTTTACTCTTTAGCTCGCTAGGTTTTACGTTCAGTTCTTTTGAAATCACCTCTATTACGTGTTCCAGGCTCACGCTTGAATATTTTTGGTGAATTTGATCTTGTAGTGTACTTTTGGTAAATTCCATCGTAATCTTTGTGCGAAGTATTGAGGAATAGGCATTTAGTTTGTTTATCGCGCCTTCGATCTCTCGGATATTATCACCCATATTTGCAGCGATGTATTCTACGACGTCGTGTGGAATTCTAACGCGATTTTCTTCGCTCTTTTTATTGATAATAGCGATTTTAGTTTCTAGATCCGGCGGGGTTATGTTTGCTATTATGCCGCTTTCAAATCGCGTTGTGAGGCGACTTTCAAAGCCTTTTAGAAATTTCGGCGGCAGATCGTTGGTTAGCACGATTTGGCAGTTTTTATCTTTTAGCTCGTTGAATGTATAAAAAAGCTCCTCTTGAGCTTTATCACGTCCAATTAAAAATTGAATGTCGTCGATGAGCAAAACGTCGCAATTGCGGTATTTTTGTTTAAATTTATCGATCGAGTTGTTTTTGAGATTAAAGACAAAATCATTAGCGAATTGTTCGCTGGTAACACAAATGACGGTCTTTCCTTTTTTGATGCAATAATTTCCGATCGATTGAAGCAGGTGAGTTTTTCCTAGCCCACTAGGTCCGTAGATAAAGAGCGGATTAAAGCGGATTCCGGGTTCTTTTGCGACGGAGACCGAACATTCGAAGGCAAATTTATTTGAATCGCCGATAATAAAATTTTCAAAATTATAATTTTCGCTTAGAATTGTGCTCTTTGGCTTTTCGGAGATGATTTTTACCTTTTCTTTCGGTGAAATTTTAGCCTTTGAGGTGATTTTGACAATTACGTCGTTAAGCCCGAACTGTTTTTTGATAAGCTCTTTTATTTTAGTGCCGTATTTTGTCTGAGCGTATTTAGCGATAAACTCGTTAGTTGCGTTGTATATGAAAAACTCTGGTGTCGAGTTTTTATCGTTGAATTTCAAATTTTTAATGTATCTAGAGTATTCGGTAGGTAAAATTTCCTTCTCTAAATTCGATAAAATTTCTTGTGCTTGCGACGTCGCCATAAAATTCCCTTACAAATTAGATTAAGATTTTAGCTAAATTTCGCTAAATTTGCGGTAAATTTAAGTTTATTCACCAGTGATTAAACTGTGAATAAGTGTGAAAGGTGGATATGAAAATTTTAGGAATTGATCCCGGAACTAGAAATTTAGGCTATGCTATTTTGGAAAAAGACGTGAATAAGATCGCTCTTATCGAGGCGGGACTTGTGAAAATGAAGGCCGAAAACGTGCAATTTCAAATGACGCAGATGAGCGAGGCGATTGATCAAATTTTTAGTGCTCATAAGATTGATGAGGTCGCGATAGAATCAATGTTTTACGCCTATAATCCGCAGTCTGTTTTAAAGCTCGCTCAGTTTCGCGGCGCGCTGGCCCTTAAAATTTTACAAATTTTTGGAAATTTTGCCGAATACACGCCGCTTCAGGTAAAAAAATCTGTCACAGGTAAAGCAAAGGCGGCGAAGGAACAGGTCGCCTTCATGGTGAAGCGGATTTTAGGGATCAATCAAGAGATCAAACCGCTCGACGTTACCGACGCCATCGCTGTTGCGCTCACGCACGCTCACGCGATGCGCCGGGCGCCTAGATAGGAGAAAGAGTTGAAAATTGCAATCTTACAAATGAACGTAAAGCTCGCATTTACTGCCGCGGATTGCGAGCAAAATTTTATCCGCGCGCGCGGGCTGATCGATCGCGCGTTAAAACGCGGCGCGGACGTATTGGTGTTGCCCGAGGCCTTTAACACCGGCTTTTGTGTACAAAATTTCAAGCGTTTAGCCGACGCGGGAGCTGCGCGAACGAAGGAATTTTTAAGCGAAATTTCGCAAAACTGCGGCGCTGTTTTAATAGGCGGATCGATAAACTCCGAGCGAGACAAAATTTATAATTCCGCTTTCATCTATCAAAACGGAGCCGAAATTTTACGCTACGACAAGATCCACGCTTTCTCGCTCGCTTACGAAAATGAGATCGTAAGTGGCGGCGATAGATTAGGAATTTGCGAGATTAAATTTAAAAATCGCGCGGTCAAAATCGGCGTCGCGGTCTGCTACGATCTGCGCTTTTGCGAAATTTTTCGCGCCTTAGCGCTTCGCGGCGCGCAGGTAGTTTTCGTAATCGCGCAGTTCGCGCAAAGCCGCATAGAGCATTTTATCACGCTCGCTAAGGCCCGCGCGATTGAAAATCAAATTTTTATCTGCGCGGTAAACGGCTGCGGCGATACGGGGCAGGGCGAGAGTTTCGGCGGAAATTCCATGCTGATTGGTCCAAACGGCGAGATCGTCGCGTGCCTAGGCAAAAAAGAGGTCGTGAAGATTGCTCGGACGGATTTAAATGAAATTTTAAAATTTCGCGCTAAAATGAATCTTTTAAAAGATATGAAACCTGAAATTTATAAGGAGTTTTGATGAAAACTTTGGTATTTGTGATCGATATGCTAAACGGCTTCGTAAAATTCGGCGCGATGGCCGATCCTAGTATAGCAAAGATCGCCCCTGCGGTGCTTAGACAGATTAAGGCGGCGAAAAACGTGCATTTCATCTGCGACGCTCACGCCGAGCGGGATTTGGAGATGAAGCGCTATCCGGTTCACTGTTTAGTTGGCTCGCCCGAAGCGGAGGTGATCGAGGAGCTCGCGCCCTACGTAAGCGAGCAAAACGTCACTTTTAAGCGCAGCACGAACGGCTTTCATAATTTGGATAAGAAAATTCTGGACGGCTTCGATCGCTTCGTGATTACGGGCTGTTGCACGGACATCTGCGTGATGCAGTTTGCGCTTAGCCTGCGCACCTATCTCAACGAAATTGGCGCCGATAAAGACGTCATCGTTCCGCGTGATGCGGTAGCTACGTATGACGCGCCGAACCATGAGCGCGGCTACTACGACGAATGCGCGCTAAGCTTAATGCAAAATGCGGGAATTTTGGTGATTTAAGCTACGCTTGGATCAAATAGAATTTCAAGCTAAATTTTGTAGCGTATAAATTTTTAAAATTTAGAGCCGCTCTTAAAATTTTATAATTTTTTGAGTGGTAGAATTTTAAAATTTTGTGTTGCTAGTAGAATTTTAAGACTCTAACCCTTTACGGATTTTAGCTTTGTTTTACCGCGACTGCTTTTGCGACGAAAAATCCCACTACTCCGGAAATTATCGAGCCTAAAAATACCGCGAGCTTGTCCGTGTAATGATACATATCGCTGCCGCCGTATGCGAGGCCGTCTACGAAAAGCGCCATCGTAAAGCCGATACCACAGATGATTGCCACGGCATAAAGCTGCGGCCAGCCTGCGTTTTCGGGCATGTAGGCGATTTTGGCTTTGATTAAGATCCAGCTAAAGGCAAAAATTCCGATCTGTTTACCGAAAAATAGTCCGAGCATTATACCCATCGGCACCGGACCGAAAAGGAAACTAGGACTGATGCCCGCTAGCGAAACGCCTGCGTTTGTAAAGGCAAAGATCGGCAAGATGAAGAAATTTACGGGGTAGGCTAGGCCGTGTTCCATATCCTTTAGCATAGAACCCGAGCGAGTTTTAAGCGGGATACAAAAGCCCGCCAATACTCCTGCGATGGTCGCGTGGATGCCGGAGTTTAGTACCATCACCCACAGCACGATGGCTACGATGATAAACGGAAGCTTTTTATCAACGCCAAGTCTGCTCATCGCTAACATTATTGCGACACAGGCAGCTGCGCCGCCTAGATAGATTGCGTTTATGGTTGAGGAATAAAACAAAGCGATGATTAAAATTGCACACAGATCGTCCATTATCGCAAGCGTCAAAACGAAAATTTTAAGGCTCGCGGGGATTTTTTTGCCTAAAAGTGCCATAACGCCCACAGCAAAGGCTATGTCGGTCGCCGTAGGGATTGCCCAACCCTTCATCGCGACGGCATCGCCCCAGTTGATGATCGAAAATATGATCGCAGGCATCATTACTCCGCCCAGAGCTGCGAAGCTAGGAAGTAAAATTTGAGAAAAATGGCGCAACTGCCCTTCGATCTTTTCGCGCTTGAGCTCAAGTCCGATAGCAAAGAAGAATATCGCCATAAGCACGTCGTTTACCAAAAAATGCATCGATTCGTCAAGTTTCGCAGAACCCACACCTATGGTAAAACTCAAATGCAAAAACGCTTCGTAATATTTCGATAAAAATTCTACGTTTTGAGCTATGATCGCAAAAACCGCGGATAGAAGTAATATAACGCCGGCGCTACTTTCGCTTGATAAAATTTTTTTAATGATATGTTGCACATGCTTCCTTTAAAATTTTGCTCTAATTTTATGCAAATTTTAATTAAATTTTTATCAAAACGGGCTAGTTGCTCGGTAAATTCGGCATTATTAGCATCGCATAAAGTATTATAAACATTATGATCGTAGGGCCTTCGTTGATCGCACGAAAATACTTTCCGCTCCTGTGACACTCGTTTTTTTCAAATTTATACATATAATAATACAGCCACAAATGATAACAGATCAATAAAATTCCGGCTAGTAATTTTATATGAAAATATCCCATTTTCATAAGCCCCGGATTTAAAATGATAAGCATCACGCCGCTAAAAACCGTCACCGCCATTGCTATCCAGCCGATCGCGTGATACAGCATCCGCTCCATTTTTTTAACGACCTTTACGAAATCCGGTTTGTCTAAATTTTCAGCGTGATAAACATACAGACGCGGCATATAAAATAGCATCGCCATCCATGAAATAAAGCCCGCAAAATGGACAAATTTAAACCAATAGTAACTCATTTTTTCTCCTTAATCTCTCATTAAAATTTCTTTTCGTGCCTCGAATTCTTCTTTGGAAATCGCGCCTTTTTGATACAGCTCAAAGAGCGCATCGACTTTTTTTAGACGTCCTTCGTAGTCGTCTTCCTCCGTCTCACTTGCAAAAGCATTGAAATCTTCTACCCAAATTCCTACGAAAAATATGTCTAGCAAAATCCAAATTCCCCAAATCGCCCAAAACAAAAAGCCCACTAAAAACCATAGTGTAAAGCTCCCTAGCCAAAATAGCGCGATTTGAGCAAATCCGCTGATAAATTTACCGCAATAAATTCTATGCAGTCCGCCGCCGATCGGCATAGCTGCGATCCACGAAAACGCACCTAAAAACCAAAGCGCGTAAGCGATGTAATTATTTCTCTTCATTTTTCTCCTTTTTTGCGGCGCGTAAACCCTGAAAAATAAAAATCACTACGGCCATATCTATCATTACGTCGGCAAAATTAAACACCGCAAACTCAAACCATTTATGCCACGCGACGTAATCGACCACGCCGCCGCGAATGAAGCGATCGAGTAGGTTCGAGCAGCCTCCTGCGAGCATCAGTGCAAACGGCATCCAGTGCTCGCAAAAGAGCTTTTTGTGACAAAATACATACGCTGCAAGCGCTGAGATCAGCACGATCTGGATAAATTTTAAATTTTCGCCCAAAAACGCAAACATCGAAAACGCAACGCCGCGATTAAGTGTAAGCTCTAGCGAAAAAAACTCCTCCTGCCACGAAAAGCCGTTTAAAAACGCGAGCTTGATCGCTTGATCGATCGCAAAAATCACCGCGAAAAGCAGGATAAATTTAATACAGGTCTTAGCCATTTTGCAATCCAAATTTAAATATATAAAGCTTGCGTTTTTTGCCTGTGCTTTTCGTGTGGAGCGGGTAACTTGCCGCGCCGTAAAATTTTATAAAATCGCTACTCATTTAGGGCTTTGGTAAAAAATTTTTCGACCTCGTCCATTCGCTTTTGCAGCAGTTTTTCGTTTTTGCCCTCGATTAAGAGGCGGATAACGTTTTCGGTGCCGGAGTAGCGAAAGAGCGAGCGGATCTTGTCCGTTTTAAGGCTTGCTTCAAGCTCTTTTAGCCCTTTTAATTTTTCAAGCGGCTTTTTATCCGAAATTTTTAAATTCTTTAAAATTTGTGGATAAGGCTTAATCATCCCCGAAAATTCGCTTGCCTTCTTTTTCATATCCAGCATGCAGGCGGCGAATTGCAGCGCGCTTGCGATGCCGTCGCCCGTTTTGGCGTAATCGCCAAAGATCACGTGCCCGCTCTGCTCGCCGCCGAAATTTGCGCCTAGTTCGTGCATCGTCTCAAGTACAAATTTATCACCTACATTGCAGCGATGAAGCGCGATGTCGTGTTTAGCTAAAAAATCCTCCAGCGCAGAATTACTCATTACTGTGGCTACCATTTTATTGCCTGCTAAGCGATTTTTTCCTTTTAAATAGACTGCTAAAATTCCAAGTAGCGCGTCGCCATGGATGATCTCGCCGTTTTCGTCCACGACTACGAGCCTATCGGCATCCCCGTCAAAGGCAAAGCCGACATCGGCGCGTAATCTTTTGACCTCCGAGGCTAAATTTTGCGGGCTTAGCGCGCCGCAAGCATCATTAATATTTTTGCCGTTAGGCTCGTCGCCGATGACGATAGTTTCGGCTCCCAGCTCATTAAATACAGTAGGTGCGACCCTGTAGCTTGCTCCGTTTGCGCAATCAAGCACTACGCGAAGCCCGTGCAGAGTCTTTTGCTTCGGGAAAGAATTTTTAATATGCACGATGTATCTGCCGATGACGTCGTCCACGCGCTTTGCAGCGCCGATTTGCATCATTTTGGTGCGCGCCTCAGAGATGAGCTCGTCGCTGAAATAAATTTTTTCGATCTGCGCTTCCTCTTTTTCGTCGAGCTTGAAACCCTCGCTGTTGAAAAATTTAATGCCGTTGTCGTAGTATGGATTGTGGCTCGCGCTTATCATGATGCCTGCGTCGCAGCGCATATCCTCCGTAAGAAAAGCAATCGCAGGAGTAGGCATCGGGCCGATTTGGCGGACGTTATAGCCTACCGAGGTAAGGCCTGCTACGATCGCTGTTTCTATCATATAGCCACTTCTGCGGGTATCTTTGCCGACTAAAATCATATTCGTAACGGAATTTTTCCTAAAATAAATTCCCGCTGCCATCGCTACGCGCATCGCAAGCTCGGCGGTCAAAAATTCTCCCGCTTTGCCTCGTACGCCGTCCGTCCCGAAAAGTTTCATTATCAAATCCTTGTATAAAAATGGGCAAATTCTACCAGAAAAAGTTTAATCTTAATAAATTTAAACTATATTTAAATTTTACTTAAATTAAGCGTCGATTAAATATTTTTTACGTATAATCGCAGGTTCAAATTTAACCGAAAAGGAACGTTATGGCAAATCACAAATCCGCCGAAAAACGCGCGAGACAAACCATAAAAAGAACGGAGCGAAATAGATTTTATCGCACCAGAGTAAAAAATATCACAAAAGCCGTAAGAGAGGCAGTCGAGAGCAAGGATCTAGACGCAGCGACCCAGGCTCTAAAAATGGCTAATGAAAGCTTTCATAGCTTCGTAAGCAGGGGCTTTTTGAAAAAACAGACCGCGAGCAGAAAAGTAAGCCGCCTAGCCAAACTCGTAAATTCTTTAAAAACCGCCGCGTAAGCGCTACTTACGCATAAAATTTAAATGCTAGCCGATAAACTAAAGCCTTTTTTGGATCGCTACGACGAGCTTTCGCGCATGCTTAGCGATCCCGCAGTTACCGCAGATATCGCTAATATGACGGCGCTATCTAAGGAGCAGCGCAGTATCGAGCCGATCAAAGAGGCGGCTAGCGAGTATCTTAAAATTTTAAATCAGATCGAAGAAAACAAAGCCCTGCTAAGCGATGCCGATCTCGGCGAGCTAGCCAAAGAGGAGCTTAAAAGCTTAGAGACGCAAAAGCCGCAGCTTGAAGAAAAAGTCAAAATTTTACTGCTTCCGAAAGACCCCAACGACGATAGGAATATCTTTCTTGAGATCCGCGCCGGTACAGGCGGCGACGAAGCGGCGCTGTTTGCGGGCGATCTGCTCGGCGCATATCTGCGCTACGCCGATCTTCGCGGTTATAAATGTGAGATCGTAAGCACCAGCGAAGGCAGCGTCGGCGGCTACAAAGAAGCGATCTTGCTCGTAAAGGGTGCGGGAGCGTATTCGCGGCTGAAATTTGAAGGCGGCACCCATCGCGTGCAGCGCGTCCCCGAAACGGAGAGCCAGGGTAGGGTGCATACCTCCGCAATCACCGTCGCCGTGATGCCCGAGATCGAGGATAGCGAGATACAGATCAATCCGAACGACCTTCGCATAGACGTTATGCGCAGCTCCGGCCACGGCGGGCAGTCCGTAAATACCACCGATAGCGCCGTCCGCATCACTCACATCCCGACCGGTTTAGTCGTTACCAACCAAGACGGCAAGGATCAGCATAAAAACAAAGAGGCGGCGATGAAGGTTCTGAAAGCGCGCCTTTACGATATGCAGGAGCAGGAGCGCTTAGAGAAAGAGCGCAAAGATCGCAAGGATCAGGTAGGTACCGGCGACCGCTCGGGGCGCATTCGTACCTACAACTATCCGCAAAACCGCATCAGCGACCACCGTATAAATTTAACGCTTTACCGCCTAGACGCGATCATGGCGGGCGGCTTGTTCGACGAGATCATCGATCCGCTCATCGCGCACTCTCAAGCCGAAGCGATCGCAAACGCGGGCTATTAAGCCTTTTAAAATTTAGACCTTACATCCACCCGCTTTGCCGAATTTTGCCTCGATCAAAAGCACCAAGATGAAGAAAATTTTTTCGTCGTTAAACTTCGCAAGCTCGCGCAGGCCTTGATCTGCGCTTACAAGCTTGATGCCGTTTGATTTCAAAATCTCAGCGAGCTCGTCCGGCTCAAAGCCCATTTTACTAGCGATTTCTCTGATATTATAGCGCTCGATCGCGCCGATGATGCGGTCCATATTGCAAAAGCCCGGATTCTTGCGGCTTAAGATCACGTCCAAAAACTCGCCCCAGAGCTTTACGAGCTTCCTTCGCCTCGTGATCAGATGCAAGATCGCGACGCAAAGCAGGCCGAATCCCGCGATCTTATGCAGGCTCATCCACGCCTCGTCATATTCGCCGCGCGCGAAATTAACGCCTGAAAAGCCCAAAATGCAAAGCACGCAACCTAGCAGCACGATGAGCGCAAATTTATAAACAATCCCCGCCTTAAGCATCAAATCTCCTTGTCTCGTTTTTAAAATTTAGCGGCTTAGACGTAGCGCCCGCGAACGCTACATTACTGCGCCGCTGCATACCATCGATCGCCGCTATCGTATCGCCGCCCTCGGCGTTGTTGCGCCGTCCGCACCGCCGCTTGCCTATACGCTCCGCGGGTCGCCATCATCGTATCGCGGCGTTTGCGCTGCTTGCACTGCGCTTTACCTACATACGCATCCTGTCGATCGCGGTTGCCATATTGCGGCATTTTATGCTATCGCCGCCGCAATCACGCCGCGCCCTTGTGCTGCCGATCCGCCGTCACGGCCATGCTGTTCGCTTCGATCGTAGCGCCGTTAGATGATGATTTGCCCGAGCGAAGGTCATGTCATACGGCGCCGAGTAGGTACGTATCGCCGCGTCTCTCCTCAGCCGCGGCGCTCCGCCCGTGCCGCCGATGTGTTACGCGCCATCCGACGCGCTACCGACTTAATTTCGCGTAAAATCACAATCGCGCGCCGTCTACCGACTTCCAAACCGCTTGCCGCTGCGTAGTCGTATGGCCCATAACGCCGCCGTGCTGACGACTGCGTACAAGCGCTTAGCCGCGCGGGCACTGATGCCCATGTATGCGAACCCGAGCGTCTCGGCTAAATTTTATCGCCGCTTAATATAAACGAGTAATTTTAATAAATCTGAATTTAAAAAGATATGAATTTAAAGGCAAAATCCCTACCGCCTGAAATTTAGACAGCCGAATTTAAAGCTCTATCGTCCGCTCAAATATGTCCTCAAGCCCCGTTTGATGCACGATCGCTAGCATGCCGAGGCTAGACATATCCGCGCGCAGACCAAGTAGCAGCTCGCGTGCTGAGGTCGGATCGAGCGCGGACGTGATCTCGTCTGCGAAAACAAAGCTCGGTTTGTGGTAATAAATACGTGCGAAACTAAGCCGCTGCGCCTCCCCGCCGCTTAAAATTTTAACGTAATCGGCGCGCGAGTTTAACATGCGGGCAAATTTCTCAAGCCCTACGCTACGCAAAATTTCTAAAAATTCCGCGTCGTCTGCGCGCGGCGGCTGCGGATAAGCGATAAGCTCCTTTAGGCTAAGCGGCGCTAGATAGGGCTTTTGCGGGATAAACATCACGCCCGTGCGCGGCAGGCTGATCTCGCCACGGCCGTATCTCCAAAGACCCGCCGCGTAGCGCAGAGCCGTGCTTTTGCCCGCGCCGCTCTTGCCTCGCAGCATTATAAACTGCGCGGGCGCAAGCTCGAAACGTAGATCCTCGATCAGCGGCTCGCCCGCAGGCGTAAAGACCGACAAGCCCTCGCAACGAGCGGAATTTTCGTCGCTTTGTGTGACGCAAGCACGCAGATTTGCACTCTCGCCGTCCATGCGCGAAATGAACTCATAGATCCTCTGCACGCTCGCCGCCCACTCCATGATCTGCTTGTAATAGTCCATAAACCACGCAAATCCGTCTTGCACGCTGTAAAACGCCGAGCGCGCCTGCATCATGTCGCCAAAGCTCATCGCGCGCGACAAATACAGCGGCAAGCAGGCAAAGATCGGGATTAAATTCGTGATTTTTAGGTAGCTTGCCGAAAAGCATTCGAGGCGAAATTCCGTATTCATGATGCTGCGCCAGTTTCTCATGATCTCGCCGAAGCTCGCGCGAAAGCGACCGCGCTCGGCATCCTCTCCGCGCATAAAGGCTACGGCTTCTGCATTTTCGCGCACGAGCAATAGATCCGAGCGGTAGTCGGCTTCGGCGCGCTGCTTGGCAAAATTTAGCCCCCTAAGCCTGCGCCCGATGAGATGCGTAATCAGCGAACAAAGCAGCGTATAAAGGAGCGCGACGTAGAGCAAAAAGCCCTCGATCTCAAAGCGCATGCCGAAAATTTCAAATTTCAGCACCTTCGAGACCTGCCACAAGATCGCGACGAAGGCGATGAGCTTGGCGAGATTATAGACGAGCGATTTTACGAGATCGACGCTTTTTTGCACGAGCAGTAAGCTGTCCTCGGCGATACGCTGATCGGGGTTGTCTAGCTTTGCGATCGTTTTTGAAATTTCACGATCTGCGCGAGTTTTAGATGGAATTTCATTCTCGCTTGCGCCGCTTTGCCCTGCTGCATTTTGCTTCGCCGTGCTCGGTAAAATTTCAAGCCCCTTTGCGTCTTTATGCAAAGCCGCGCTGTCCGCTTCGACTGCGGAACACTCTGCGCGCTCGTTTAAATTTTCATCTAAATTTACGTCGCCAGGTTTTTCTAAATTTGAACCGCTCCTGGCGCTAAAATTTCCATCAAGGCTCGTGCGGTAGAAGTTTGCGTTATGTAGCCATTTGCGCTCCATCATTGCGCTTAGCCGCTCGCGCCAGACGATTACGAGCAGTTTGCGAAGCCAGTTGCCGCAGACGATGAAAAGCACGATGAGTGCCGTGTAGAGTAAAAACTCGCCCACGAGCGTGGGGATCAGCTCGCCTTTAAGCTCGCTTAGCGCGTCGTAAAAGCGCTTATCCCACGCGTTCATCAGCACGCTGATTTTGATGATAGCGAGGCTAAAACCAAGCGCGAGCAGCAGCAGTGCCCACAGCTTCGCCGCGCCCTTGCCGAACCAGTGTGGACGTAGAATTTCAAAAAATTGCTTTAGGGTTTTCAAATTTTCTCTTTAAATTTTAAAATTTAGCGCCGATTACAGCGAAATCGCGGGATTAAATTTGATCCCGCAGACTCGCGAGCGAATTTTATGCTCGCAAGTCTGTGCGTTTAATTCACTTGGAATTTCGCGAAATTAAATTTATCGCCCCTGCCCGCGATCGCCCGGATCGCCCGCACTAATCAATCGCTAATCAACCAAATCGCAAGTTAAATTTTAATCCCGCGGCTTCGTTCAAATTTTACCCGCCTCGCTACGTGCTACTTGCGACAAAGCCTAGTCTCGCGCCTCTGCGCTCGCTTTATCCGCGCTCTTATAAAGCGCGGAATTTATCCAAGGCCGCGTGCGAGTTCGGTCAGTCCAAGTTCGCATAAGCGCAAAATTCCATCCGCACCTAATATGTATAATTTAGCGTCAGCATAAAATTCCGCGGCTCGCCGTAGTAGTTGTTATGTCCCGCGACGCGATTTTGCGTATTTTGAAAATACTTCTTATCCGTGATGTTTTTGACCGCAAAATTTACGCTAAAGTGCTTGTCGAAATGATAGCCGACGTTCGCGTCCCACAGCGCGTAAGCCTTTTGCGGGGCGGCATAATACGCAACGTTTTCGCGATATATCGAAGCGGTTTTGCTCTGATAGCGCACGCCCGCACCCAGGGTGATCTTACGATTTTCGCCGAGCGGAATTTCATAGTTCGTATAGAGCTTAAACAGATGCTTCGGAATGTAGCGTTTAGCGTTTGCGCCCTTGCTATAATCGACCACCGCGGAGGTTCTTTCCGTCTTTAAATAGACGCTGCGGTTGAAAGTATATCCTGCGAATAATTTCCAATTCTCAGTAAGCGAGCCTTGCAGCTCGGCATCCACGCCGCGGCTTCGCACCTTGCCCTCGGCGATGGAGTAGTTCGTATTAAGAGGATCGCTCATCGCCCTATTTTTCTGAATGATCTGAAATAGCGCGACATTCGTATTAAGTGCGCCGTCAAAAAATTCTCCCTTCACGCCGGTTTCTAAATTATAGCCGACGACGGGATCTAAAATTTTACCGTCTTTATCGCGCGCGGCTTGTGGCTTAAAAATTTCGGCATAGCTTGCGTACCACGAAAAATTATCCGCAAAGTCCCAGACTACCCCCGCATACGGCGTGAAATCCGATTTGCTCGGGCTCGCTCTATGCGAAGCCGTACCGCGCAAAATATTATAATAATACCTGCTGTAAGTTACCTTCGAAAAGCGCCCGCCGAGCAAAAAGTGAAAATCGCCTATTAAGTTTAATCTAGTCCCGAGCGAGATCGCGTGCTGCTTTATGGTAGTGGAGCTTCGGTCTTTAAAGCTAGCGGCACTTCTCCAATCGGGCTGGGCAATCCTTGAGCGGTCCCAGTTATAAATATTCATCCCAAGCGACGCCAGAGACGAATCTCTCGACCTAGTCTCGCGCCAATTAAGCTTTTCGTTGCTAAGCGAGCCGTTTAAGAAAAAGTCGTGCTTCTGCCCGAATGCTTCGAATTTGCCGTCTAATCCCGTTTGAAACCCGATCTCTTTGGAGTCGTTATCGTAAATCCTATATCGCACCGTATGCGACGAGCTGCCGTTGTAAGGATCTGCCCCGCCGAGCGCTCCGAATTTTAACATGCTGTCGCTATCGGTATAATTGAGCCTCGCATAGGCTTTCAGATCATCGCTAAATTCGTGCGAGAGTTCGCTGTAGACGTTAAATTTTTCATATTCGCTCTTATCCCAATTTGAGCCGAAGTAGCTTCTGCGCGGTAAATTTAGTAAATTTCCATGATTATCTAAAACGGGCACGCCGTAAATATCATATACGCCGACGGTTTTTTGCCACAAAAATCCCGCGCTAAGAAGCGTCTTATCGGCCACGTCAAATTCCGTCGAAACGCCGACGCCTTCGCGATAGCCGTTGCGCGGATAGTCCTTAAACGAGCCCGTTTTACTTAAAATTCCGATCAACCGCGCGCGTGCCGTACCGCTTTGATTTACCGCGTCCGTTACGTCGATCATACCGCGATAATTATCCCAGCTACCGCCGCTTAGACTTGCGTTAAAGCCGAACTGATCGCTCGGGCGCTTTCGGATTAAATTTATCGTGCCGCCGGGCTCGCCGTTGCTTTGCGTAAGACCCGCTACGCCGCGCAGAACCTCAACGCGATCGTAGAATTCCAAATCGGTAAATTCCTTCGATGAGCCCAACGGCCCGAACACGGAGCTAGAAACCGAGCTTGCGATGCCGTCTTCTTGGATATTATCGACATAAAAGCCGCGCGAGACGATGCGATTGCCGCCCGCGTCGTTATTTAGCGAAATGCCGGTGGCGTATTTTGAAAGAGCCTCTTCGGCGTTGTGTAAGCTCAGATCTTTTAAAAGCTGATTGGAGATGACGCTTATGGACTGCGGCGTCTCTCTTATGCTTAAATTTAGCCCCGTCGCGGTGCTCATATTGCCCGTCGTATAAGAGCCCGTGCCCTCGGTAGTGGACAGATCGGCCTTGCCCGTGACGTTTATGGTGCCGAGATTATCGCCGTCTGAGCTCTGCAGCATAGAATTTGCCGCGCTACCGCTTTGCGGCGTAGAATTTTGTGCAACGCCTTTAGTAGCGGAACTTACGACGGCGTTGCCCTGCGGCGCGGAATTTGCAGCGGTAGGGCGACTTCCAGGCTTTTGCGCAGAGCTTTGCGACGACGAAATTTTGGAGACGGAGCTTGCAGCGGACGAGTTTTGAGAAGCGCCGCTATTTTGCGCCGCAGTAAGCCAAAACGGCGAGCAAAGTAGTGCCAAAGAGAGTAAAATTTTACCTTTTTTCATAAAAATCCTTTTTAGATTTTATAATCTATATCAATTTATTAGCGGGATTATCTTACAATTCCTCTTAAATAATAATAAAATTTTTAATAAACTAAATCATAAAATTATATATGCAATTACTAATTTAACGGAATTTAATAAGATCTATTGACGAATTTTTAAGCAAAATTTCTATGAATTTTAAAAAGTATATGAATTTGAAAAACGAAGGATTTAAAAATTTAAAATTCTAAAATTCCGCCACTTTAAAATAACGTAAGCGACGGAATTTAGCGTTTATCGGCGTTTGGTCTTGCGATTACGATAGCACTAGCACCGGTACAAGCGCATTGTGCAAGATGTCTTCTGAGACGCTGCCTAAAAAGAGCTTTTTGAAAAATCCCTTCGTAAAAGCACCGGTAGCGATGAGATCGAGGTTATTAGCGCGGCGATATTTGATGATCTCATCGGCGGGAACTTCGGCTTGGATGAATTTGAAAGTGGCGTTTTGAGTGCCTAAAATTTCGCGCGCCAGATTCAGCATCCGCTCGCCCTCTGCGGCACCCGCATTGATGTGCAAGACATACTTATGTGCGCTCGCAAGAAGCTTTGAGCCCTTTATAAACTCAAGCGTGCGTTTCGCCGCGTCAGTGCCGTCAAATGCGATGAGCACGGAGTTAATCGGCGAAAATTCCTTATTTACTAGCAGCGACGGCACGTGAAGCTCCTTTATCAGCACGCTTGCGTTAAAGCCCACGTCCTCGTTATTTGAGCCCTTGATACCGAGTACAAAAATTTCGGATTCGTCCTTGTACTCGGCGATAACGTCGATAAAATCGCCATCTTTGATGATCTTACTCGCCTTTACGCCCGCAGCAGTCGCGGCGCAGATATATTCATCCAGCATCGCTTCGGCTTCTTCGTGGTCCTTTTCCGCATCCACGCCGCCTAATGTGGGACTTCCGTAGCTATTTGCAAGGATATCATTCTCTCCTAGGACGATCCCGCCTGCGGCTAGCCCATAAAAATTCTCGCCAAGCTCCGGGATTTCAACCACGTGAATAAACACGAGTTCGGCACCCAAGGTTTTAGCGACGTAAATTCCATAATCTCTAACCGCCGGGGCAAGCGCATTTTGATCGACGCAAGTGATGACCTTTTTCATTTTTCGTCCTTTTAAAGATAAAATTTTAACCGAAATAAGCTTATCAAAATTTTGTATAAAAGTTATTTAAATTCGGCAGATTTGAATGCGGCGCGGGCGATTTTATGAAATCTTAAAGCCACGCCGTAATGGGTTTGTGAGGCGCAGGCGTGCTTGCGACAAGCTAGCTCAGGCTCGGCGTGACAGCGAGCTAGCAGTTACAGTACGTAGTAGGCAGCTAAAAAGCGTTGCGGACGCAGGGTCCTCAAGACGATGCAGACATCGGCGCGGGCGATTTTGAAATTTATCAAGCCGCTAAAGGCGCGGTTAAAGCGCCGTTATTGCAGTTAGCAGCCCAAAGATGATCCCCGGGAAATTCGCCGCGGCGAGCGGATAGTCCTTTTTAGGCTTTAAAAGACCATAGCTAACCCATATCGTGCAGTTTATCGCGGCTGCGAGCGGCTGGAGAAACGGGACTTTGTTGCCGTCTAAATTTGCCATTATGTTCGGCACGTAGGACACGTACATGATGACCGACAGACACGTGCCCGCCCAACCTAAAATTTGTAAATTTCTTTCGCTCATTGATTTTCCTTTTTAGAAATACGTTTCAAATTTGCAAATGAAACGGAGCGGGATTTTAGTATATTAAAAATAAGAAACGAATTAAAAAATGGCTAGAAATAAAATTTGACTTTAAATTTATCGCAGCAGCCTCTCGCTTGCTCGCGTCTGCGTAAATTTCATAACGGCGTTTTAGGCGCGCATTTTAAAAAAAAGCGGCGAAATTTACGCCAGATAACGGTTGAAATTTAAATTTCAAAGAGATAAAATTTTAAGTGACCGAAGCCTAATTTAAGCAAAATTTTATAAGAAAATTACGGTAAAATTTTTAAAAATATGAGAAGTAAATTTTATAATTTCTCGGGCGTTAAAGATGGGAGTGTTTGCCCTAAATGCGGAGGCGAGCTGCAAGATTATGCCGAGATAGAAAAATCTGATCAAATAGAAAAGAATAAAAAGCTTGAAAGATATTATAAATTTGAAAAAGAGTGGCTAAAGACGATAAAAAAGCAAGGAAGCTAGAAATAAAATGCTAAATTATAAAAATATCAGCTCTATTCGTGAACTTGACTCTTTGTCCAAAAGCGGCTCGGACATATATTTGCTTATCGGATCGCACTTTATGGATAAGATAGATATCTTTAGTAATATCACAACGGATTTTCTTATAGGCGTAAAATGGATATTCTTCTACGCAGAGAAAGCGTCGCGATTAGAAGATATCTTTGATAGTTTTATAGAGCGGCACGATTTATTGGATATCGTTACATTGTCATACGGAATCGATGAAAAAACAGAGCTTGTAAATCTATTTTTATCTAAGATTACTCCAACGACTATGGGCGTGTCAATATTGGATGAGAAAAATGCCGCTGAAAACGAGCTATTGCATGAAATTCTAAAAGCCATAAATGATAAAAATGGCGATAAAATTTAAAATGAGGTGAAATATGCAGCAAAATGAAGAGTTGTATTATTTAATAGCTGGATTCATATACGATTGGTGCGATATAGAGCTGTTTTGCGATGAATTTTATAAGATGTATGATTTGGAATCGCAATATTGCACAACCAATAAAGCGGAAGAGCAGGCATTAAAAGAATTGGATATGATGGCGGGTAGATTTTCTGAGTTTGATGAAGATTTTAAAAAGGCTCCTAACGTATTTTTTAAAGAAGGCGAGATAAGGCGAAAAGCAGAAGAAATTTTTCGATTATTTTCTAATATTAAAATTTCTAAAGAGGAATTTTTTAGATTTTTGAAAGAGCAGAGAGGGTTAAATTTTCCGATTGGCGTTGATTTGGGCGAAGGCTATGTAATGTGCCCGAATTGCTCTAATGCAATGAAAGTAGATAAGCGCCAAAGCGTGATTACATGCGATAATAAATATTGTATCGCTAAGCTTATCAATCCTTTAGCGAAATTAACATTTGCCGAGATCGAGAGTGCGAAATACAATAGCCAAGAAGCCGATTAAAGAGGGCAAGCGGACAAATCTTTGCTAAACCATAGAAAGGAGCACAATGCTAAGCGGAAAGGAAATTTACGAGAATTTTTTATTAAGATTTTCGGATAACGAACGCGATATTATGAAAAATTTGGCGAGAAATATATATGAACTAAATAAAAGAGAGTTTATCATTGAGTTTGATGAAAATAATATATACAAAGTTAGATTTTATGACGATTTTGAAGGATGCTGCGATCCAGGTCTCGAAGAAGGAGAAGATGGATGGGATGAGCTATTTTTTGGATTTGAATTTGTAGTTTTAGAAGTTTTATCGGCGCGAGCTGCAAAATTTAAAAAAAACGACTATATCGAAATAAACTATAAAAACTATCCCAAAATATTTGATATGGATAGAAATTTGATTTAGATATGATGATTTAATAGAATTATGGAGAAAAATAGATGCTTAATTTAAAAGGGCAAGAATTCCGCATAAAGGGCATTTATGATAATATAGAAGAGGCTTCCAGCATAAAGCAGCAAAAAATATATTGGTTGAATGAAAACAACGTAGAGGGCTATATTTCATCGTATATAGAGCTAATGTGCACGCTTTTTGATGATTTTGATTTCGACGATTTTGTAAAAAATACGGCTTGTCGTTTAGGATTCCCGCCAAAACTTATAGAATTATTGCAAGAATTTAGAGATGCTATAAAAAATTATCAAGCCAAAGACGAAACCGATGATTGCGCCATTATAGAGGATCCAAATTGGCATATCGTAGTAAAAAAAGCGCGAGACGTCATAAAAGAATGGGATAAATACGATTTGGGCTCGAATGATAGAACATTCAAATTAAATTAGGTAGTAAAAAACAAAAAATAGGATTTTAATATGATAGAAAATGAATTTGAATTTTTAATTGCCTCCGTGCCGGATAGAGAAAAAGTAGTAGCCGAGATTTGGCATATGGACAGAGAGGCTTTAATAGAGATCAACCATGAAACGAATAAGCTTTTAGTCGCTGCTACCGAGACTCGGCATAATATCAATTTTTACGAGCTTATATGGGCGCTATATGCCGGGGGATTATGGCTAAAAGATGGGAATCAAACACCGAATTTTACGGAGCAATTTGAGAAATTTTCAAAAAGAAACGGAAGATGCTCGAAAAATATCTTTAAATTTACAAGATATGAAAATAAAGTGAGTATAGAGCATAAAGGAAATGTAATAGCCCGCGTCATAAAAGAAAGCGACGCCCTATTGGTAGGTTTGTTAAATTTTGGATTTGAATTAAAAGACTGCGTAGAGCTCGAAAATTTCGTATGGGCTTTGCAAAATTCTAGGAAACTGCTAGATGGCGCAGTCGTGTAAGTATCGCGGCAAAAACATCTATAAAGGATAATAAAATGACCGATTATTTCGTAAGAAGGGAAAGCGCGATAAAATTAAATAAGCTTTTGGGGTTAGATTCGACGGGAGGTGAGCAAGATTTGGAGCTAGAATTAGCAGATATCGGCAAAATTACGTCAATGATAAATCTACTAGAAAACAAGACATTAAATTTCCACGACAAGATTGCTCTGTCGCATTTAATTGTCGCTTCGTTTGAGAAAGAGGATGAAGAGCTAGGCGCGGTAGACAAAGATAGGATTAAAATATTTGCCGACTTTCTGAACGATAACTTACAAATTAAAAATATCATAAGAGAATACTGGGTAGTTGCGTATGGGAATTTGAGTAGAAATTTAACCTATTTAATCTTTGGGGATTAATAAAATTCCAGATCTATCCATAAAGTATAAATTTTTGAAATTCTAAGCAACAAACGATTAGTACATACCAGCAGGTGCTAACGCAAAGTTTCAGACGCGGCTAGTTTATAAATAATTCCAAGACAACCTAGAAATTAATTTTTTACAAGCGGCGGATAAAGCGATACGCGCCAAGCTCTAGCAATCAAGAAAGAAGCGGACGACAAGGACTCAAATTATTTAACCCAGTCTAAATTTAACCCGCTCCGGCGCATTAAATTTCGTGATTGATTTGCGCTAGGGCGCCCGGGCATCGCCAAGCCCGAGCGCCGCTTGCTATCAAAGCTTTCAACGCCAAAAGGCTTAAAAGCTCAAAACTGCCCGAAAAGATCGTTCAGTGCCTCGCTGATGCTAGGATGCGTAAAAATTTGATTTTTGAAAAAATCCGCTTTCGCGCCCAGTGCCATGGCGATCGCCAGCTCATTAGCGATCTCGTACGCGTTTACGCAGTGAAGCGCCGCGCCTAAAATTTCGCCGCTAGTCGCGTCCACGACCGCTTTCATCATTCCCTCGTCGTGCGCTACGACTTTGGCGCCAGGCACCGCCGCCATCGAAAGCTTCAGGACCTTGATCTCGCGCCCACTCTCTCTTGCTTTGCGCTCGCTGAGGCCGATGCGAGCTAGCGGCGTGCGGGTAAACAGCACGCTCGCATGCGGTGCGCGGTTTTTCGTAGTGCGCGCGCCATCTCCGAAAAGCGCGCTAAAAATGATCCTAAAATCATCCAGGCTCGTGTAGGTAAACATCTCGCCGCCGCGCACGTCGCCTGCCGCGTAGATGCCAGCAGTCGAGCTTTGCAGATGCTCATTCGTGATGATATTGCCGCGCGCGTCCGTCTGCACCCCCGCAGCGGCTAAATTTAGATCATTCGTATTCGCGCGACGACCGAGGGCGTATAAAAACGCGTCCGCCGCGATCGCCTTGCTCTCGCCCGCGAGGTTAAATTTCAGCTCGCCGCCCTTTAAACTCAAAAATTCGCAGCCCTCGATAATCTCCACGCCTTGGGCCTGCAGAGCGGATTTGACGCTGGCAGCCACGTCCTCATCTTCGTTTTTCATAAATTTCGATCGCATAAGCACGCTAACTTTAGAGCCGAATCCCGCAAACATTGAAGCAAACTCAAGCCCGATAAATCCGCCACCGATGATTACTAGATGCTTCGGCAGGATCTTTAAATTTAAAATTTCTTCGCTGCTATAAGCGATCTGCGAACTTACCTCGAAGCTAGGCTCGACCTCCCTCGAGCCCGTATTTACAACGATCGTTCCTGCTGAAATTTCACGCGTCTGCCCGTCAGGACTTAGCACGCGCACGGAATTCGCGCTCGTAAATGAGCCCTCGCCGTCGATTACGTCGATATTCGGACTACTTTTTAGCATGGCTAAATTTTTCGCCCTCAGCGCCTCTACGAGCTCGTCCTTTTTCTGCATACTCAGTACGAAATACTCTCCGAGCACGCTAAAATTTACGAATCCAGCTTCCTTGCTCGCCGTAACTAGCCGCTTGGTCGGGATGCAGCCTACGTTTATGCAGGTGCCGCCGTACATCTGCGGCGAGCGCTCGATGAGAGCGACCTTTTTGCCCAGTGCGGCGGATTTTGCGGCAAGGGTTTTGCCCGCCTTGCCAAAGCCTATTACGATGATATCATAATCCATTTTTTATCCTTTTGATCTGAAATTTCGCGGGATTATAAGAGGTTTTATTAAATTTAAAATCTGCGTGGCGCAAATTTAAAGGCGCAGGCAAGAGGCGCGAAATTTAACGGCAAAATTCTAACTTCGGCACAGAATTTAATGCGGAAAATAAAAATTTCAGCCCTAATCGTTTCAAAAATTCTGCGCCGATAGAATTAGAACTTTAAGCGCGGGATACGTGGCGTTTTATAGCGCTTGGTAGCAGATAGAATCCAAGCTACAAAATTCTAAACCCCAAACCGCTCATAAAATTAAAGGTGCAAAAAACGTGGAATTTGCGCCATAAAATTTCGCTATTAGCGCTTTCTTACGCCGAGCAAAAACATATCGATGCGGTCCTTGATTAGCTCGCTCGCTTTGAAATTTAGCTTTTCGTCGAAAAATAGCAGCCTGCTAAAATGCGGCTCTCTAAGCAAAAATATAGCGCTAGGCTTTTTGCCGTGCGTCCGGGCGCAAACTCGTCCGCATGCGCCGCCAAATACTCATCCAGCGCATTCGGCGAACCTAGCACGCCGCTTTTTAAAAAGATTTTTGGGCTCTCGCTAAGCGCTCCGTTAAAGCCGCTGAAAAGTATCAGTCGGTAGAATTTTATCGCTTCCGGAGCGAAAAGAAACTCCATATAAATCCCTGCAAACTCCTGCAGATACTCACGCAATTTTAGGTCTTTGTTGATTCGCATGCGCTCGTTCATTCGCTCGTCGAGCTTTTTGCTTTGCAGTTCGATGATGCGCAAAAATAGGCTTTCTTTGTTATCAAAATACTTATAAACCGACGATAGCGAGCCGCCGCTAAGCTCGATGATATCGCTTAAGCTCGTAGCCTCGTAACCTTTGGCTAAAAACAGCTCCAGCGCCGCGTCTAAAATGAGCTTGCAGCGAATTTCGGATTTTTTATATTTAGGCGATTCGGGCATTTCGCCTCCTTTGAAATACTAAAATTTTTTGTAAGTGTATAAAAAATATACTTAATTAAGCAACATTATTGGGCTAAAATTTTAAAACCTCAGCAAAAAAATAATTTTGCGCGGCTTTTGCAAGCGAAGCGAAATTTTATATCGTGCAAGCGCAAGCGAGCGGAATTTATCGCGCGCCGGCTGCGGTAAGGCGGAATATATCTTTGTAAACGAGGCGTTTAATGCCTATTTTAGGCAAATTTAGCAATAATTACCTAAAACGCTAAAAGGCATCTTTGTATGAAAAAAGTCTCGATCGGCGAAGCAGCCGAAATTTTAGGAATTTCAAAAGAAGCCGTCTACAACCGCATCCGCAGAAATTCCTTGCGCGCCGAGGAAAGCGGCGGCGTACGCTACGTGCTTTTAGATGATGAAATGCAACAAAGCGAGCCCACTTCGCAAAACTCTGCGAAAAGCCCGCGCACTAGTGGCACAGCTGGCACTCAAAGCTTCATCGACTATCTCATCAAAGAAATCTCCGAGCTAAAAGGTAAAATCGAAGCACTGCAAAGCGATAAGGACAGGCTTCACAAAGAAAAAGAGGAAATTTTAATCGCTTCGAAAGATGAAATCAAGCTGATGTATAAAGAGCGCGACGAGAAGCTCAGGTATTTTTTGTCGTTTTTCGATAAACCGCTGCTTTCGAGCAAAAGCCGCGAGGCCAAACCCTACGATGTCGAAATCAAAGAAAAAACCTTCGATCGTAGCGAATGGACGAGCCTTGCAAAATTCGTAAAATCGCTCAAACGCAAAAAGCGCCTCAAAGCGCAAAGCTTAATCATCGAAAACATCGGCAAGAGCGAGTTTATCCGCGTCGAGGGAAACGAGCTTTTGATAAATCAAAGCCTAGATATAAAATCACTGAAAGGATCTAAATGAAACTACGCAAAATCGCTAGCTATGCGCTGGTAAGCGGCTTTGGGCTCGTTATGGCGGGCTCGTTAGCAGGCTGCGACGATAGGGGGCAGGAGCAAAATGTCCGTCTGCAAGAAGGCGCGCTTGTGCGACTCGAAGAGGTCGCGCCGGGAAAATATAAAATTTTAGAGGAATTTCCGAGCGAAAAAACCCAGATCATCTTAAGATCGCTCGACGGCACGGAGAGAATTTTAAGCGATGAGGAAACCAAAGCCCTTCTTGCCGAAGAAAACGCTAAAATCGACGCCGGCACTTCAAATTTAACGAACCAAAACGCGCAGCTTAGCAGCGGCGGCATGAGCCTGGGCGAAGCGATCTTGGCAAGCGCTGCGGGCGCCATCATCGGCTCGTGGATCGGCGGCAAGCTGTTTAACAACCCAGCCTACCAAAGTCAGCGCCAAACCGCCTACAAAAGCCCGAGCGCCTACTCCAGAAGCGTCGATAGCTTCAATCAAGCAAAGCAGCAAAACGCCAAAGCGCGAAGCGGCAGAAGCGGATTTTTCGGCGGAAGTAAGAGCGGCAAGAGCGGCGGATTTTTCGGCGGCTAAGCGCGCTTTGAAACATACGGCGGCTTTGCGCAGCGAGTTTAAATTTAGAGCGTAGAGTTTTAAAATTTGCGCGAATTTAGCATTGATTTGACGCAGATTTTTCAAAAACGCACGATTGAAGTTTGACTAAATTTCATCGCTTCTGCCGCGCCCGGTGCGTACCGTCTGTGTGCCATTTAAAATTTAGCCGCAGATCTCATGCAGCTTAAATTTGCGCACGATTGCCGCGCATGATCTACGCTAATTAAATTTTGCCGTGCGCGCTTTAAATTTACGCGAAGACGTATGCGTATCAAAACTAGCAAAAGCCGCAAAGATCGCGGCACAAATGAGTTAAAATTTTAAAAAAAGGATAAAAATGCAATTAAAAAAGATAACGCCGTTAAGCAACGAATATCTCGAAAAGCTCGGCTTTTACTGGCACACGGACGCCGACGAGACCCCTTACGTCAGCGACGAGATCGTGCGCGTGAGCGCTGCGGAGGCGGACGCGTATTACGAAGCGGCGAACGAGCTATACGAGATGTTTGTCGCAGCCGCGCAGTACGTCATCGACAATAACCTCTTCCACGAGCTCGGCATTCCCTTCAACCTCGTAGATCTAATCAAACAAAGCTGGGAAAACGAGGTGCACTGGCACCTATACGGGCGCTTCGATTTCGCGGGCGGGCTGGACGGCAAGCCGATCAAGCTGATAGAATTTAACGCCGACACGCCTACGGCAGTGTTTGAGACGGCGATCATCCAGTGGGCGATGCTCAAAGAAAACGGCATGGACGAGGCGAGCCAGTTCAACGACCTCTACGACGCGCTGCGCGATAATTTCAAGCGGCTCGTGGTGCTTGACGGCGAGCTTGAGGATTTTTCTAAATTTTACGAGGGATGGAAAATTTTATTTAGCAGCGTCGTGGGCAACGTCGAGGACGAAAAGACGACGAAACTTTTGCAGCAGACTGCGGAGGATGCGGGCTTTAAGACGCGCTTTGCCTACGTGGACGAGGTGGAATTTAACGACGAAGAGGGCGTGTTTTTTGACGGCGAAAACTACGAGTATTGGTTCAAGCTGATCCCTTGGGAGGCGATCGCGATCGAGGAGGGCGAGCTTGCGCTCATCTTAAAAAACATCGTGCAAAACCAAAAGGCGATCATCCTAAACCCCGCATACACGCTGCTTTTTCAAAGCAAAGGGATTATGAAAATCCTGTGGGATCTCTATCCGAACCACCCGTTGCTGTTACAAAGCTCCTTTTCGCCGATCATCGGCAAAAAGATGATCAAAAAGCCGTTTTTGGCACGCGAGGGGGCGAACGTGGCGATTTTCGACGCCGACGGCAAAAAGATAGAGGAAAACGGCGGCGAATACGGAAATCAGAAATTTTTATATCAGGAATTTTACAAGCTAAACAAAGATGAGCGCGCCCAGAACTACCAAGCGGGGGTGTTTTTCGCCTTTGAGGGCTGCGCACTGGGCTTCCGTAAGGGCGGCGAGATACTCAATAATCTCTCAAAATTTGTGGGGCATTACATCGAGGATGCAAAGTAGCGGCGCGGCAAATTTTATAAAATTTGAGAAATTTTAGGGTGGAGTATTTTGGCGATGGTTTTGGCGGCAAGGCTCTGCCGGCGGTAAATTTTATCGCCGAGCGGCGGCGAAATTTAACGCTAAGAGGCTACGGTAAATTTAACGTAGCGGCGCGACCGGAATTCTGCGCGGATAAAATTTCGAGTAGAGTAAATTGGCGCAAGCTAAAATTCCTTACGGAGCAAGATTTGCGCGAGCTAAATTTTAAAATTTACACGCGAGCGACAAAAATTTATCTCTCGCTTCGACGCAAATTAGAATTTCAAAATTTAGACGCAGTTTCCAGCGGCGGTAAAATTTACCGCTTGCTTCGCCATGAATTGGAATTTTAAAATTTAACGCTCCGCGCGCTGCAAGCATTAAATTTCGCGAGGGCAGAATTCGCAATAGTAAAATTTCGCGAGAGTAAATTTTCGCAATAGCTAAATTTTGCAGAGTTAAAATTTGCCGTTTAGGCGCCGCGCTTCCGATCGCACGACGGAATTTAACGGCTAAATTTAACTGCGCGGCTGCGGCTTAAATTTTAAAACGCAAAGGGGAAAATATGAAAATCGTATGTTTGGATGCCGCGACGCTGGGAAGCGATGCCGATCTTAGCGAGATCGCGAGCTTGGGCGAGTTTGAAAGCTACGAGATGACCGAGCCCGCGCAAACCGCGCAGCGCCTAGCCGGCGCCGATGTCGTCATAACCAACAAAGTCTTAATCACGGACGAGATCATGGCGCAAACTGCGCTTAAGTTGATCTGCGTCAGCGCCACGGGCACGAATAACATCGACATGCAGGCCGCGCAAACTCGCGGCATCGCGGTGAAAAACGTGGCGGGCTATTCGACGAACAGCGTCGTGCAGCAGACATTCGCGTCGCTGTTCGCGCTAACCAACGCGCTCGGATACTACGCGGATTACGGCAGCAGCGGCAAATGGTGCGAGAGCGAAATTTTTACTCACATTGACGCGCCCATCAGCGAAATTTGCGGCAAAGAATTCGGCATCATCGGGCTTGGACAGATCGGCGTAAAGCTCGCCCGCATCGCCGCCGCGTTCGGCGCAAACGTGAGATACTACTCCACTAGCGGCGCGAACGACAACGGCGAGTTCGCCAGAGTGAGCCTGGACGCGCTTTTGAGGGCATGCGACATCATCTCGATCCACGCTCCGCTAAATGAAAAAACGTCGGGATTAATCGGCGAGGCGGAGCTTGCAAAGATGAAAGAGGGGGCGATCTTGATGAATTTCGGCCGCGGCAGCATCGTGGACGAGGACGCGCTGGCTCGCGCCGTGGACGAGCGAGGCTTGCGCACGGCACTTGACGTGCTGCAAACAGAGCCGATGAGAGCGGATCATCCGCTGCTGCGCGTGAAAAATCGCCGCAACGTCATCATCACGCCTCACATCGCATGGGCGAGCGTCGAGGCTCGCAAACGGCTGATAAAGATGATCGCGCAAAATATTAGGGATTTTATGAACGGCAAATGAGCGCGGTTGAAACGCCGAAGCAAATTTAACAAAATCAAGATGCGGCACAAGGCCCACAAAAACTCTGCACGCAGTATTTTAAAGCGCTACACATAAAATTTTATTAACTGAAAAGAAGCGATGCCGCTTCGGATAAAATTTTAAATTTACGCCGCGGACAAGCTATCTCTCCGCTTTGAATTCATAGATTTATCTTTTCTTGCAAATTCTTTTTATGCTCATCCAAAATCCCGTAACTATAAAAAATAACACTGAAATCGCCGCTACGCAAAATAAGAACTTACCCGCTTCGCCGAAGATGTAGCCCGAATGCACGCTCAAAACGGCTTTATGTATAGCAAAAGGGCGCGGCATGGTGCTTTTCGCATCATCATAGCGAGCATGCCGCAAGATGCCCTTTTTAACGTTTACGCTCATCGTGTTCATATGCTCTTCGCCCTCTTCGCCTTTATCGAAATAAAAGATCATAAAATTTTCTCCATCTTTTTGAGCGATGATGTTAAAGAATTCGTAGTTCTCACCGCGTTCACGTTTAAAAATATCAAGTGCCGTCTGCAAATTTAAAATTTTATCTTCATCCTCGAGCGAAAATCCTCGCACTTCGGTAAAGCTCGTTTTTCTAAAAATTTCCTTTTCCCCTAGCGCTCTGTTGGTGATTTTGGCTATCCAATCATATGACCAATAAAGCCCGCTAGCGCTTATCGTAAGCAAAACGGGTAGCAGCAAAACTCCGACCGCGCCGTGCAAGCTATATAAAAACGCATAACCTCTCGCTTTAAAATTTATCCTAAATGCGCGTAAAATCTTTCCTCTAAAGCTAGGATAATAGATCACCACGCCTGAAATTAAGACTAAAATAAACATAATTGTGCTAAACGCCACGATATTTTTGCCTATTACCCGCAGAGTTTCGTTTTTGCTTAGCCCAAATCCTAGATTGGTATGTAGATTTAGCGCTACGCCGATAAACGTATCACCTATGTTTTCCGAAGTAATTTCACCGCTATAAGGATCTATAAAATATGATTTAAACTCGCCGCCAGAATCTGTACCGGAAAGCCTAATCGCTTCGTTTTTGTTTTGAGGAATCCTATAATAACTGAGCGTAAAACCGGGCTTGGCTTTTCTGAAAATATTTAAAATTTTGGCGGGCTTAAGAGCGTCTTTTCCGCTCGAGCGCACGAAAGATTTGCTTTGATTTAACGCATCTATAATCTCATCATGATACGAGATAATAGCGCCGCTAAGGGCTACGATTAAGATCGGCACGCAACATATAAGCATCAAAACAAGATGGACATTGAACCAAAATTTTTTCCTTTTTAAAATCGCCATTAATTTCCTTAAATTTTAAATCCGCAGACGAAATTTATGCGCCGCGAATTTAAAAGTTCACGTTAAATCCAACCTGCGCCTTCATCCCGTCTACGACCATCATTTGGTAATTTCCCGAGCGCGTTAGTACGAATTCATTGAATATATTATAAAGCGTAAAATTTAAACTTGCGTCTTTTGTGACTTTATAGCTCGCGCCCAGATCAAAAAGCGTGTATGAGCGGATATCCTCATCGTAGCTTAGGCTATCGCGCGTCCTACTATAATAATTTATTTGCGACCATAAGTTTAGCTTGGAGCTTACGTCGTAATCAAATCCTAGCTTTACCGAATGGATTGGAAAATTATTTAAGGTTTTGCCCTTCTCGCTACCCGTTTTTTTGCTCGGATTTCGTATAGGCGTAGTTTGCATGCAGCTTCAAATTATCTAAAATTTGATAATCGCTACTTAGCTCTAGACCCCCAACCTCGGCTTCTCCGACATTTATAGTGTCCCAAATACCGCGCCTGTAAGTTTTGCCGTTATGCACGCAAGGATTTCCCTGTCTTGGGCGGCAAATTAATTTGGTAGAAATTCCATCTTTGATTTCGGTATAAAACGCGGTAGCGCTAAAGTTAAATTTATCGTTATCGTCGTAAGAAAATCCGCCTTCGTAGCTTATGCTGCTTTCAGGCTTTAAAGAGCTTCTGCCGATCTGCGCCCCCTGACCTCCTGCAAACGGCAAGGCAAGGCCCTCGCTACGCTGCTTAATATCCGGAGTTGAATATCCCGTCGAAACGCCGCCTTTAATAGAAAAACTTTCGTTTAAACGATAAACGGCATAAGCGCGCGGAGATATATGGCCGCCGTAGTCTTTATCGCGGTTATATCTGATTCCGCCGGTTAGCGTTAAATCATCAGTTAGATAAAAATCATCCTCGCCGTAGATCGAATAATCCCATCTTTTGACATTTGCCTCATCTGCGGTAGTGGCGGCTTCGTTTAATCTCTCGCTTCGGTATTGCACGCCCAAACTCAAAGCATTTGAATCGAAAAAATATGAGCCTTTAGAATTTAGCGTAGTCGTTCTAAGACGCAGATCCTGGGCGCCGCTTTCTTTCATGCTATCGTAATTTGCGTAGCTATCTATCATAAACTTATCGTATTTTCCCTGATGAGACAGGCTTGCGGTGTAGCCTTTCATATCCTCTTTCGCAATATCGTTATTGCCTCCCGAGGTTGTTCGCGTACGCCCGTATGTACGCCTAAATTTATTATTTACTTTACGATAATCAAGCGTTACCTCATCGTTTTGCGTTACGTTATACATCAGTTTTGCGCCCATATTCGTCTCTTCATTATTTCTATTCGCATAAGGCTCTTTATCCTCTATCTTTTCAAAAAATCTGCCGTAAAGTGCGATACCTAGTACGTCTGGGACGATAGCTCCGTTTAGATAAAAACCCGTTTGATAATCACCTTTTATTTGCGATTTTTTAGCGAAAGTATAGTATCCGTTTACATTGCCGCTAAGCTCATTTGAAAAGCCCTTGGTGATGATATTTATTACTCCGCCCATAGCGTCGCTGCCGTAAAGCGAGCTCATAGGACCGCGGACGACCTCTATACGCTCTATCGCATTTGCGGGAGGCAAGAAATTCTGGTTGCTGCCGATACTTCTTAATCCTTTATAAGCGCTATCGCTGGTTGCAGGCTTGCCGTCGATTAAAATTTTTGTATATTTTTGAGATAGGCCTCTTAGGCTTATGCCTTTTCTAGATGCAGCACCTAGCGTTGCGGTAAAGGCACTCGGCAAATCCTCTACCATTGCAGAGATATCTTGATAGTTACGCTTTTGTATCTCTTTTTGCGTAAGAACGGAGATAGAAGCGGGTGCGTCTTGAATATTTTGCCGATAGCCCGTAGCACTGACTACGGTAATTTCACCCAAATTTATGCTTTTGTCCTGTTTTTCTATCTCACTCGATATCCCGGCTGTCGCTATAGCAGCGGTCAGCGATAATTTATATATTGCGCGCACAAACGCTCCTTTTCTTATTAAAATTTAAACTCATTTTACTATAATAAGATATGCATTATCAAGAAATACTAAACGGCAGAGGGATTATTTTAAACGCTAAAGGGATAAGATGAGTAAAGAGATAAGTTTAGACGATTTTTTGCAAAAAATATCTAACGACATTGAGCCGTCCAAGCAATGCAGGTATAGCAAAACCGAGCTTGAAAGCGAAAGTATAAAATTCAACTTTAGCTCTTTTTATACGGGCGGAGAGATAGGATATTATAGCAGCGATATAATTTGCAGAGATTTCCTTTTGCATCGCCACGAACGGGGCAGCCGCTATTCATTTTTATTTTTCAATACGGGCGAAAATCCTATCTGCTTCAGATCGGATAAAGATCAATTCGTTTTGAATAAAGGTGAGTTTTGGCTCGGAACTATGCAAAGCAAATTGCGTGGCGTTCACGAGCTTGAAAATAAACACTATAAAAGCTCATGCATAGCGCTTAGCACCGCTTTTGCAAATGAGCTGGGAATTTTAAAAAATTTGAATTTAGATCAAGCCGTTTGCATGAAGAAATTTAAAGCAAGCGCCGTGCAAAATATTATTCTCAAAGAGCTCGAAAATGCCGCGATATACGACGGCAAAATACGCGAAATTTTTATGGAAAGTAAAATTTTAGAGATGCTTTATAGAAGTTTTCATAAATTTAATGAGCCCGAAAATGCGCTTAGTCTTGATGAAAATCGCATAAAAACAGTTCAAAAAGCAAAGAAAATATTACTCGAAAATATGCAAAATCCACCTAGCATTAAAGAACTCGCTCGTCTTTGCGCCACGAACGAATTTGCACTAAAAAAGGATTTTAAAGCATATTTCGGCACGAGCGTTTATGCGATGCTGACAAATGAACGGCTTGAGATTGCAAAAGAGCTATTGAGTCTAGATCAAATCAGCGTAAACGAAGCCGCCAAAATGGTCGGATACAATAATTTATCGCATTTTTCTAAAATTTTTAGGACTAAATTTAATATATTGCCGATGCAACTGAAAAAGGATATAAAATTTTACTACTCGGATTAGGAATTTGCACGACCGACCATCTTTTAGAAGCTACACTCTTTCGCAACTGCATATCAAAATCTCATAAAATTTTGTATCGCAACCGGACCTGCAAAATACGGAATTTAAATTATAAATGCCACCGAAGCCTTGGCGGCAAAAGCGAACTGCGATCAAATATCGCAGCTGCGCGTATGTTTGGATGCCAAAGGGCGCCTTAAAATTTTAAATACGTCTAAATTTAAAACAGGCTATAAACTTCATCGAGCGTGAAGTGCTTTTTATCGATCTTGCCGCCGTAGTATGGCTTGATATCCTCGTCAAAAGCCTTATGGAAAAATTTCGCTTTATACATTTTTACTAGGCTGCTATTAACCGCATCAAGCAGCTCAGTATTGCCCTTAGATAGGGCGACGGCGATATAATCTACCTTGCCGAGGTTGATGATTTTCGCATCAAGCGCGGCGTCGTTTCTAGCGTATCCGAGCACGACCGTATTATCGTCGGCAAAGCCTATGCCTTCGCCAGCCTTTAGCCTAGCGACGCACTCATTCGCGTCGGCACATGTCGCAATCTCATAGCCCGCGTTTTTGAAGTGCTCCTCGGCAGTTGTGCCTTTAACGCTTAGAATTTTTTTATGCGCGATCTGATCGATTCTTGAAACATTATCATCCTTACGGCTTAGCACGCCGATCTGCACTGAATAATACGGGTAAGAAAAATCGACTTTCTGAACGCGGTCTTTTGTGACGGTAAGCTTGGAGACGATGAGATCGACTTTGTTTTGCTCCAGCGAGGGAACGCGATCTTTAGACGCTACGGCGATAAAGTCGATTTTGATCTTTTTATTGCCGAATAGATTTTTAACCAGCTCGTTTGCCAAGTCAACCTCGAAGCCCTTCAGCGTGCCGTTATCATCGAAGCTAAACGGAGGCTGGGAATCTTGCATGCCTATGCGAATTTCGCCTGCTTGCTTGATATCTGCTAGGGAATTAGCGCAAAGCGTGCCAGCACCTAGCAAAATACTTAGTAGAATTTTTTTCATATTTCGTCCTTTGGATTAAAACATTTTATAAAGATCATCTAGCAAGAAATATTTTTTCTCAGCCTTTCCCTTGTAAAAAGGATCGATGCTGTCGTTAAAAATTTTCTTGAAAAAGCCGTTTTTGCTGAGCTTGACAAGCCCGTCGTTTAAGGCATTTAGCAAGTCATCGTTGCCTTTTTGCACCGCGATAGCTAAAAAGTCCGTCGTGCCTAAATTCTTGATATTTACCTCTACCTTGCGATCTACGACCGAATAGCCCAAAACTACCATATTATCGTCCGCATAGCCGATGCCGCGACCGGATTTTAGCGCGTGGAAACATTCGCTCGAACTAGCGCATGAGATAACTTTAAAGCCTTCCTTATTAAAATAATCAAAAGCCGTAGTGCCGGGCTCTGCTAAAATTTCTTTATCTTGTAAATCGTCTACGGTTTTTATATTATCGTCGGTGCGAGTTAGCACGCCGATATTTACGCTAAAGTAGGGATTTGAAAAATCCACTAGCTTCTCGCGCTCTTTCGTAACCGTGATGGCTGCGATATCCAAATCGACCTTGTTATCTTGCACGGCTGTGATACGGTCGTTGCCTAGAGTTACGACATATTCGATTTTGCCGCCCTTATCGCCGAAAATTTCTTTCACGAGCTCTTCGATAAGCGAAATTTCAAAACCGCTATATCTTCCGTCCTCAGAGACGCTAAGTGGCGGTAGTGAGCCGTCTATCCCAATGCGAATGAGCCCTTTTTCTTTGATCTGCGCTAAAGAGTTAGCAAATAACGAACACGAAGCGATTAACAACGCAAATATAATCTTTTTCATAAAATTCCTTTAAATTTTACTAAAATTTTGCCAGCGAATAGAATTCCATCCATCGCCACTTTAAATTAAAACAAGCTGTAAAGATCGTCCAGCAAGAAATACTTTTTATCAATGGTGCCTTTATAAAAAGGCTCAATACTCTCATCAAAAATTTTTGTAAAAAAACCCTTTTTACTTAGCTCAATTAGTCCCGCATTTACCGCGTTAAGCAGCTCAGTATTGCCCTTTTGCACCGCGATGGCCAGGAAGTCCGTCGAGCCTAAATTCTTGATATTTACCTCAACCTTGTAATCGACTACGGCATAAGCAAATACAAGTAGATTATCATCGCCGTATCCGTCGCCCTTGCCCGATTTTAGGTCATTAAAGCATTCATTCGCGCTTGCACACGGTACTACGTTATAGCCCTGTTTCGTAAAGTAATCAAACACAGTAGTGCCGGGCTGCGCCAGTATAGTCTTTCCGTTTAGATCGGAGACCTTTCTGATATTATCGTCGCTACGAGTTAGCACGCCGATATTTACGCTAAAGTATGGATCGGAGAAATCTACCAGCTTCTCGCGCTCTTTCGTAACCGAGATAAGCGCGATATCTAAATCGACTCTGTTGTCCTGTACCGCTTTTATGCGGTCATCACCTACCGTTACGACATATTGTATCTTGCTGCCTTTATCACCGAAAATTTCTTTAACAAGCCCTTCGATCAAGAGTATCTCAAACCCGCTATATTCGCCAGCTTTAGCGACGCTAAACGGCGGAGACGAGCCATCTATACCGATGCGAATAACCCCTTTTTCTTTGATTTGAGTCAAAGTGTTGCTAAAAAGCGAACACGCAGCCAGCATCAATGCTAGGATTATCTTTTTCATAGCGTCCCCCTTTTTAAAAATTACAGCAAGCTATAAAGATCGTCCAGCAAGAAATACTTTTTCTCTGCAGTTCCTTTGTAGTAAGGCTCGATGAAATTATCGAACGAATTTTTGAAAAAGCCCTCTTTGCTTAGCTTGATTAGCTCGCCGTTTAGAAAATCCAAAAGCTCCGAATTGCCCTTTTTCACGCCGATGGCTAAGAAATCCGAAGTGCCTAAATTTTTGATATTTACTTCAACCTTTTTATCTAATACCGGATAAGCTAGCACGACTAGGTTATCGTCGGCATACCCGTCGCCCTGTCCGGCTTTTAGCGCCTTATAGCAGGCGTTTGCGTTATCGCATCTGGCGATATTATAGCCTTGTTTTTCAAAGTATGTTTCTGCGGTACCGCCGCTAAGAACTAAAATAGTTTTATCTTGCAATTCATTTAAAGATTTAATCTTATCTTCGATGCGGGTTAAAATGCCTATATTGACACTAAAATATGGGGTCGTAAAATCGATCTGCTTCTCGCGCTCCGGAGTTACGGTAAAAGTTGCGATAACCGCATCCACCTTATCTTCTTGTAGGAATTTTATACGCTGATTTGCAAGCACGGAGGTAAACTCCACCTTTCCGCCTGATGGAAGCATATCTTTGGCGATGGCATTTGCCATATCGACCTCAAAGCCCTGATGCACGCCGTCTTCTATCTTGCTAAAAGGCGGCTGTGCGTCATAAACGCCTATTCTTAGCACTCCACTACTTTTGATCTCGGAGAGCGATCTTGCGCAAAGCGCGCTACTAGCCAAAGCTGCGACAAGCAGACCTAAGAGAAATTTCTTCATCCTTTTTCCTTTCTCATAAATAATTTCAAAACCATTGCCACGGCTACGGAAAACCTCAAAATCCCGCGCGAATGGCAAGCAGACATTAAATTCGCCCGCAGGCGAAAAGCAATTTTAGCTTTTTATATCTTTAATGATTATTAAATAGTAAGTAAAGTCGCCAAATAAATTCGCTTTTTCATTGTTTGCTTCGATTTTGCGCAAGCTTCTTTTAGAATTTTCGTCCGCATCCTAGCGATAGAATTTAAAATTTTGCAAAATTTTAAAGCCACAAAATTTTACAAAATTTTCAGAGTAGGATTGGGTGAGAAATTTTATGAGCGCTTTAAAACTCGCGATGAAATTTTAAAATTTCATGAGATCAAATCTTGCAGGTTGCATTTGGCAAAACAGCACAAAAAAGGAGTGAAATTTTAAAATTTCGCGCTTTAGCGCAGACATAGTGGAATTCAAAATTCTTAAATTTATACGCTCCGCCCAGCAAAACGAAATTTTAAAATTTTTAGCAAGCGTCATATTCTATAAAGTAGGCAAAATTAAATCTGTGCCACGCTGCGGAATTTCGCGATAAAAGTCACGCCGCCAGTGCTAAATTTTGCGCCATAAATCATACTACAAACATCAGTTTGGCGCAAAGTACTATGATGAAGCCGAATACAAAGGCGATTTTATGGATATTTGCTCGTAAAAACTCAGGCGCGGGCCTTCCCATCGCGCGGCAACTTAAATTTATCGCTACGCACACGGCGATGATGAGCGCGAGCGTGACTTTTAGCATAAAGATTTTTTGAAGCGGCGTGCCGAAATACCCGCCGTTAGCGCTCCCGACCCAGCGGCTCATCATCATTCCGCCGGTAATTATCAGCGTAAAAAGGCAAACCGGCATGATCTTAATCGCGCGCGAGCCGATCGCTTTTTTAACGCGCTCAAAATCCGCGCCCAGCGCGCCTTTAAGCCGCGAAAAAATCATGACGTCGAAAAATATGTAGCCTAAAAAGATAATGGCGCAGATGAGATGGACGATCTGCACGTAAGGATAAATTTGCTCCACCGCCGCTCCTTGCTTTGAAATTTCGCCCATTTTAGGCAAAATTCCTCGATTTAGCAATGATTTTCATCAACACGCCGCGAGCGGTTAAATTTAAGCCGATCGTGCGAG